>CACYRB010000009.1 GCA_902776685.1 uncultured Prevotellaceae bacterium
AGTTCGGGGCAAGCACAATGACATTATAGTCGCCGTTGCCGCCGCCTCGTGTGGCCTGAAAATAATCGCTCTGCGAGGGCTGGATGGTACCCAGACCGGGACCGCCACGCTGAACATTGACAAATACGCCGGGCAGCTCGGCACCAGCCATATAGGCGATACCCTCTTGCATCAGGGCAATGCCGGGCGACGACGACGAGGTGAGCACACGCTTTCCTGCGCCAGCACCGCCATAAATCATATTGATAGAAGCCACTTCGCTCTCGGCCTGCAGCACCACCATACCCGTAGTTTCCCAAGGTTTCAGCTCGGCGAGCGTCTCTATGACCTCGCTCTGCGGTGTGATGGGATAGCCGAAATAGCCGTCAGCCCCACAGCGGATGGCTGCATGGGCAATGGCCTCGTTGCCTTTCATTAACACAACTTCTTTTTCTTCCATAATCTTAAATTGTCAACGTTATCGTTGTTTCTTATAAACAGTGATGCACCCGTCGGGACATACAATGCCACACGATGCACAGCCGATGCAATCATCGGGCCGCACAGCCTCCACGTAGGGATAGCCGTGCACATTGACACGCTTCTCGGCCAGTGCTATCACATTTTTCGGACACGCCACGATGCAGAGCTGACAGCCCTTGCAACGCTCGGTGTTCACCACAATAGCTCCTTTTATCTTTGCCATATCTATTTATTCTATAAACTCAGCGCACAATCACGCTTTTATTTAAATGCGTATAAAACCGTGCAAAAGTAATAATTATTTTTGAATTGAAGAAAACAATTACAAACAAAAATCGTGGCACATTTTTTGTATTTTATATTTAGCATAACATAAAACGCATAAAAAGTACCACGATTAAAAGAACTACATGTTATATTAATTCTGCGACTTACTTATTTAGGTGTGACGACAGCACGCACTGAATAACCATCAAAACGACCATTTGTGGTAAGACGACAAGGTACAAAATCACTTGATATTCTTAATCCATAAACATAATCAGAGCCTTCAGGGTCTGTAGAAGATGACCAGTAACAACCTCCCGTACCTACATCAAATTGGAAAGATGACCAACGTTTTCCTGCAGCCGGCAGGAATATGGAAGCACCGCTCGCTCCTGTCGCTATTTGCCCATTTATACCATTTCTATTAACAAAGCCATCTGTCCAATTGCAATTGTTCACCAATTCCAAACATTGGTCTATGGTGGGCATTTGCCAGTCTCCTCCCCATAGCACATGGGCTGCATCATAATTAGAGCCTGCGATACTATCTCCAATATTAACATATTCGTTTTCGTCGTATCCTCCATTATTGTTTTTATCTATCCAATATTTATAATTTTGTTCTTCGTATACACTTTTCTCCACAGACTCCCCCCAAGCATAGTAACCACCAAAATTCTCAGGCATTGATGCTCCGACATTACAACAGGCCCATTTTGTACCACTTGGCAAACCAAGGTCTATTAAGTGGGGGTGATTTTCATCAGGACAGAGCTGCACACTTGTCGTAAATGTTCTTTTTTCTCCTCTGATGATTAAGTCATCTGCTATCAAGTAAGCATAATAATTATAGGTTGTCCCCGGTTGAAGCCCTTTCATATTTACAGAAAACTCGCCATTTTCATTTTTCTCAGCCACACGAAGCAACGTTTCTTCCGTCTTATCTTTTTCAACATATCCAATCCCGTAAGGCACATTGCTTGAGAGAAGTTCGTGTCCGTCTATTTGTCCATACACCTTAGCTGAAGTCTCTGTTACATTGTCAACATCAAGTGTCAGAGGCGTTGCGTTTACGATAAACGTCTCTTCAGGTGATGCTACAATTGCTCTACTAAATAACTTCAGCAGAGGACGCGCTGTGTAAAGCAGATTCGGGACGAATTCATTAAGTGAGACGTTATATTCACCACTAGGCCAGTTCTTCTTAAAACGATAAATGGAGGTACTGTATTTCGACTGTTTTAATACATCTTTCTTGTCCCATACGCCTAATCCAATTGTGACAGGGAAAAGCAAATCTTCTTGCGGTTCTACATAAATATCTACCGATGACCTGTTTACCGAAACAACAGGTTTTTGGAACGAAGGCACCAGTTTGTATGAAAGAGCCCTATAATTGACATTGAGCAAACTAAGACTTGTCGACGCTTTGAAAAACTTTAAAAACTTGGCTTCCGCGCTGATACTTGAAGATGCTTTTAGATTAACATCAAACTTGGCTTTCTGAAGCTCCTTGTATTTATCGGAATTAATAATGTTTGCCGTTAAATTGGCACTAAACTCCGCACCAGCCTCATTCTTCAATTTTAAAGAAAAAATTTCCCCGCATGAATAAATACCAACCTCGCTCGACAATCCTGCAAATAGGCTCCCATCTACATAGCCATCCACATCGGGAGTGGAAAACCACTTGCTTGTGTTGATTCCATAGCCCCTGAACTTCCCATCTTGATACTTAAGACCTAATCGTTGTCCAATCCTTGCCTCTGTCTTAGCCGATATAGAAGCCTCAAGCTGGGGAATTATCTTGGGACCAGTTTTATATTTAAGTAAAAACGGTGTACCGGGAATTGGAACTGTAAGCATTTCAACTTTCTTCTCCAAAACATTATCTCCACCGAGTTTTCCTTTCGCACCAGCCTCTAAACCCACTCGCAACTCCGGTGACAAAGACATGTCAAAAAAAGCTTCTTCGCCAGCATTGAACTTAAACGTAAGACGCAGATCAAGTCCAAGACGCCCGTCTACATTCAAATATAAAGGAGAGTTTTTGGAACCAACCGAACCCTTCAATTCTAAAGCTGTTGAGATACTGCCGTCACCACTGATTTTTCTTTTTGGTACGAGCCTCAACATCTTGCCATCTGCCTCAGGAGCGTCTATCGCGGTATATGATCCATAGCAAAGAATTTGGTCGTAGATTTCTTCCATGCTGACACTGTCGCATATAAACGTCATGATACCATCATTTGAAGTTCGTTTTTCGATACGTCCAGCAAAACCCATAGGGAATTGGTCAGTAAAATTCTCATAAAGCAAGATATCGCCCACACGCGGTGTCTTTTGTCCTGCCAAATATGCGTCAAATGTAAGATTCATCCCATCTACGGTCTGCAATGACGGCAAGTAGGGGTCAAGATGCACGACCTCGCTCTTGTATTTTGTCTCAGGGGTGACAAAAGCGACACTGTCAATGCTGGCTAAAGGTATTTTATAAATGCTGTCAGCAGTATAAACTACCTGCATTACCACATCATCGT
Source organism: uncultured Prevotellaceae bacterium (assembly GCA_902776685.1). Taxonomy (GTDB): domain Bacteria; phylum Bacteroidota; class Bacteroidia; order Bacteroidales; family Bacteroidaceae; genus Prevotella. The sequence continues at coordinate 3,270 of CACYRB010000009.1, forward strand.
AGTATAAGCTGTCTGCATCGTAGTGGGAATGAGTGATACTGTCAACATCTTCGCGGAAAAAGGCATGAAAGCCTCCGTCATTACGATAGATGTAAAAGGCATCCTCGACATCTTGCGCCTGTACTGGAAGTAGAAATAAGACGGGAAGCACACTTAGCGCTAACCGGCAAAAAGTAAATATTGGTCTCTTCATGGCTTCTGAAATTTAGAGGTTCTTCCATTGGCTTTTAGCAAGTAAGTTCCCTTCGGAAGCGAAGCAATAGAGAGCGAAGCCTCATCAGCATTGTGGGCAATGCTGACCGGGACACGAATTCCATTCAACGTATATACTGCGATATTTCTAACGTCCTTAACATGATGAAAGACCAAGCGGTCACTATCCAACATATATCCCGCATCGTCTTGTGGGGTAAAGATTTCAGTAGGCACACCCTTGTATGTAATTCGAAGAATATCTTTTACGTCATATTCCATACTTAGAACAGGTGAGGTGAGTAAAAGTTTGCTGGCAGTAAATTCAACGCGAGGCTGTATATATAACTCCACATCAGTAGTTGTGCCATCTGCATGATGCAGTGTCAAAAATTGTGCAGATACTTTGCTAATTAAAGTAGAAAGCAAAAGCAATGCAAACATTAATAAAATCTTCCTTATTACCATATAATTAAACACTTTAGTTAGTATAAACAATTCAAATCAAGGGTTGTAGGCATCCTTGTGGTAGAAGTTCATGATGTCTTCGAGCATCTGCCTGGCTGCCACGGCCGGCGAGTCGGGGTCGAGTGCTATGGCCTCCATGTAGCAGTTCATGGCTTCGGCCCACTTGCCCTCGCGCCGCAAAGCATTACCCTGCTCGTAGTAAGCAGTAGCTTCTGTTGGTCTTGATTTATTCTGCATTTCAACCTTCACTCTTTTCTTCCTGCCTTGAGCGTGTTGAGCATGAGCGAGCAGATGGTCATCGGACCGACGCCGCCAGGCACGGGTGTGATGTAAGAGCATTTCGGAGCGACCTCATCGAACAGCACATCGCCGCAGAGCCGATAACCTGACTTACGCGTGGCATCGGGCACTCGCGTCGTGCCGACGTCGATGACCACGGCACCCTCCTTCACCATGTCGGCTTTCACGAAACCGGGCCTTCCGATAGCTGCAATCAAGATGTCGGCCTGTCGACATTCTTCCTTCAGGTTCTGCGAACGCGAATGGCAGACGGTGACCGTGGCATCGCCCCATTGTTTCTGCATCATCAGCTGAGCCATCGGCTTGCCGACGATGTTGGAGCGACCGAGAACAACACACTTCTTTCCGCTGGTCTCGATATTATAGCGCTTCAACAGGGTGATGATGCCGAGCGGAGTAGCTGAGATGAAACAGGGTAGCCCTATGGCCATGCGCCCGACATTCTGGGGATGAAAGCCGTCGACATCCTTTCGCGGGTCGATGGCCTCGATGATTTTCTGTTCGTCGATATGCTTGGGCAGGGGCAGCTGCACGATGAAGCCGTCCACATCGTCGTCGTTGTTGAGCCGTGCCACACATGCGAGCAGTTCCTGCTCGGTGATATCGGCCTCGTAGCGAATGAGCGACGACTTGAAGCCGCACTGCTCACAAGCCAGCACTTTGTTCTTCACATAAGTCTCCGATCCGCCGTCGTGCCCCACGAGCACGGCAGCCAGATGAGGGCGCTTGCCGCCAGCTGCCACAATTTTCTTCACTTCCTCGGCTATCTCGGCCTTGATGGCCGTTGCCGTTGCTTTTCCGTCTATGAGTTGCATGTTTTTATGTTTGAAGATTGATAACTCTTAATTGATAATCGACAATTGATAACTGTCGATTATCAATTGTCGATTACAGTATTTCACCTTTTCGGCATACCCGGCATTCGTCCCATCATGCCTCTCATGCCTCCTCCGGTCATCATGCGCATCATCTTGCGCGTCTGGTCGAACTGTTTCAGCAGGCGGTTCACCTCCTGAATGTTCGTGCCCGACCCTTTTGCGATACGCATGCGCCGGCTCTGGTTCAGGATGTCGGGATTGGCCCGTTCCTTCGGCGTCATGCTCTGTATGATGGCCTCAATGCCCTTGAAGGCATCATCGTCGATGTCAAGTTCCTTAATCTGCTTGCCCACACCGGGAATCATTGCAGCCAGGTCCTTGATGTTGCCCATCTTCTTGATTTGCTGTATCTGTCCGAGGAAATCGTCGAAGTCGAATTTGTTTTTACGAATCTTCTTTTCCAGCCGTCGGGCCTCTTCCTCGTCGAACTGCTCCTGTGCACGCTCCACCAGACTGACGATGTCGCCCATGCCCAGTATTCGGTCGGCCATGCGCGAGGGGTGGAAGGCGTCGATGGCTTCCATCTTCTCGCCCGTACCGACAAACTTGATGGGCTTGGTCACCACCGTACGGATGGAGAGCGCAGCACCGCCACGGGTGTCACCGTCGAGTTTCGTCAGCACCACGCCGTCGAAGTCGAGCCGGTCGTTGAACTCCTTGGCCGTGTTCACGGCATCCTGACCCGTCATCGAGTCGACCACGAACAGCGTCTCATCGGGTTGCAGTGCCTGCTTCAGGTTGTAGATCTCGGTCATCATCTCCTCGTCAACAGCCAACCGGCCGGCGGTATCGACGATAACCGTGTCATACGACTTCTGCTTGGCCTCCTGAATAGCATGCTGGGCAATCGTCACCACGTCCTTCGACTCGGGCTCCGACCACACGGGTACGCCAACCTGCTCGCCCACCACATGCAACTGCTGGATGGCAGCCGGACGATAGACGTCGCACGCCACGAGCAACGGCCGACGGTGCTGCTTGGTCTTCAGCATGTTGGCCAGCTTGCCCGAGAACGTCGTCTTTCCCGAGCCTTGCAGACCCGACATCAGGATGATGGCCGGACGGTTCTCCAGCTTCAGGCCTACAGCCTCGCCGCCCATCAGCTCGGCCAGCTCGTCGTGCACCAGCTTCACCATCAGCTGTCCGGGCTTCACGGCCGTCAGCACGTTCATGCCCAGCGCCTTCTGCTTCACGCGGTCGGTGAAATTCTTTGCCACGCGATAGTTCACGTCGGCATCGAGCAGCGCACGCCGCACGTCCTTCAATGTCTCGGCAACGTTAATCTCGGTGATTTTGCCTTCACCCTTCAGTATTTTGAAACTTCGTTCAAGTCGTTCGCTTAGATTCTCAAACATATCTTTTTTATCTCGTTTATTGATTTCAAGCCGCAAAATTACGCAAAATTTGCCAAACGAGCAAACTTTTTTAGTGCTTAATTGTTAAAGCGAAACCGCACCACAAGTGGCAGGTGGTCGCTGAAGCCGTTGAGATAGCGCGGACCGAGATAGTTGCGCCGAGGCTGCACGCCGCCATACTTTTCATCGTCCTCGAGCAGGAAGGGCGCGTCCATGACAAAAGCCTCGGCCACGCGCTGCTCCATGGCTGTCGAGCAGAGCGTGTGGTCCAGACTCGCCCACAGCCCGTGATATTTATAGGTGCCCTTCGCCCCGTGCGTACCCTCGGCCGTTGCCGTCACGTCGCGCAAGCCCCGTTCTTCGAGAAAGGCGAGGCACGCCTCTCCCCGATAGGCATTGAAGTCGCCGGTCACCACGATGCGGGCGTCGGGCGCAACAGCCCTGATGGAGTCGGCTGTCTGTGCGATGCACCGCGCCACTTGCATCCTGAACGCCCTCGTGGCGCGTTCGCCACCGCTTCGGCTCGGCGCATGCACCACCAGCACGTGCAGCGTGTCGCCTCCCATCGTGCGCCCAGCCACATAGAGCACGTCGCGCGTGGGTTTCATGTCGTCGAGCAGCGGCACCCTGATGCTCCGATGTGTCACCGGAGCAAACGAGAATGGCGAATAGAGCAGGGCCACGTCAATGCCGCGCTCGTCGGGCGAGTCGGTCATCACGTATTCATAGCGGGCCTGCCTGAGCAGCGATCGACGCGTCAGGTCGCGCAGCACCGTGTCGTTCTCCACCTCGGTCAGCGCCACCAGGTCGGGCAACTGCCAGTCTTCGCCCTCGCCACCACAAGCCAGAATGGTCTGCCCCACCCTGTTCAGCTTGTGCCAGTAGCGCGTGCGTGTCCAGTGATGCGAACCCTCGGGCAGGAACTCGGTGTCCTGCCTCAGTGTGTCGTGCTGCGTGTCGAACAAGTTTTCACAGTTCAGCTCGACGAGCGTGAACCACGAAACAAGCAACAGTCCTATTGACATTGGTCTGAAATAACAGATACAGTAAACGTATTGACGAGACAAAGGTAACAATAAAAAAGATTTCGTGCAAATAATAATCATTCAAACGCTCAAAAATCTTAAAAAAAGCAAAATTCAAACTTTGATTTTAACATTTCAATTTACAAGCAAAACGTTGTAAAAAGACTAAAAACCGGCAAATCGAAGTGCGAAAAGTTGCTTTTTGCCTCCATTTTTTCACCTTTCGTTTGCGAAACATATATGTTTGGGGTTGCAAAAGACCGTCTTTTGCACATCAAAAGACCGTCTTTCGGAAGGCGAAAGCTTAGCTTTCGCAGCCGAAACATATATGTTTCAAAAATCAAGATGGTAGGGATTAGAGGGAAGGCAACGATTAACTTCCTGATTCTCAAACCAATAACAATTCATCAAAAAAACGGGCTGTTTTCGCAGAAATTTATACAGATTGAAACAAACGGACGAAAAAACGGGGCTTTCGCACATGGAAAGCCCCGTTGTATTTAACATTGTTTTTACTATTTTTACATTTTATCTACAACTCTGGCTCGCTGTTCAGGTCGACGACCTCGGCGGCATCGTCGTGCGGGGCAACGGGCTCTTCGGCTGCGGGCACGGTCGGCTCGGCCTCTTCGGTCACTACGACAGCCTCCTCGGCTGCATTCTGTTGGGCCAGCTCTTTTGCGGCGGCAGCCTTTTGCAACGGTCGCAGCACGCGGTAGATTTTGATGGCGTTCACCAGTTCGACCACACCATAGACCATCATCGCCCAGCCGATGACGAAGAGCGGGGCGGCAGCAATGGTCTGCGGACGCACGATGGCCACGATGCCGAGGATGAGCAGCAGCGACGGCACTACCCACCAGAAGAAGCCTACGCGGCTATACTTCAGGATGGAGGCCAGACTGACAAACTGACCGATGGCGCCAAGGATGAGCAAGGCCGACAGCACATAGACCAGTCCGTTGGCAAAGGTGTTGGGCATGAACGCAAGGATGGCGCCGAGGATGATGCTGCCGGCACCCACAATGGGGAACATGAGTTGTCGGCTGGCTACGACGGGACGGCCCTCGGCGTCGTAGACCTCGATGTCGGAAGCGCGACGGCGACCGACGAAGTAGACTGCGCACGAGACGATGCCCGAAAGGAAGAACAACACGCCAATGGCGATGGTCATCCATGTGACCATGTCGCTGCGATACTTAACCAGGAGCGCGCCGACGACAATGGCACACAGCGCGCGAATGAATGAGCTCTGAAGTTGTTTCATGCTGCAAAGATACGAAAATTTCGATTAAGTGAGAGAAAAAGACAAATTTATTTTGATTTTTCCGAACGAATATGAATGATGAATAAAAAAGAATTATGATTACTTCACGTGCAGTCTTTTGACCGCGAGAAGTAATCATAATTCTTAATTCTTATCGTTTAATTCTTAATTCACGTCATTTACCGGCGACCACCGAAGTGGCTTGTGCCGCCACCGCCTGAACGGCCTGCGCTGCTACCCATGCTGCGCGAGGGACTGCTGATGCGACCTCCGCCGAAAGAGCTACCACTGCTGCGTGAGGGACTTACCGAGCGCGAGGGAGTTGAGATGCTGCGCGACGGGCTTACCGAGCGCGAGGGGGTTGAGATGCTGCGTGAGGGACTTACCGAACGTGAGGGAGTGGTGACGCTACGCGACGGGCTGGTGCTGTGCGAGGGTGCTGATACCGACGGACGGCGCGTGGTGGTCGTCGGGGTTGTGGTCGTTCCGGTGCTGCTGCCAGAGGTGCCTCCGAAGCGGCGACCGATGGTGCGGGGCGACGAGTTGATGCGACCGTTGCTGCCTACGCTGGGTGCCGTGGTGCGGGTGCTGCTCTCGCGCATGCCCTGGTTGTCGCCCGAGCGACCGAAGCGGCTGTTGCCATTGCTGTTGCCAACGCTGCCACCATTGTTGCGATTGCCGAAGCCGCCACGATTGGTTCCGTTCACGTTATCGTTGTTGCGGTTGCGGTTGCCGAAGGTGCGGCCCTGGTTGTTGCTATTCGAGGGCAGCTTGCCGCCGCGTCCGTAGTCGCCACGGTCGAAGCCGTCGCGCATGCCGCCGCGATTGTTTCCGTGATGTGAGCCGAAGCTGCGTCCGTGATACCAAGAGCGTCCGCCATTGCTGTGCCAAGAGTGTCCGCCACGATAGACGTTGTAGAAGTAAGGACGTCCGAAGAAGAAGTAGTCGCGATGCGGGTAGCGGGCATAGATGCCGAAGTGCCAGTAGCCTGCACGCCAATAGAGGGGACGATAGAAATAGCTGGCGGCGAGATAGTTGCGATACTGCCAGTCGAGCAGGATGTAGCTGAGGTCGAGGTTGCGGCGCTCCCAGTAGATGCCATAGAGGTCGGCCTCGGTGTTGACTCCCATCAGGTAGTCGAGGTTGATCTCGTAGGCGGCCTCATACTGGTCGTCGGTAAGATTCAACTCGTAGGCCATCTTGTCGGTCAGGAACAATGCCTGACGGCGAGCCTGCTCGTAACTCATTGCTTGTGCCGAGACTGTCATCATGAACAGTGCTGCAAGGGCAAACATCATCTTTTTCATAGTTGTATGGTTTTAAATTGTTATTATTCGATGTTATGATTTCACGTTGCAAAGATACGATGCTTTTTTATGCCCCGCAAGGGAAAAACCCTAAACCCTCGGGGGAAAATCCCTAAAAGTTGGGTTTCGGTTTTTAGTTATCAGTTTTTAGTTATTAGCCTTAACCGTCAACTAAAAACCAAAAACCAAAAACTAAAACTAAAAACTGAAAACTAAAAAAACGAAAACCATATTGCTTATGCAATAAAACAGGGGTTTGCGCGTTACATTATATATAATAACGCTGAAAATGAAAAAATTCTTGATTCTGCTTGGCATGACTCTTGCAAACTTACAGGTGTCAGCTCAAGCATGGACCGACGACGTCGACCCCGACAAGGCCGACCTGAGCCGCGATTTAGGCTACAAGGTGGAGATGCAAGGGTCGTTCTCGAACAACAAGACTCCGCTATGGCTCAACGCCAACAAGTTCGGACTGAGCTCGCTCGAAAGCAACAACGGCTACCTGCGTGCCGCCATCATCCGCCCGCTCTCGGCCGACTCGACTCGTCGGTGGGGCATCGGCTATGGGGTGGACCTCGTGGCTCCCCTTCACTACACCAGTAAGGCCATTGTGCAGCAGGCGTTTGTTGAAGCCCGATGGCTACATGGCACGCTGTCGGTGGGCAGCAAGGAATATCCGATGGAACTCAGAAACAACCGTCTCAGCAGCGGTGCACAGACGCTCGGCATCAACAGCCGTCCTGTGCCGCAGGTGAGACTGGCGCTGACCGACTACTGGACTGTGCCCATACTGGGGCGATGGTTCCAGCTGAAAGGACATATCGCCTACGGTAAGCTGACCGACGACAACTGGCAGACCGACTTCACTCAGCGTAAATCGAAATTCAGCGAGAAGCAACTCTATCACAGCAAAGCGGGCTATCTGCGCATAGGAAAAGACGAAGACTACTATCCGTTGTCGCTTGAACTGGGACTGGAGATGGCTGCCATCTACGGAGGCAACTCGTATGCCGTCAATGCCGACGGCACACTGACCACCATCACGAACGAGGGCGGACTGAAAGGCGCATGGCACGCCTTCATGCCCGGCGGTGCCGAATCGACCGAGACCACCTACCAGAACGTTTCGGGCAACCAGCTCGGCTCGTGGCTCATGCGTATCAACTACAACAAAGACACATGGAGGCTGCGACTCTATGCCGACAAATATTTTGAAGACCACTCGGGCATGCTGCTCGTCGACTACAACGGCTATACGACCGGCGAAGGATGGGCAACCGGCGTAAAACGTAAATACTTCCTCTACGACCTGAAAGACTGGCAGCTTGGTATGGAGCTCAACCTGAAATATGGCAGCTGGCTGCGCGACATCGTCGTCGAATACATGTACACCAAATATCAGAGCGGCCCCATCTATCACGACCACACCAAGACCATTGCCGACCACATCGGTGGTAACGACAACTTCTACAACCACTACATCTCCAACGGATGGCAGCACTGGGGACAGGTCATCGGAAACCCACTCTTCCAATCGCCAATCTACAACGAAGACGGCAGCATCGAAGTGAAAGACAACCGCTTCATGGCTTTCCACGCAGGCATCTCAGGCAGGCCGACCGAAAACCTGCAATATCGTCTGCTCGGCACCTATCAGGAAGGTCTGGGAACATACTCCAACCCCTATACCAAGAAACACCACAACGTCAGCTTCATGCTTGAAGCCGACTACACCCTACCCCACAACTGGAACATCAAAGGAGCCTACGGCATGGACTTCGGACATATTCTCGGCCATAACGCCGGAGGACAGATTACCATATCGAAAACAGGATTACTGACAAAGAAAGGAAAGAAGAAATGAAAAAAATCATCATAGCAGCCACCGTCGTCTTCACCGCCATGCTGGCCATGACCTCGTGCGAACTGGAAGGCTCGAACAACGGAGAGCTTGACGGCTATTGGCACATCGAACGCATCGACACACTGGCAACCGGCGGGGTTGCCGACTACTCGCAAGACTTGTTTTTCTGGGCTTTTCAGGGAAAATTGTTAAGCCTGAGTTGCAGAAACCACAATGCTACAGACTGCCTGACGCGCTTTAACAAGACGGGAGGCACGCTCACCATTAACGAGCCATTCAGATACGACCGTATGGGAGGCGACGAACCTCTCGAAACGCCAGAGCTCTTACAGCCGTATGGCATCAATAAGACGGAGGAAAGTTTTGCCATCGAGTCGTTGAGCGGCTCGAAAATGATTCTCAAGTCCGAAACGTTAAGAATAAGTTTCAAGAAACTGTAACCTTTTCACTTCGCCCTATTCACTTTTCACCCGCAAAGCGTATAAACCGATTTACCACCAAATGGAACAGCGTATAGAGCAGAACGTCAATTAATGCGATATACGTAATACGGATATAATCGGCCAGTAGATAGTTGAACGCAACGAAAAACAAAGCCAGGACAATAATCACATTCAGAGCCCCACGCTGCGAAAGTCCGGCACGCATCAGCTTATGGTGAACATGATTCTTATCGGCATGGAACAAAGGCTTGCGAAGTTTTAACCGCTTGAAGATAACACGTACAACATCGAATACCGGAACAACCAGCAACGTGTAGCTCAACAGCAGACAGTCTTTCCGATAGGGCATCACATTGGGATTGTCCATCGAATACTTCACCAGCAAGAATGCCAGAATAAATCCTAAAGACAGACTGCCCGAGTCGCCCATAAAAATCTTCCTATTCTTTTCTGCCTTTCCCCAGATGTTGAAATACAGATAAGAAACCAGCACCCCCATCAATCCGGCTATCATGATACAGTAGACCCACAGGCCCTCTTTGGCAAAGCAATAGAGAAATCCGCCAAAGGCTATCAGCGAGAGGCTGCCCGCCAACCCGTCGATGCCGTCGATGAGGTTGATGGCATTGTCGATGAAGACAAAGATAAACACCGTGAGCAACACTCCTACCCAATATGGCAATTCGTGAATACCCATGAAGCCATAGAGATTGTTGATGTAAAGGCCGGAAAGCGGAATTAACGATGCCGCGACAATCTGAACGATGAACTTTGTACGCGGCGAAACCGACACGATGTCGTCAACCAGTCCGACGCCGTAGATGAGCAAAAGGCTGATGCAGAACATACAGGTCCACACGCCAATGACAATCTGCTCTTTTCCCGTCACCCGGTCAAAAACCGACAGGGCAATGATAAAAGCCAGCAAAGAACTGGGCAAAAAGCAAATGCCCCCAAGCCGGGGAACCGGATTGTGGTGTTCCTTACGCGAATTGGGTATATCGTAGAGATTATTCCTCTGGCAGAAATTCATGATGAGCGGAATGAAGATAAACCCACACACACAACTCACCACAAATGCACCCAGCATGAAAAATAAAGCCGAATTCATATTGCAAGCGTTTTTATTTATAACACTTTTTAATTTGAATTATTGTATTATATACCATTTTTTTTTGCAACGTTCTTTTTTTTATGTACTTTTGTATTAAGTTTAAAAAATATAATAATAAATCATGACAAAATTTAGTTCCCTTTCAAATTCACTATATTTGTATATTACCATTGTGGTTCTTTCACTATCTTCAAAGGCCCACTCTGCAGAATTGTTCAACAATGGCCAAACGACCTATGACATCGTTCTGTCAACCGACGCAAGCCTTTCTGAAAAGACATCTGCCGAAGAACTAAAAGATATCCTATACAAAATCAGTGGCGCCACTTTTCCGATTTCATCGACCACCCAGAAAAAGCCACATCATATATTCATTGGAATTAACGATATTGTACGAAGCATGTCAAACGACATTGTATTGCCCTCTAATGACGAAAGTTTCACTTACCGCACAATAGGGGAAAATCTATATATCTATGGTGGTCGGCAGCGGGGAACCATGTATGGCGTCTATGCTTTTTTGGAACAACAATTAGGCGTCCACTGGTACACAGCCAATTACACCCATATTCCAAAATTGGGGAAGTGGGACCTCCCCACACAATTGTATCGCCAAGAATCACCAGCCATTCCAAGGCGGCAGGTGTATTATCATGACAGTTCTAACCCTGCATGGAAAGCACATAACATGGAGAATACAGGCTATTATGTAAACGAAGACAACAAATATGGAGGAGGTGAACCTGCTATATGGGGAAACCATACCATGCACAAGCTGCTCCCTCCCAAAAAATATTTCAAATCTCACCCAGAATATTATAGTCTGTACAAAGGGAAACGTACTGAAAACGGACAACTTTGCTTAAGCAACAAGAATGTACTTCACGAAGTGGCAAAGAATCTGTTAGACAGCATCGGTCGTCATCCTCGTTTCTGGGCATACTGCATTGGCCAGAACGACAACAGCTATGCATGTGAGTGTAATAGTTGCAAGCAGTTAGAATTACAATATGGAGGGAAATCCGGCATACTGATTTGGTTTGTAAACCAAATAGCAGACAATGTAAAACAAAAATATCCTGAAAAATATGTAGCAACATTTGCTTATCAATATACACAAAAGCCGCCAAAAAATATTAAGCCACACGACAATGTGATTATCAGACTTTCAACTATTGCAAATTGTTTCTCTCATCCCATTGAGAAATGTCAAGAGAATGCAATATTTCAAAATGACTATTTAGAATGGAGCAAGTTAACTCAGAATATACTCATCTGGGATTATACCACTGGCTTCTTCCAATTTTTAGCACCATTTCCTAATTTTGAGGCCATGGGACCTAATATTGACTTTTTCTCGCAGCATGGAGTCCTTGGTATTTTAGAAGAAGGACAATACCTAAACTCAGGCGGCGAATTTGGAGAACTGAAAGCATGGCTACTATGTAAATTGCTGTGGAATCCGAAACAAGATGTCGATTCGCTTGCACAAATTTTCATCCACGATTTTTATGGTAAAGCAAATGAAGAGATTTTTAAATACTACAAATTATGCAAATCTTTAGTCATTGACAATAGCCATATCAAGTTCAAATATTTCGAAAACGACCCTATTCTTACAAATACCTTTATCAAGAAAGCAAAGAAAATGCTGAATCGTGCAGAATTACAAGCGAAAGATAATACCACAATAATGCATAGAGTCCAACGAGTGAGTGCACAAATAGCATGGCTCGAAGTAGCACGCAATCGGACTCAGGCCATAGCCAACGGCAACTATAAAAAACTAATTGACTTTTTAAAGCGGGAGAAGACCCACGTCAAGGAAACTATGTCGTCTGAACAATATCTGCAACGAGAAGGGGCTACATGACTGACCACTTGTGCTGTCATCTTCACTATATGCATACTGACATTACTGTTGACAAGGAAAAAAAAGAGATAAGGACACCTCTCTACACATTTTCAACCTTTCAACTTTTCAACCTTTCCCCCGTCCTCTCTATGGAAAACTCCAGTCCTCCCTATGGAAAACTGCAGTCCTCCCTATGAAGTACTGACCCAAACGATAAACTACTATTTTATCTTTATCATGCTATTGTTAACTAAAATCAGCCCTATCAATTTAGTATAAACGGCAGGAATCTTTACTTTTAAAAACGTAGTGAAGTTCTTCGGGCCTTTGGTTTACTTCTTTTGCCGGAATTCCGGCCACAACACTGTAGGGAGCTACATCCTTGGTTATTACCGCACTTGCACAACAAACCGCTCCTTCGCCGATGGTTACACCAGGAAGCACTACGACATTACTTCCAAGCCATACGCGATTTCCGATATAGACACTTTTCTTTCCCCCCTTGGTCAAGCCAAAATACGGGTCTCGATGGTCATGTTGTTCAGTATATATTGACACATTAGACGAAAGATTTACATTTTCACCCATGGTTATCCCATTACGTGCATCAAGAATAGCATGATCCCCGATTATAGTACCTTGACCTAAGCGCAGAAGCCACGGCCGTCGTATTTCCGTATCAAAATGAAATACAACATTATTGTCTGCCTTGACTCCAAGTCCTCGATAAACAAGTTTTCTCAAATGACACGAAGGGATATGACCTACTTGGAAAATCATATAACGCTCCCATCCTCCACGCATAAACTTCTCAAGGAGCCAATAAGGAAGAGCCAGCACCTTATAAAAGTTACTTTGTGCTGACTTATATTTTCCATAAGCAGCCTGAAAAGGAAAGACAAACGCAATTACTATCCATTTAAAGCATATAAGGACAAGAATGGCTATAATCAATACGTTATTCATAGTCTGGATTTTATATTTTTTATAATATAGTCGTGCTCAGCATTGCTCATACCAACATACCATACAGAAATCATGGTAAACAATACAGAAAGAATGCAATTAACAATCGAAATCCCCATGTTGCCACCGGGCAAAATGGCGTGTACTGCTAACGAAGGAACTACAGCAAAAAAAGTTACTTTTACTATCGGCCAGAGAACTTCGCGTGGAAATCTTGACATTTTGTACTTAAACATGCGCGCTCCATACACTATTCGCCAAACACAAACAACAATAGCAACGAATAAATGTACGACATATACGGTTGTTGGCCCATATCCCAATTTCAATCCCAACCAAGCCAGCGGTATTACAGAAAAGAGTAACAAACCCATGACCGTGTAATAAACATTTACCCGACCATTGGCAGCGGCTCCGACAAGAAACGGGTAGACCAAACCATCGAGCATGGTTATAAGAATAATGTAACGGCAAAAAGAAATAGTGTAATCAGGATACTTTATCAGCCACAATGTTAAAAGAGATTCTGTTTCGAGAAGCAACGGCAGTGAAATCAGCAGGACAAGATAGAACGAATAGCGCGCCGTAGAACTGACCATGCGATGCATGTCTTCAAGAGCATTCTCTACATAAAGTTTCGTAATTTGAGGGTTGGTCGCCTGCATGAAACTTTGCATAAACTTTGTCATGAGGTTCTGAACCTGTATGGAAATGCTACGTGCGGCATTGATTACCGGAGGATAGAATGCACTAAGCAAGACATTGAGCCCATGTCCGGTTGCCATCATACCTAAGCCCGTAAAGATGTTATACGAACTAAATTTGAGCATAGAATGAAATATCGACTTGTCCAAACTGAAACTAATTCGGCACTCTTCAAAATTACGTCGGGAATATATAGCATAAGCAAGACGCACAAGGACTTGAACGGCAAATATCAAGATTGCATAGATGACAAGATGGTCTGTATAAAACAATGGTATAGAGAGTGCAATGAAAAGGCGTGCGATAGACTCAACAACAGTTATATACGCAAAAACATGCATACGTTCATGGGCATAGATGAGCGAGTTGTACGGACTACTCATCATCACAGCAACCATAGTGGCAACAGATATATGGAACACCCACTTAGCCGCCTCGAAACGCTCCGCAGGAATTTTCATCGCATGGCCCATATACCATACTCCCCCCGCCTCGCATATAACAACTAACAACAAAGAACATAAGACACATAAGAAATACGAGGTGTTGAAGGTGCGCTGCATATTTTCTTTGTCGCCTGCCCCAATAGCTACATTAAGGTAACGATTAGTAGCGTTGGCCATGGCGATTTGAACAAAACTGACAAATAAAACCATGCCACCAACTACGTTATATATTCCAGAGTCTGTAAATCCTAACTGGCGTAAAACAACGCGACTGGTATAAAGCCCTATCAACGTGGTGATTGTCATCATACCATAAAGATAGAGCGTATTCTTGATAATTCGCCTAACGTTTTCCAACAATGTTATAACGCGAAACTGTTTCTAAAATTGTATAAAAAAAACAATAAAACACTAATTTTAGCGTTTTTAAGATAATGAACATGAAGATTTCTGTAATTACTGTGGCATATAATAGTGCTGACACGATAGAAGACACCATCATTTCCGTTCTTAATCAGAGTTATGAAAACTTAGAGTATATTGTCATTGACGGATGTTCTTCTGACGGCACTCTCAACCTCATAAAAAAATATGAGCAAAAGTTTGTCGGCAGAATGAAATGGGTGAGCGGACATGACAATGGCATCTATGACGCAATGAACAAGGGTCTGCAAATGGCATCTGGTGATGTCGTGGGAACTCTGAACTCTGATGACTACTTTACAGATAGAGATGTCATAAAAACTGTGGCAGAAACTATGGCAGATAATAGCATTGATGGTGTTTATGGCGATGTCCACTTCATACGCAGCGGACAACCGAACCGTTGTGTGCGCTATTACTCTTCTGCACTCTTCCGCCCGCAGTGGCTGCGCTTTGGTTTCATGCCGGCACATCCTTCATTCTACGTCAGAAAGAGTGTTTATGAGCGAGCAGGCTATTATAAAACTGACTATAAAATTGGGTCCGATTTTGAAATGATGGTAAGACTTTTCATATGCAACGGACTCAAGGCAAAATATATTAAAAAAGATTTTGTCACGATGAGAACAGGCGGAGTCAGTACCAAAGATTTCAAAAGCAAGCTGACACTTATTAGCGATGACGTAAAAGCATGTAAGGAAAACGGAGTTTATACCAACAGCCTATTAATCAGCATCAAATTTCTATACAAATGGCTTGGGCTCTTACGCAAAAAGTAAAAACCATTCTCTTTTTAATTCATCATTCTTAATCACGTTCATATTTTCGCTGCCCCAATTTCCGTAGTGTTGCAGCTACACGAGTCAAGAAAAAAACAAAATTATAATGAAACACATCGGATAAATAGATGCGAACATAGCTCAAAGTAAGATTAACCGCTATTTTAACTCTATAGCCATAGGAATGATGTCGATGTGAGGCCGAATCGGTTCGGTAGCGCACATAATAAACCGCATCGTTGGCAGCTGTTTTTAATTTGTTAATACGCTTTGAAATGCGAAACATAAATAAAGAGTCTTGACCTAAACGGTGTTGAAGACTGAATCTGTCATCAGCTATAACATTGCGTGGTACAATCTTACCCACTACACTGGAAAGAAAGCTTCTCCCGGAAAATAATGAGATTTTTTCTTTTCCCACATTTTTATTATATGCGCGAGTCATAAAATAGTCTCGCTGCTTATCTCCTTCTAAAAGAATTTCATTAGCTTGAACAACGGCATTGTTTTCTGAAACGTCAACCAGCCGCTCCATGTAGGTTGGTGTAACCCAATCGTCGTCGTCGATGAATGCTATATATTCTCCTTGTGCTGCGTCGATTCCAAGGTTGCGGGCATTTGATACGTTACCCAAGTCTGTTTGTATAATAACGATGTTCCACTTTTCGTGCTCGTTCTTATAGCTGACAAGATTATCATACCAAGGCTCTTTACACCCGTTTAGTATTACAATGATTTCATAATTATCGGGGGATAACGTTTGATTGCACAGTGAATCAAGACATTCCCAAATGTAGTCGCCTGGCTTGTAACTGGGAATAATTACAGATACTTTCATGACTTTGTGTTTATATTGTTATATATAAGAGAATAATCGGGCTGTAAATCATCTGGACTGACGATGCACGATGCTTCCGGATGATTTTTGATATATTTAATTCTTTCACATAATTCTGTGATATCTTTGAAAAACACATTGTAATTATAATAATTAGAGCAATAAGCTAAGGAGGGGTTGTCATAAATCAGAATATTTTTTTTATTTGCAACACATTCATAACTTACTCCGCTTACCATATATTTAAATTGTTGTGGATAGGCTAACAAAATAATATCAGACTGGAGAAACAACGAACGATACTCCTCTGTTGATAAATATCTGTTAATAAATTGTATATTTTCATTATCTTTTTCGTTTTTGCCATTACGCAAGATGAGAAGAATGTTCTCTTCTTTTAAAAAGCGTTGGAGCTGACTACTACCGGTCATTTCATTCACAAACGATTTTTCAGGACGAGAGGACGGATGGAAAATCGTAAGACTGTATTTATTCTCAGACGACACGTCTTGAATGTTCTTTAAAGGCTCAACGCATCCATGAGATATTATGTGTATTTTGTCGATTCCATTTTTTAAGAATGGCTGTGCCATATAATCATTGAATACAATAAATGAGTTGTGTCGAGCCAATCTCTTACAAAAAAAACGTTTCACGCTATTCTCCATATTGCGTGCGTTTCCATGACATATGATGTACATATTTCGACACAATGGGCATAAGCCTAAGGTTATCTCATCACAGCTTGAAACAAAAACTTTTTTATATTTATCCGGACGTACTCTTATTTTTATGTATATTAATGTTATCAAAAAAAGAATACGATTCAGGAATGCATGACCATCTTTTTTTTCCAGAAAGTTCGGCAACTTCAACGCATATTGCTCGGAAGGGAACGGGAGCTGTTCGGCTATTCTTTTAAATAGAACCAACTTCGTTTCTTTATCATGTTTAAGTATTCCTTTTATATG
This sequence comes from uncultured Prevotellaceae bacterium, assembly GCA_902776685.1. GTDB lineage: Bacteria > Bacteroidota > Bacteroidia > Bacteroidales > Bacteroidaceae > Prevotella. Next base: position 20,469 of record CACYRB010000009.1, read on the forward strand.
AATATTATTGAAATTCACATGACCCGTCAGATAAATATAGTCAACAAACAAAGAACTTCTCATATCTTTTCCTATATTTTAAAACAACAACAACTTTAAATAATTAAGATTATCTTTCAACGAATAATATGGATTAAATACCGCTGGTAATCTGTAGAAAGCAAAACGCAAGCGAAAGAGGAAATAAGACAAAATGCTGTAATGTTTCTTAATATAGACGATTTGGCTACGTCCATACTCTAATCTCCGGCGGGCAGACCTCTTCTGGGTCTTTGTATAGGAGCCCCCATCATAGTGTAATATCCTTGCCTTTGGTATTATCATTCTATTGTAGCCGGCATCAGCCATTCGCTTCTGCAAATCAACTTCTTCACAGTACATAAAAAAACGCGTATCAAACAGTCCCACTTCTTCAAGGACACTTCTTGTGGTAAATAAGTCGGCACCCGTAATGAAATCAACTGAGAATGCTTCATCATTGAAAGAGAGTTTTTCTTTATACTTTTGTTTCCTATAACTTTTTATAACGCTATCACAAGTTATGAAATCGCCATAAGAATTTATGGGTTGTCCCTGTGCATCACTTAGAATAGTTCCTATGCCACCTATTTTATCTTCCTTGTGCATTTTCATAAAATCGAGGAATATGCTGATGGCATTATTGAGCAACAGAGTGTCGGGATTCAAGAAGAACACATATTCTCCTTGCGACGCCTTATATCCGACATTATTCGCTCCTCCGAAACCAACATTCTCTGTGTTTTCGATTAATGTAATCTTATCACCGAATGTCTTGCGAAGCAATACTGACCCATTATCTGGAGACGCATTATCTACTACAATTATCTCATAGTCTACATCAGTGCATTGCTTGTGTATGGACTTAACTGCATCTATCAGATATTGAGTAGAGTTATAGTTAACTAATATAATAGAAACTAAATCTTTGCGCATTATGTTTTTTACTTTACTATGTTTATTAATTATATTTCGTCAAACGTCTTATCAAAAATTATTTTCCGTTCTTGATATGATTTGATGCCCCAGATTAAATTGTCGTATTTTGCGAAAGGATAATTACATAGGCTATAGGTTTTTAATAAGCAATATATCGTGAGGAATGCTATAAAAAGATAACGATTGTTTCTTAGAGAGAAACACCTTATTAAATCGGTCCATATAATCCAATAGCTGAACACGAAAAGAGTAGCGAAGCGCTTACTGATAATTGGGAACTCACTAAAAGCGTAGAATGTGATATAATAGAGTAAAATGGCATTGATGAAAATATTGGCATTTTCTCTAATGTCTCTTAGTTTATCATAATAAATAAATACCAGAATTCCAGAAAACAAACGCTCCAAAAAGCCCAAGTCCATTTTGAAGCCAACACCTGAGGCATATCTTACATATATGTCTATCTTTAGTTGGAGTTTGGGATCTATATAATTGGTGATATATGAAACCATTTGAAGAAATACCGGTATGTGCAAAAGAAATATCACGTTGCCAATAATTAAGACACATAAAAATATCCATTTGCTTATGCGACGGTGTAAGAAAAAAAATAGAGGAAAGAAAAGGATTGAAGAGTAATGAATCGACGTGGCCAGCAAACACACTAAGAAATAGGGTATGGGGCGACGCTTCTCGAGGTACTCCAGCGCATTGATGAAAAGTAAGATAGAAATGGAGTTCCTCATTAAGTCCGTAGATAGTCCTATTCCATTCATACATAGAAAGACCATCAGACTTAATGGCACATTATAAGAATACTTGCAGAAAAAACGAAAAAGCAAAACAGTATTGATGCAAGTACAGACAAAAACAAAGAAATGGAAATTGTTGTATAAAGACTTACACGAAGTCATTAACAATAGGAATCCTGGTTCATACGGCCACCGGTTAAATGGCAATGTTTTCAGGGTGGCAAAAGAAAAACTATTAAAGTTTGGATAATAACCGTTCCAATCATAGAAAATAAATCCTCGCAAACCAAAAAAGAGAACGAACGAAACAATGCATAGTACAACGATGCGACCTCTGAAGAGTCTTTCTTCTGTCGTTCCATACCACCACGCAAGAATGCCATAGAAACAGACCAACAAGAGATATGGGAATGCATTTTCCATTTTCAATCCTGTTTTGGCAAAGCATTTACGTCATTGCTATCAGTTGTCTTTTCTACCTCCGTTGAAGACTTGTTTCCTTTCTTGCCATTTTTGTTGCTGGAACAACCATTACCTTTAAACAGCACCCATAAAACATCAAACATAAAGGCTATGATAATGTAAATGAGAACTGTAAATACACGCGGCCGACTTGAAGCGCGATTTGGAACAGTTGCTTGCTGTATAATGGTAAATGCAGGAGTTTGCTCTTGCACCTTGGCCATAGCATTCTGCATCTGATTAGTCATTTGCGTATAAATATTGTATTTAATCTGCATCTCGTTTTCCATTTCATCACGTTTCGACGCAAATGACTGCAGAATAATATCTTGGTTGGCATCGACAAAAGAGGCATAAACTTGTTGGGCATGCCTATACTCCTGCTTACTTTCATTATAGAGTTTTGTGTAATAAGCCAAATCTGTGCGGGCTTTCTTGGTTTTATATTCTGTAATATAAGCCTGCAATCGATTTTGCAGGGTATCAGCCATAATGGCAGACACCTGCGGGTCCTGATCTTTAATACTAATGGAGATCACACTTGTTTTTTGGTCTATCAGGCAATTGATAGCTCCCCTTATGTAGTCTACAGTATTCTCTTCTTTTTTTGTCAGGTGGAAAGGATCTATACCATTTCCCCTTTTCGTCAGGTTATCATTCTTCTGGGGTAAAATCTTTTTAATCCATAATTTGGGGTAATCCCAAAACCCGGGTTTTAAATCTTGAATGATATGCTTATAATATGTTTTATGTATGCTGTCACCTTTCAACGTTATGGGTACATCGAAAAGAGATAAAATAAAATCGGTTGAAGCAAATACGCTCGGATATATCTCCGGGTAGATTGCGTCCATTGTACTTTTCCCTCCAACATCTAACCCAAATGTTGATGCCATATCTGTTATTTTATCAGACATTCCCAACCCTGCCGACGACATCTCGGGAGCCAATATGACTTCAGCCTGATATGTTTTAGGGGTAACGAGTGATACAATGACTCCAAATACAGCTCCGATGATTAAGAAAACAGCAAGTATCTTTTTGTTTTCAAATACCTTTTTCAGAATGCCGATAAAATCAATCTCTTTTATATGCTCTTTTCCTTTCATGTTCTGATTTTCCCAATTTTATTTCAGTATGTTTGCGATGGTGGCGATGACGGCAGCGAGAGAGCCTACCGTTGTTGCTATGCTCAGGGTTTCTGCCAAAGAGCCCTTCGAAGGCATCTTGGCCGGCACTACGATCTGGCAACCGGGGCTTGGCTTGGCATTGTGTGAAACCTTGGCCACAGTGCCATTCATGTAGATGATATAGGCATGTTTCTTTCTTGCAGTGGTGTTAAAGCCACCAGCCTGGTCGATATAATATTTCGCGCTCTTGCCCTTAATGTAACCCACGGTATTGGGATACATCACTTCGCCGTTAATCTTCACGGTTGCATCGTATTGAGGAACGATGATTCTGTCTCCTTCCCTCAGGACGATGTCCTCTGACCCACCGGGATCCTTCATCGCTTTGTCGAGCTCAATGCCGACGGGATAATAGTCACCTATTTCGTATTTCTTCAGTTGCTCCGACATATCCAGGTTAGCCAAGTTTGCATTTCCGGTCTTGGCTATCTGGGCCTGCAAATTGTTTTGCGCTTCTTCGCGAGCCTTGCGCAGGGTTGCCTCGGCCATCTTCCGTTCTTCGGTTGTGAACCTTCGTTCCAGGCGGGCACCCTTTGCATAAGCAAGGTCGTTCAGACCGCCAGCTTCCCTGATAATGTCGCTCAAGCGTTGGTTCTTTATCGACAGGGTATAGACACCGCTAAAGATAACCTCGCCTTCTACGGTAACGTTCTTTTGCTGACTGAATCCAGGACTCCGACGCACATAGACTTCATCGTAGGGCATGAGGACGAAACCAGGTTCGCCATCGATGACAAATCCGTCTTTCAACGCGAAGCTATAGGTTCGTGCCACAATAGAATCAGTGGTCAACGCATGAGGATTCCTCATTCGTCGCGACACATCGACCTTCACCACCGAAGCCTTGTCGGTCAGACCACCTGCCTGCAACACGAAATCCTCGAGCGTCTCGTTGTCGGCATATTTATAGATGCCCGGTGCATAGACCTCACCGTGAATGGTAATGGTGCGTTCGGTCATTGCGTCCGAACGGGTCGGAATGAACAGCACATCGTTGCTCTTCAACGGCACATCGGGAACAGTTCCCTTCATGATGCCTGCCACATCAGCCCGTACGATTTCAAGTGTTCGGTCTTCTTTCATGCGGTGGATAATGGCACGAGCCGTGAAAGCCTCTTCCGTAAGGCCTTCAGCATGTTCGATAAGCGTACGCACGCTGTTTATCTCGCCACCCACATGATATTTCCCAGGACGGAAGACCGCACCTTTTATTTCTACCATATTTTCGTAGCGCTGGATGATTGAGTCGACAGCCACTGAGTCGCCGTCGGCAATGAGAAACTCGTTCATGTCGAACTCCTCGACGTTAAAGACTGAAAATTCACGTCCAGTCTTACGCGTGAGTCTTACCGATTTACGATAGGCATCGCCCGTAAAGCCACCGGCATATTTGAGCAGCGAGCCCAGGCTTTCGTTTTTCTTCATCTCGTAGAACATCGGGCGCTTCACTTTTCCCGTGATGTTGACCAGACAGTCGTAGGGTCCTACAACGATGACGTCGTTGTCGGCCAGACGAACGTTGCCCGAAAGTTTACCGTTGAGAATGTAGTCATAGATGTCGACCATCGAGATGAGCTGGCTGTTGCGATAGATTTTAATGTTACGCAGCGTTCCGAGGTCGTTGGTTCCTCCTGCCATGTAAAGGGCGTGGAATACGCTTGCAAAGGCCGAAACAGTATAGGTGCCCGGAGCTTTCACCTCACCCATGATGTTAATCGTGATGGTGCGTGTCTGTCCGAGCGTCAGTCTTACGCGACTGCTGCTGTAGCGTTTTCCCAACTGCGACTGAATGCGTGCGTTAGCCTCCTTAATGCTGAGTCCGCTGACCTGAATCGGTCCGAAGCCCTCGATGTTGACGTCACCGTCGGGCGAAACCGAAGAGGTCATTGTTTTCTGCGAAGCCCCGTAGATGTCGATGATTACGGCATCGCCAGGACCAAGCCGATAGTTCTGCGGAGTGGCAATGTTCATGTTTGGCTCGAAAGTAAGATTTTTGTTGTTGAAGATGTCGCGGCCAAACACTTTTTTATCTCTTTTCTCCAGCTGTTCCTGAAGCTGTTTCACAAGTTCGGCGGTGTCAACAGGCAGCAATCCGCCCAGCTCCTGCTGCATCAGGAGGTAATCGGGGTCGTCTTCGTCATAGGTATGACGATAGTCGGCTCCTTGCATAACCCGATAGTTTGTGTAGTTTCCCGTGTTGTCCGGTCCCTGTCCGGTCGGTGCGTCATCGCGCTCGTCGCCATTGTTGTTGCGCAATCTCGACGCTGCTTTTGCCGTTTCGTCGGGCACCGTTCCGAGCGTTCCGTTGCTTCTGAGTTGTTGTTCGTATCTTTTGCGTACGCGTTGAATCTGCTGGATGTTCACGCCACTCTGCATCAGTCTTACGACAATCTGCGAGTTGCTGCGCCCAGCTTCGTGTTCACGGATAATCGTCTTCATCACCTGCTCGTCGCTCATCGACTGGGCAGATGAAACAACCGGTATGAACAGCATCAGCAATGCTGCCACAACGGCTTTCCTAATCAAAATCTTACTCATTCTTTGTTTGTTATTAAAGCTTTAACACTTATAATAACCCTTTTTCACGGATTTTATTGTATTGAAAGGCTTTTTTATTGACTCCGATATCGTTTTTTCGACACAAGAGAAGGCTTTGTTTTCGCTATCCAATAGCATAGCAAATCCCGAAAGATAAACTTTCGGAAAGTTATATGGGCCATATAACCGACTTATATGGGCCATATAACTGAGCTATATGGGCCATATAGGTTTCCAAAAGATAATACGAGGGATTTTAAATTCTTTTCCCGCTGACGACGGAGATGACGGTCTTAGTGAAAATCTTGAAGTCGAGCCAGAGCGAACGGCGTTTGTAGTAGTCGATATCCATTTGCAATCGCCGTATCATCTTCTCCATGGTGTCGGTGTAGCCGTTATATAGGGTGGCCTCAGAGGTCAGCCCCGGGCGCATGCCATAAACAATGGGATAAGACGGATCCACCTCCAGAATCTGATTGATGAAATATTTTCGTTCGGGTCGTGGACCAACAAGCGACATATCGCCGCGCAACACGTTCCACAGTTGCGGCAGTTCATCGAGGTGATGGCCGCGAAGGAACTGTTCCAGCTTGGTCGAGTTGGAATCATCGCATGCAGCCACGAGCTGAGGACCTTTCTCCTCTATCTCACTGCTCATGGTACGAAACTTGTAGATTACGAAAGGCTGGCCTTTGTAGCCGATTCTGATTTGTCGGAAAAAGACAGGACCGTTGTTTTGCAACTTCATCAGCAGGGCTATAATCAGGAATACCGGCGAAAGAAGCAGCAACCCCAATAGCGAGCATACAATATCGGTAGCTCGCTTGAGTGCTAGCGACGTGGGACCCATGCCGTCTTTTATTTCAACGCCTTTTGTCGTCTGCGATATGCTCACGCTAATTGTCTTTTTTTTATTTATTAACGCAAAAAAACAAAAATGTTGTAGAAGGGTTAAAATTATTTTAATAAAAATATCAAAAAATAATCAAATACTTTTCTGCATTCGAAATTTTGGTTACCTTTGCAATGTAATAGTTGAAAGGTCGAAAGCTTGAAAAGTTGAACGAATAAAACTCTATTAGAATGTAGGGACGCGGCGGTCGGCTACGGGGGGGGCTTGGAAGGCCGCGTTGAATGTAAGAACTGAAATGAAATACAGCATTACTTGTCCTCATTGTGGCAGCGAGTATCTTATGGATTTCCCTCATGGAGGGGAGGTGCGCTGCCGTTGTCAGACCTGCGGGGCAACCATTCGCGTCCGACTGCCTAAGCGTCGCAAGCCAACCCGCGAAGAGCTCGACCGCCGCCTGCGACGGTTTTTCATCATGTCGGCATTGTTTGTCGCAGCTGCCATCGGGTGTCTGTTTATCGTTGCCCTTATCTTGAAGAGCGTGTAGCCCACTGCCCTACCCTTATTTTACCGAGTCGCTTTCTATTGTATGATAAGCATCGGGAGGTCCGCCATAGAGTGAAGGATGGCGGCCAATGCTATCACACGACTTGCAGGCAACAATTCCTAATGCGCCGAGCAATCCGAAAAGGAAGCGAAGCAATAGTTTCTTTTTCCTGTTCATCTTCGTTACAGTTTTGGGTGCATTGTCGTTATTGTATGGAGTCGCTTTCTATCGTACGATAAGCCTCAGGAGGCCCACCATAGAGGCACGGGGCATTTTCTATGCGCTTCTGCTGCTTGCAAGCCACAAGTCCCAACACACCAAGAATGGCAAGCAGAAGGCGAAGCGACAATTTCATCTTTCTTTTCATAAGCGAAACAATCAAAAAGTTGAGCAGTTAATGTTCTCGTTGCAAAGATACAAATAAAGTTGAAAAAACAAAATATATTTTCAACTTTTCATCATTCTTCTCCATTTGCGGTAGCCAAAGATTGCAATGACCACATAGAGTGCATAGAGCGAAGCCTTGAAGGGAATGTCCTTGTAGAAGTAGAGTGCCGAGGTGACTACATCGACAGCAATCCACACAAACCATTGTTCAAGAATTTTCTTTGCGAGCATCCAAATGCCCACGATGCTGAGGGCGGTAGTAAAGCTGTCGGCAATGGGCACACGCGAATCGGTGAACGTGGTGAGCAACCACCAGATGAGCAGCCAGAGGAGGCCTCCCACCACCCCACTACCAAGGAGGGTAAGCCACTGCACGCCACCATCGGCCGGTCGTAGCAACGATGTTATTCTCGTTCCCCGCTCTCCTTTCCCTTCGGGCGATGCAGCTGTCCACCTTACCAGACCGTAGAAGCTCATGGCCAGATAGTAGAACTCCATGCCGCAGTCGGCATAGAGGCCCTTCTGATAATAGAGCACGATGCCGAGCGTCTGCATCACGATGCCGACAACCCACATCCACCGGCTGGCCCTATATTCAAACAGGATATAGGCCAAGCCGAGGACTGCGGTGATGAGGTCAAGATAATTCATATTAAAAGAAATTTAGCACATCTCCCCTCCCCTTGGAGAGGTCGGGGGAGCCTTTACAGACTGATGGACAGATAGGCCAGGAAGTGGGTGGGAGCCTGTGCCGAGTATGTACTCCAAGTCCAGAAGCCCAGGTTGTGATTATTGAAAGCCTGTATGCTGCCATCAGCTGCCCGTTTGAAATTCAGACCGCACGAGCCGTTGCTCTCATATTTCTCACCGAAGAGGTTGTAGACGGTGCAGCCGACGGTAAGTTGCTTCAACCCGCGCAGACTGAACGTATAGTTCAGGTCGAGGTCGGTGGTGAAGAAGGCATCGAGCATCGCACTTTCCACGCGTCCGTTGTTGTCTTCGTCTATATACGACTTGAAGTTCGAGTTGGTCATATACTGTTTGCTCACATATTTCGACATGAGTGAAGCCCTGATACCACGCCACTCATAGCTGAAGGTATTGGCGGCAATGAAGTCGGGCGAGTAGGCCAGATGGGTGCTGCCCACGTCGGCCACCGACTCTTCCCACGTCTCGGTGTCGAGCACGGTGAGCTGCATGTGTCTTGCACGGTTGCGGCTCCATGTGGCATTAGCCTCCCACGCAAATCCCTTCACCGGTCGCCATGCTGCCGTCAGCTCCATACCCATGCGATAAGAGTCTTTGATGTTTCGGGCCACCATCTCACCGTTCGAGTCTTGGGCTCCGGTAAGCACGAACTGGTTGTCGTAGTTCATGCGGTAGAAGTTGGCATTGAACGTAAACGTCTTACTCTCATACTTATAGCCCAGCTCGGCATCTTCCAACCGCTCGGCCTTCGGGTCAACACCGTTCGACTCGGCCAACATGTCTTCCATGTCGTTGCGCGTGGGCTCCTTGTGGGCTATAGCTGCCGACATGTAGAAGGTGTGGTGCTTCCCAAGGCGGTAGATGAGTCCCAACTTCGGGTTCAGGAAGTCGTATTTCTTGTCCCACACGAGCGGCACCTGCTGGCCTACACCCTCAAACTCTTGCGAAGAGCCGCGCGACTTGTAGTCCACATGACGGTATTGCAGGTCAAGATATCCGCTCAAACCGCCGCCCATGTCCCAGGTAGCCTTGGCATAGACGTTGCCGTCGGTCTTCCGGGCTGTGTTGTCGTAGTAACGCTGGTTAGGATTAATGGGGGTATATGTCGCATCGGGCGTGCGCACCCATACCACCTCGCCAAAGTGGTCACCGTCATATTTATTCCATCCGCCGCCGATGTTGAACGTCAGGTTGCGGTGGTTGTCGAAGTTGAGCGCAGCCACAGCTCCATAGAAATTGTTGTCCATGCGTTTCTGGCGGATGAGGTCGCTCAGCACCTTCTTACCTTCCGACATCCAATATTTATAGAGTTTCTGGTCGGTCTTGTACTGCTCATAGTAGCCGTCACCATGCGTGTAGTGCAGCGCAGCGTTCAGCGTGAAGTTGCGACAGAGCCACTGGTTCCACAGCAGTTGGTAGTTCTGCTGGTGGTAGTTGTCGGTCTGATTCTTATAGTAGGCTGTGTTACCGTCGGCATCGGTGTAGGCCCCGCTGGGATTGTAGCGACGACCGTAACGTTCCATGTCGGCCCGCGAGGCATAGTCCCAAGCATGATAGGTCTTCTCCGTTCCGTTAAACGTAATCAGCTTCAGCACCGTGTTCTTACCGAAGTAGCCTGCCTGCAGGAAGTAGGAGTTCAGTCGGGTCGAGGCACGACTGATATAGCCGTCGCTACCAATGTTCGACACGCGGCCCTGCAGTCCCCAGTGACCGCCAAGCAGACCGGTAGAGAAACGCAGCGACTCCTTGTGCGTGCCGTACGAGCCCGCCGAGAGGTTGACTGTGGCGTATGGCTGTAAGCCGATGTTCTCGGTCTGCATGTTTAGTGTGGCACCAAACGCACCGGCTCCGTTGGTCGACGTGCCCACGCCGCGCTGCAACTGCACCGACTGCACACTCGACGCCAGGTCGCCCAGGTTCACCCAATAGAGCTGCGACGACTCGCCGTCGTTCATCGGGATGCCATTCGTCGTCACGTTGATACGCGTGGGGTCGGTGCCGCGAACGCGAATGCCCGTGTAGCCGATGCCCATGCCCGCATCCGACGACACCGTCACCGACGGCTGCATCTGCAACAGATGTGGCACATCCTTGCCGTGGTTCACGCGCTCAATCTGTTGGCGCGTCATGTTGCTGTAAGCCACCGGTGTCTTCTCCGAGGCACGTGTCGATACCACCTGCACACCCTGCAGTTCCTTCGGCTGCAATGTGTCGACAGGCTCCACAGCCATCACTGCCACCGGCACAAAGGCTGCAAGAAACAAAAACTTCTTCATAACTTTTTTCCTTATTATATAAAAACAATTATAGAATAAGGGGATTGAGACAGATTCCCTACGCCGGCATTGCCCGGATCAGGTCAGAGGGTATAATCTCAGCCTCACTATTTGTTAGCGTTTCCGTTAACGTTAGCAAGGCACCCCTTAGTCTCCACGATGGAAACCGCTGCAAAATTACTACAAAAAAACTTGACAGCCAAAACATCTTACTACTTTTCTTCCATCAATTTAGCGTCGACGTTAACTCATTGCTTTATTTTCCCGTTCTCTTTTTCCATTTTTCAATTATTTTATGTATCTTTGCAGCGATAATTCAGGATAACAAACTTAAACATCAACGAAAATGAAAAAACTGATTTTAGTGCTGACACTGTCAGTCATGGCTGCCCTCAACGTAGCAGCCTCCACGGCCAACTACGAGGTTGTGCCTCTGCCGCGCGAAATCAACATGCAGAAAGGTGCACCGTTCATGCTTACCAACTTGACGACGATTGCCGTTGCCCACGACGATGCCGACGGGCAGATGATGCGCAACGCAGAGTTTCTCATACAGTATGTTGCCGAAGCAACAGGACTGAAACTGCGCACTACCGCCGACAAACGACATGCAGGCATCGTGCTCGACATTGACAGCAAGCGAGTGGCCAATGCCGAAGGCTACACAATGACCGTCTCGCCGAAGCGTATCACCATTGCCGGAGGCTCGCCGGCCGGTGTGTTCTATGCCATTCAGACGCTGCGCAAGTCGCTGCCCGTGGCAACGGCCGAGGAGAAGGTGAATGCCGGACACAGCGTGGAACTGCCGACCGTCGTCATTGCCGACGAACCACGATTCGGCTATCGGGGCATGCTTCTCGACTGTGGACGCTACTTCTACCCGCTGAGTTTTGTGAAGAGGTTTATCGACCTCATGGCCATGCACAACATGAACACGTTTCACTGGCACTTGAGCGAGGATCAGGGCTGGCGCATCGAGATAAAGAAGTATCCGCGACTGACCGAGATAGGCTCTGTGCGCAAGGAAACCATCATCGGACACAACTCGCCCATCTACGATGGCAGGCCTCACGGCGGATTCTACTCACAGGATGAGGCCCGCGAGATTGTGGAGTATGCCCGGCAGCGGTGCATCACGGTGATTCCCGAAATCGACATGCCCGGCCACATGCTGTCGGCTCTGGCTTCCTATCCCTCGCTGGGTTGCACAGGCGGACCCTACGAGGTGAGTCGTCGGTGGGGAGTGTTCCCCGACGTGATCTGTCTCGGAAACGAGGAGGTCTACACGTTCTGTCAGGATGTGCTCACCGAGATTATGGACGTCTTTCCCTCTGCCTACATCCACATCGGCGGCGACGAGGCTCCAAACGTGCGATGGGCAGCATGTCCGAAGTGCCAGCAACTGATGCAGCGCGAACAGCTCACCCCGAAAACCGTACAGGGCTATTTCACCAACCGCATTGAGCAATTTGTGAACAGCCACGGGCGTCGCATCATAGGCTGGGACGAGATTCTCGACGGAAAAATCAACAACAGCGCTACCATACAAAGCTGGCGCGGTGCCGAAACGGGCCAACGGGCTGCCGAAGCCGGGCACGACGTCATCATGTCGCCCACATCGCACTGCTACTTCGACTACCAACAGACGGAGAATACAAGAAATGAGCCCAGCCTATGCGGCGGACTCATCACAGTGGAAAAAGTGTATGGGTTCAATCCCGTGGCGGGCTTGTCGGAAAGCGCCGTCAGCCACATCCTCGGCGTACAGGGCAACATATGGGGCGAGTTCATTCCCTACACCAATCTGGTTGAATATCAGGCCTTGCCACGCATGGGCGCATTGGCCGAGGTACAATGGACCAACGGAATGGGAAAAGACTTCAACACCTTCCTACCACGACTGACACGCCTGACCACGCTATACGACCTGTATCATTACAACTATGCCCGACATCTGTGGAAATAAAAGTTGAACCAACGGTCACTGTCGCGAAGCGGGGAAAGTAAAGGTTGTCAGCGGATAAAGTTGGTGTAGATGCGTTCGGCCTCAACCTCGGGTAGTCCACTCTGCTCGCGCTCACGATGGATGGCACGCACAAGGAAAGCCATGTTGCGACCCAGCACGCGCATGACCTGCAGACCCTCTTCATCCTTTGTCACGTCTTCGGCCGTACTGCCATGCACCTCGTTCCAATAGCGGCTGGACACGACCGGCATCTCGGCAATGGTGAAATACTTGTTCAGCCGGTCAATCGTCGTCGTGGTTCCTGCACGACGGGCCGAAGCCACGGCAGCTCCCACCTTCATCCGTTTCGAGAACGGAGTGCTGAAGAAAAGTCTGTCGAGCAACGCGCAGAGCGTGGCATTGGGACCGGCATAATAAACGGGAGAGCCCACGACCAACGCGTCGGCCTCCTCAAACTTCTTTGCCACTTCGTTCACGGGGTCGTTGTCGAACACGCATCGTCCAAGTTGCTGACATTTGTAGCAGGCGATGCAACCACGAACGGTCTTATGACCAATGTGTAGAATCTCTGTTTCCACACCGCCACGCTCCAGCTCATCGGCTACAGCCCGCAAGGCAGTGTAGGTGCAGCCGTGTGCATGTGGGCTGCCATTAATAAGAATTGCTTTCATCCGTATTTTTTTTGTAGATGCGACAAAGATAACAAAAAAATCGAAGAAACAAAAAAATATGCATTACACATGATGAATGATGAATTATTTTCGTACCATTAACTGCCGTTGAAGGTACTTATATTCGGAAAATTGTAAAAATATTTGCATTTTCTCTCATTTATTCGTACCTTTGCAGCCCGTACCGTTTTTCACCTATCGCTATTCATCAGCGAACGGCTATGCATTATGAATTATGCATTATGAATTAGTCTGGGGTTGACTGGATTTGACAGCGGGCAGGAATGGTACGTAAGCACGCGGAGGCTCGTTGGCTACCTCCTTAATCCGAGTGAACAAAAAATTAATTGGCGAAAACAACTACGCTCTCGCTGCTTAGTCGAAGCACAGTAGACTGAAGCTTTATTCTCCTACCAGGTAGGAGAACGAGACATCGCTCAAGAGTCGTTGTTCCGAGACTTACTTGACCCAGCGGTGCAGCAAAAATCGGGAATAGCCTGCGGAAAGCCTCGTGCCACAGGTGAAGCTTTAGAGGATAAGGCATCGGATTGGTGGTCCAGGTCTTGCCGGTGCACGAAAATGAAGTCTGGAATAAGCGTGTAGAAAGCGTATGGTTTCCCCGTTTGGACGCGGGTTCGACTCCCTCCAGCTCCACAGACATATACTGATTTCCAGTATTTTACAGAAAAACCTCCCCCAAAACCTCCCCCTAACAATTCAGTTATGGGGGAGGTCTTTTTTTGTTAGAATGAACTATTGTTTTTTTTGAGAGTTTTTGATATGCTCTTAAAAATCGTTATATAATTACATGAGAACTTTCATAATTCAAATTTATTTCTTACCTTTGCACTCGTTATCATGGGGGTGACTGGATTTGACGACAAGCCGAAATGGTACGCAAGCATGTGGAGTGAAGACTGTGTTCTCTTAAATCAAGTCGGTCGAAAAATTAATTGGCAACAATGAGTATGCTCTCGCTGCCTAATCGAAGTATAGTAGATTAAGAGCTTAATTCCGTCACAAGGTGACAGAACGAGACGTCGCTCCGAGGATGTTGTTCCGAATCCAGAGATTAAGCGGCGCAGGTTAAATCGGAAATAATCAGATTGAGCCTCGACAATCTGGTGAATAATTAGAGGATAAGGATGCAGTTGGTGGCTCAGGTCTTGCTGCATCACAAAAACAAAGGCTGAGATAAGCATGTAGAAAACGTATGGTTTCCTTGTGCGGACCGGAGTTCGATTCTCCGCACTTCCACCGAAACAAGCCGAATAATGTTTGGATTGCATTATTCGGTTTAGTCATTTTTATGTATTTGTTTATTGGCGATTCTTTTTTGTTTAGTCGTTTCAGTGAGACTTCGCTATCATTCATACTCATTGTAATTTTGCAAAAAAATTAGCAGATCAATGAGTAAGAAAAAGGAAATAGTCAAGTTGGTAATAGAACAACTGTTAACCTGCAATGCTAGAATTGCAGAAGCACTCGAAGTATTGTATGAGGATGAAGATAATTCTCCAAAACAAGAAATGGCAATAGTCAAACTGAGCGAGAATCGGCAACTCAAAGGGTTAGCGGGTATCGCTGAAATTTTTAGTTGTTCTATCGCCACCGCTTCCAGAATAAAAAAGAGTGGTATAATAGACCCTGCTATATCTCAAATTGGCAGAACTTTTGTAGTTGATGAAGCGAAGGCCTTAGAGCTTGCAAAATTGAACAAGAAGAAAAATCGTTCTCTTGGGAGAAAACATTCTGTTTAGCGGGAAATATATGCGAATGATAAAGAATCATACCAACAGACATACTTGTACCATTGGCTTTTTAGATGACAACCCGTTGACACACAGAAGGAATCCTAACAGGAGTAGTCATCTTCCGTATTGCCATTTTTTGCATTTTTTTCTTTTTCTATATACTTTTGCCTTTTGAATAGGTGGTTTAACTTTTTGAACACAAATGCAAAGATAGTGAATTCCTCCTATCTTATAATGATGTGTAACGATATTTTGAGATAATTTATGAGATAAGTCGTATACAAAGCCCACCCTCTTCTGCCATATTGAATAGAAAAGGATGGGAAAATTGATGAAAACTGCTGAGGAAGCAACTATTCATTTGTATATTCAACCTTCGAAGGAATCTTCAAGACTGGTATTTTTATGTTTGATGGGATTTCATATTTGTTTTTGTGAATTTGTATTATAGTATTATACATAAATCCATCGATAAAATAATTCTTCTTCATACCGTTTTTCCCAGAAACCATAACGCTCAAAGGTCTCTCTTCATTTGGATTATAATAGACGGAATCCAATGAGTATATATCGCGATCAAAGCGGAATTCATGTGTGGCATCAACCAGATAAATACGATCAATCTGCATCTTCGTACTATCATCGCACACTAATAGCCAAAACAAGGAAGGATCAGACTCGAATACAAGTGGATAGGATAATAAATATCCACCTGTCGCGACAGAGAATTTTCTCTCAGTGATCTTACGGGATAGCTCTATTGATTGCTTATCGCGCCCGCCATTTGCTTGTAAGGTGCAATTAGGCAAACAAGAATCCTCCAACAAATAGTTAGAGTCATCTGACATACAGCTGCTTAGTGCAATAATGACTACTGAGATAACAGCAGCAAATGATTTCTTTTCTTTCATAACAGATAAGTTTTGGGTAATACTTTATGTGATTATTTATTCAGTAGGTGTTTCTGCCACTCTTTGCCAGAATTGTTCGTCAAGTTCTTGCTCTTCTTTAGTTTTCTCATATTGATGTTTCCGGAAAAAGGTGCCACAATGTACACATATATCATTCCGAGTAGGAGCTATCGTGTCACTCTTCTCAACACAATAATGAGTCAATCCATTAGGACAACGGTATTGTGAATGTGAGAATCTGTATATAGTACAATGAGGTTCCATGACTGTTTTTCGGTTATCAAACTCGGGATTTTGGTAACATCGTTTCAGACTGAAAACCACCATTAAAATAAGAATGACAACTATGTAAAATAGGCCAACTCGTAGGCATCCGCTTTCATCATCTAAAATCGCCCAACCGATAAATACGACAAAGGCAAAAAGACAGAAGTACACCATAGTATTCATTTTTGGATTTTTATTTTGATTCTTTATAATCAGAATAGTATAACTACAGGAGGTCTTCTATATCCTCAAAAACATCTGGATTATCAGCAGGATATAGCCTGACTGCTTTAACCGCAGCGATCTTAGCACAATTTCTTAACCCGATAGCGTCTTTATTTTCGGCCAACGCCTTCCATTTTAGTGACAATTCTTCGTCCACACACAACCCCTGGTCTGCCTTACAGTCTACAGCCATTTCCAGTCGATTGATTGCCTCAGTATCTTGAAGCTCTAAGGCTTCATAATACAGGCATCTGGAGTGTTGTATTCTTCCGTGAGATAATTTCCTCGCTGTTGCATAGAACGCTTTTTTTTGATCTTCTAATCCTGCCGTTCCACAAATACTTGCAAAAGTGAGGAAGGTAGAATAACTTGCAGAAGATGGTACTGGCTTTTCAGTCGCTTCATTTATTATATCTAATGCAACATCAAGTAGACCAGAATCATAAGCAAACCATGCCGATTCGGCTGCTATCTCCAAAGCATTGTCGCCACTCGTTTCAGCAGCCTGTTTCCATGTCCTTACAGCATTTTCTACTTGACCAAGCTTACTATACACAAGACCAAGGCTTGAAAAGACGAAGCACGCTTCATCAGATGCGCGAACCTGATTCAAGCATTCCAAACACAGGCTTTTTGCATTCTCATAATGACCTTCAGCTATAGCAACATCTGTCTTTATTCGGTATGCTTGTCTGATTAGGTCTACAGCAAAGACAGATGCAGGAATTTCTTCTTCAGAACCAAAGATTTCTTTTACCTTGGTAACAACAGCATTAGACACGTTTACATATTTTCTTATCTGCTCTAGTACTGCTTCAGTATATGCACAGCTCAGGACATATTCATGTGTTGCACAGTATGTAGAAGCTATAGCAAGATATTGACTAACTCTAGCACCGAATGAAAACTGTGGGCCATCTGCAGGGCATAAGTCAATTGCGAGGGTGTTTAAGTTGACTGCGGTCTGCGTCGCTCCATTGGCAAGGCATGTCATCACCCTTGAACTATAGAACACTGCGAGATCACCATTGGTAGTCGCTCCATATAGTGTTCTTAACTGTCGCATATAGGCTCCATATTCGTTATTACCCTCTTCATAAAGACCATGAAAGTCGTAAAACCTAGAACGTCTGCTGTAGATATATGGTAGTGTGTGGTTGTAAAGACGCCAGCTAACCAGTTCGGCTTCTTCAAAAGTCAAAATTCCTAACTCTAATTCGTCACATAACTCGGCCTCCACCAAGGTTTTCATAATATATAACTCGGAGTATCTTGGCAGATTGCAGCTTGTTAATCTTGAAAGCCATTTCCGGCATGTGTCTTTTTTGCGTAAGGCGAGGCAGATATTACAAATTTTAAGTATGACTTCTGCGTTTTCAACACAACCGTCACCATGTAATAACAAATTGGTGTCCCACGCTAGTTTTAGATAAAATAAGGCCTCCCCAAATAGGGCCTGATTCAACAATATGTCAGACTTTACTATAAAGACATCAACTTCCGAATCGGTTATGCCTTGTCTGATGGCAATTTTTTTTGCCTCTTCAATGTATCTACTGGCACCTTCATATTCGAAAACCTGATTATGAATAGAGGCAAATGCAAGACAAATCTGGGCATATACTGTTGAGCCTTGTTTAACATGTAATTGGGCATACCCTAGGATTTTGTAAATTGGTAAGTCATAGAGTTGATGACTACCACCTATACCCTTAGTAACTCCAACGAGTTTTGCAATGTTTATAGCAAGCCTACCATATGAGTTTGCATCTTTTCCAAAGTCCAAGCAATCTTTACTCTGGTAATACTTTAAGACGGCAAAACCTATTCTCACATACGGTATTTTTTCAAGTATATCATGTGATGGGGTTGTGGTTGTCAAATCGACGAGTCTTTCCATGATTCCTGACATCGGATCATTTTCAATCTCGATGTTGCTTATTATGTTTGCGAACTCATCAATTGCTTTGATTTCATCGCCGACAACCTCAATCCAAGAACCAAGTGACAGGCTGTCAATTTCCATTTGAACTTGATATGGTTGTTCTGAAAAACAGGCTTCAATGACAGTGAATAGGTTGTGAACCTTAATACCAGGCTCTGTACAAAGCCTATTAATGAGAACAAGCAATTTTTTTGATAGTGGCTGGAATTGTTCCAGTTTCTCTATGATTTCAGTTTTGTAGTTCATATTATTACTGTTTATTGATATTTTTATATGTTATTCATCAATGAATACCTGGTTCAACGCTTCCTGTTACAAATTTGTGTTGTCAATTGGCGTTGTGTCATGGATCCGAGGCTTCCAGTTGTCATCAACAAGTTCCCCATCCAGAGAGTAAACTTGGCCATCAGCACCTTTGATTAAATCCACAAGAATACCATAATACGGTTGTTGGATGATTGAATAATCCTTGTGAATTTTCATTATCAAACTCAACCTGTTATAAATAGAAATGCTATCTTTGTCTTTAATCTGAAGGAAATAAAAATCTTGATAGTCTTCGGAATATGACGAATAATAGCACTCTATCTGACTCCGCAGGTTTACGGTGTCTAGCCGCTCACCATCCTCCCAATGCAGCCACAATGGACTGTAGATCACCACATGGTCTGAGTCTATATTCTTAACGTGAATTTTACCGAAAAACAAATATAAGAAGAATAAAATGTAGAACAGCCAACCGATGACATGAATATCCTTTCTTATCTGTGAATAATCATCAAAAAGGAACTTGGATAGAACGATTACTATCCATAGGCTCATTGCGACATATGCGCTGATCGTCCGATAGTTATCCAACAGCAACAAGACTCCTACACCTGTGGTGATATAGCCTAAAAACCGAATCATTGTAATCATAATTGTACAGTTTATTGTTATTGTTTAAATCACATCTTCGTCTTAATAGATAAATTTTTCTATAAGGAGTACCATAATCCATATCACGATTCATGGTACTCCTAGTTAGAGCCATCGGTATCAGTCAACTCCCCTGGGCAAACGTCTGGTCTGGTGATATGATGTTGCCTTTTGCATTTCTAATAGTTTCTTGAACTCTACCTTTGCCCTATTCAGCTGTTGAATAAATTCGTCGCAATTCATTAGAGCTGGTAAGACCAAGGCACCTACTAACTGACCAGCCTTCACGTCTGAGTACCAGTGGAATGATAGGATCCATCTCGAATCTCCAAAGGAGAGTCCTCGTTTATACAATTCGTTTTGTCTTGAAAGATTAATGCTAGCCAAAGTCATTGCTACTGCCACGCCGATTGCACTGTGACCAGACACATAACTGCCATTGTTACGGAGAGCATCTTCATCTTCGGGAACCCCGGTTGAGCCTCTTGGTCCAGAAAACAGTACGTATGGGCGAACTCGGTTCCACTTAGACTTAGAGAGTCTTGTGCTATAACTGCCAACATCCTCGCGCATCGTATCGATGAGTTTATAGATTTCAGGAGTTTTTTCCTTGGATAAAGTCGTGCCAAATGCTTCTGAGAAAACTGCACAAAGATTGCTGGTACTGCAATCGGCATCCTGCACAGCTTGTTTACCTCGCTCAGTATTACGAAGTGTTTTCCCATAATAGAACATTTGAATATCATGCTCGAATAACAGACTGCCAAAAGCCGGTGGTGGCCCGATAAAAACAGTATCTTTAAGTGCTTGGTCTATACTCAGGAAATGGAGTTCATTTCCTTGTTCTTGTCCTTGTGAAGCTATTGCTACGAATAGCGTCCACATCATTGCAAATCGAAATTTGATAGTTTTCATAATTGTACGAGTTAAATTTAATTCTGTAAATAATCAAGTAAGCACATTCGTCTTGAGCCTATAGTGGGCTATTCATATAGTCTATCATTCGTTCTGCTTCAAGTTCTTTCTCTGTTTTCCTACAAGAAGAATCACAATGATGAATCAATGTCTTCCCACAGTGCAAACATGGAGTCTGTTCGTTTGGCTCCATCTTACGTTCAGTTTTCACCACAGTATACCTAGGAGGTTCACCAGTCTTACATCGTAACGTCGAATCGACCATCTGATATTTGGTTCGACCTTCGTCACAAATAACGAAACATGAGGAAATCACAGGCTCACGTTTAAATACTTCTATCTTTGCGTGCCAACATAACAGGAATCCTATGGTTAAAAATAATAAAACAACACATGAACCTAACCGTTCTGACCATTCGCCATCTGACCATCCTATAATAATAGCGAATAGTAAGATACTACCATAAATGCCGAAAAGATACATGCCGGCGATTGCTCCTTCATACATTAGTCAGCTCCTTTTTTTTAGTGAATTACCTTTTGTCTATAAGCAAAAATCTCCGATGAGGTCACGATAAGCACAGTATAATACTGCTTTCCTTTATAACTTCCTGTACCCAACTGGTATGGGTACAGGAAGATTTTGGTGGAACTAAAAGTTAAATATCTGGGAATGGGTATATCCCTGCCTCCAGCTGCACAGGCCAGCTGGGATATTTCGGACTAATAGTTTGGTCCTGTGAGATGGGCCATGATGGAGCCTTCGTCACCTCTTTGGGGAAGGGGTACTTTCCATTGGGAAAATGGATCTCACTTGCCGAGATTGACATGGCACCTATCGTCGCCATTGTCATCAAAATAAACAGTTTTTTCTTCATAATTGTAATGTTTGTGAAGTTTTTTACGCCTACTCTGCTATGCTATAATCGGTTTTTCGGCATCCCCCGATATTTGTTTCTAATGCCTAACCGCATCTATGTTCAGATAGTAATTCCCAGCGTGGTGTGTGAACATCTGGCTCAGGCTTGGCAAATACCGAATGTGCCTCCCATGACTGTCCCAGCCAACTTCTGCGCCGTTATAGCTGCTGTTTTCGTATACGTCATACTGAGAACCGTATTTCGGAACAGTGATTTTATATTTTATCTTCTTCCCATCAAAGGCAGAGTACAGGAAGGCTGTTTCCTCCTCATAAATTACATCTTCTTCACCATGAGACCTTGTTGTTCTCATACCGCTAACCACCCTAACTTTTCCCATGAGTTGCCAATCAACCTGCCTTGTAGTTGTTGTAGTAGTTGTAGAGTTGGAAGAAACACTAGCAGTCGTATTGGCAACAGTCCTGTCATCTGTCTTAGCATATGGGAGCGTCAAGAAATAAGGACCAGCCATATAAGATAGGTCTGGTGTTCTAACGTATTGCCCGTTTTTAAATATCCAAGCAGCATAATAAAATTCAGAAGCGACTCGACTACCATGTGGATTGGATATTACTGCGTAGAAGTCTCCATCTGTCAAAATCTTGAAGTATGTATTTTCTCCAATTATTGATGAGTACAGATCTGCTGGATATTCTTTACCAACAGCGGACAATCTTTTGGTGCCATCGTAGTAAAGCGAGTCTAGGGTAAATTTATAAACCTGAATCTTCCCTAGATAGACATCAGAGTTGTTGCTACTTACTTGCGCCATACAAGGCAGTGCAAGTGTCAAAGCAGTAATCATTAGTACTGCCATTTTAAAACTGAAAATGGATAATGTCTTCATAATAATTGTATTTTTTAGTTAATATATAGAATGTATTCTCAATGTTCTCTTCTTTCTCTGTATGTTTCGCTTGCAAAATTATAGGATTTTTTCAACATAGCGGAATAAAACAATCATCAGATAATTTTTGTTTTGTACAGATTTGTTTCTGTATCAACAAATATTTTTCTGCTTTTTGCAAACGACTGATTATAAGCGTTTTAAACATTTATTGTCCCATCGTGGCAGGTTGTACTGTTTCGTATTGAATAAAACAAATAAATGGGAACGCTGGAATTTGCGTTCCCATATAAAAATGGAAGTAGTAAAGATGTTGTTTAAAAATGTGCCGATTAATATCTATTGCCTAATAAGCTTTGATAGATAATTAATAGAAAGAGAATCGCTATTAAACTTCGAAGTTTTACTTTCATTTATCCATTTTGCAACAAAATTTCTTGCCCTTTTTATTGAACCTGTGTCAGATTCCTTAAAAAATATTGTGCAGTCTTCTGGTACTTCTTGTAAAGCCATTGCAACAGCTAATATAACAAAAGGCTGTTGTACAAGATCGTTTCTTCCCCTAATTCGCCTTGGAGGTTCACCACTATCCTTCTTGGTTATATCCATTAACCCATTGTAGACATCCATATCAACATGGAATGCTATCACGGGACTATAGAAACAGATAATAGCGTTCTTCAAGCTGTCTATATCAATGTCTTTTCTATGAACTATATCTCGT
>CACYRB010000010.1:0-7310 GCA_902776685.1 uncultured Prevotellaceae bacterium
TCTAACGCGGCACGCCGCGTCCCTACATACTACACTAACTATGATTTATGTTCACTGGATAGTCCTGCTCGTCTACGGCATTGCTGTTGTAGGAACGATGCTCAGGGTGCTGATGGACAACCGTCAGCCCGTGAAGACCATGGCATGGCTGCTGGTGCTTTCTTTCCTGCCCCTGCTGGGCATCATACTCTATTTCTTTTTCGGACAGAACACGCGAAAGGAGCGGTATATCAGTGAGCAGAGCCTTGACCAGCTGACCAAACGGTCGATGCTCGGCTTTGTCGGCCAGCGCGACCTGCGTCTGCCCGACGAGCATCAGGGACTCATTCGGCTGTTCACCAACCAGAGCCTTTCGCTGCCTTTCAAAGACAACGCTGCCGACATCTATACCAACGGCTACGAGTTTTTCCCCGTCTTTCTGCAGGAACTGTCGAGGGCCCGCCACCATATTCATCTCTGCACCTATATCTTTGCCGACGATGCGCTGGGCTATCTTGTGGCCGACGTGCTCATCGACAAGGCCCGCGAGGGGGTAGAGGTCAGGGTAATCTACGACGACGTGGGCTGCTGGAACGTGAAGGGTCGGTTCTTCGAGCGGATGCGCGAGGCCGGTGTCGAGGTGCAGCCGTTCATGCCTGTGACGTTTCCTGCCTTCACCGGAAAGGTGAACTATCGCAACCACCGCAAGCTGTGCGTCGTCGACGGTTGCACGGCCTTCATCGGCGGCATGAACATTGCCCTGCGCTATGTGAAGGGGACAGGCCGACAGGCTTGGCGCGACACCCATCTGCGACTGCGTGGCGGCATCGTCTATTCCGTGCAGCGTGCCTTTCTGGTTGATTGGTATTTCGTTGACCGCACGCTCATCTCCGGCACCAGATACTATCCGGCTTTGGGCGGGAAGCGGGCCCTCCCTCAACCTCATCCTGAAGGAAGCGGTGAGTTGTTGGCGCAGATTGTTACGTCGAGTCCGGTATCGCCCTGGCCCGACATCATGCAAGGCTATGTGCGCATCCTGCACGAGGCCAAGCGATATGTCTATATGGAAACACCCTACTTCCTGCCCACCGAGCCGGTGCTCTTCGCCATGCGCACGGCAGCACTGGCGGGCATCGACGTGCGGCTGATGGTGCCGAAGAGGGGCGATGCCCGACTGGTGCAGTGGGCCGGTCGCTCCTATCTCACCGAGGCTTTGGAGGCCGGCGTGAAGGTGTATCTCTACGAAGCTGGCTTCAACCACTCGAAGCTGTTGGTGGCCGACGATTCGCTTTCCACATGCGGATCGACCAACATCGACTTCCGTTCGTTTGAAAATAATTTTGAGTCAAACGTGTTTTTCTTCGACCGTGAGATGGCGCTGCGCATGAAAAAAGTGTTCCTCGACGATCAGGAACACTGTGAGTTGATGGCAGATCTGCCGCAGAAAGGTGTGGGCAATTTCCTGCGCCGCCTGTGGGAGTCGGTCATCAGAATGTTGTCGCCACTGCTGTAGACCCAAACAGAAACCCACACAGCAGACCTAAACAGCAGACCCACCCCCAGCCCCTCCCTAAAAAGGAGGGGAGCAGTTAGTTCTCTTTTCGGATATTCAATTAGAAAAACTATATGCTCCCCTCCTTTTTAGGGAGGGGCTGGGGGTGGGTCTCTTACAGTATTATGTTGTTTCCCAGCTTCTTGGCCAAAGCGCTGCGCAGGCCCTGCACCTCTTTAAATTCTTCCATGAGGGCCCGCATCTTTTCGGGTTCGCTCACTGATGCGGCAATCTGCTGTTGCAGTTCCTTGGCACGGTGGTCGAGGTAGTCCATCTGGAAGTCACGGATGAGGTGCTCGGTCTGTTCGCGCAAGCGGTCTTGCGCATCAATCTCTACCCGTTTCCTCTCTCCTTCCGACAGTTCTCCTTCCGGCTTTTCTGATTGCTCAGGTAGCCGGTAGCGGTCGTTGCTGAGCTGTGTGGCAACCTGGCTGACGTCGATGTCTTCGTGGCTGATGAAATAGGTCTCGGCCTTGAAGTCGGGGTCGCCGGCATGACTGGCGGCCTCGGTCAGTATGCGGTTGAAGATTTCGTTTTGGAAGTGCAGCCCGTCAGCCTGCAGCGTGAGGTCGATGTATTGCGCCACGGTGAGCTGGAAGTGGTTGCCGTTGTCGTCAACCACATCGTTGAAGATGATCTTCTCTCCATCTCTGACGATGAGCTGGGCGATGAGCCGCTCCACCTTCTTGGCCTGTTCCATCGGTGTGGTCTGTGTCACGACGGGACGGGCAGGCTTCAGCGCCTGCTGGTCTTGCTCGCGGCGGACGGCCTTCTGCTCTTCCTCGCGGCTGCCCCGGATAAAACGGTTCATCTGGTTGATGAGTGTGGCTTCGGCAATGCCCATGCGCACCGAGCAGTCGTGCAGATAGGTGTCGCGCAGAATCTGGTTCTGTATTTTCGAGATGCTCTCCACGATGGAGTTGATGGCTTCGGAACGCTTCAGCGGGTCGCGCTCGTTCTTCAGCAGCAGGTCGGTCTTGAACTGAATGAAGTCGGTCTGTTTCTCTTCGATATATTTGCGGAAGTCGCTGGCAGTGTGCTTTCGGGCGAACGAGTCGGGGTCTTCGCCTTCGGGTAGCAGCAGCACCTTCAGGTTCATGCCCTCGCTGAGCAGCATGTCGGTACCGCGCAATGCGGCATGTATGCCGGCAGCATCGCCGTCGTAAAGCAAGGTGATGTTCGAGGTGAAGCGGTGCAGCGTGTGAATCTGGTGTACGGAGAGCGCCGTTCCCGAGTTGGCCACTACGTTCTCGATGCCACATTGGTGCATGGAGATAACGTCGGTGTAGCCCTCCACCATGTAGACGCGGTCTTCCTTGGCGATGGCCTTCTTGGCCTGATAGATGCCGTAGAGCTCGTGGTCTTTGTGGTAGATGTCGCTGTCGGGCGAGTTGACGTATTTCTGTTGCACGCCCTTCGTGGCAGCGTCGAGCTTGCGGCCGCCGAAGCCCACCACCTTTCCGCTCACGCCTATCCAGGGGAAGATGACGCGACCGGCATAGCGGTCGATGAGTTCGCCGCGGTCGGTCTTGTAGCAGATGCCCGTCTTCAGCAGGAATTCCTCCTTGTAGCCTTTTTCCAGAGCGGTGCGGGCCAATGCGTGGCGGTCGTTGCTGTCGAAGCCCAACTGGAACTTCTTGATGATGTCATCGCGGAATCCGCGCGAACGGAAATACTGCATGCCGATGGCCACACCGTCGGCCGTGTTGCGCAGCGTGTCTTCGAAATAGCCGCGTGCCCACTCGTTGATGATGAACATCGATTCGCGCTCGCTCTGTTCGCGGCGCTCCTCGTCGGTCAGCTCGCGCTCCTTGACTTCAATGTGATATTTGTTGGCCAGCCAGCGCAGTGCCTCGGGGTAGGTCATCTGCTCGTGCTCCATGATGAAGCCTACAGGCGTGCCGCCCTTGCCGCACCCGAAGCAGTGGCATGTGCCACGCGAGGGCGAGACGAAGAACGACGGCGTCTTCTCGTTGTGAAACGGGCACAGACCCTTGTAGTTTGCCCCTGCCTTGCGCAGCGTGACAAACTCCGACACCACGTCAACAATGTTGGCTGCGTCTTTTATTCGTTCTACTGTCTGACGGTCTATCATAATTGTGACTGTAAAAGTACACTTCTGTGTGTTTTTATTTATACTTGTATTCTATATCGTGCATGGTTTCCCGACTTTCACCTGTTAGTGTGAGCCGTAGACCTCAATGTCGGCAAAGCGAACGTGGCCGTCGGTACCGCCATCGGTGACATTCACCCTGACATATCGTGCGTTGACAGCCGTGAAGGTGGCATCGGTCACGGGTGCGGTGTTGCCGACGAATGTTCCTGCCGTGGTCCACGTCTCGCCATCGGGACTGGTCTCGATGGTGAAGTCGCGGCTGTTGAGGTGCGGGTCTAAGCCGGCAGTCTCGGCATGGCGTATCACGACGCGGTTGATTTTGTAGGTGTCGTTGAAGTCGAATTGTACCCAACCTGTTCCGTCGGTGCTTCTGGAAGTCCACATATATGCCTGTGCGGTCGAACCGTTGGCGGCGTAATCGGCATTGGGCCTGCCTGGTGAGGATGTTGCAACCATGTCTTCCAACATGGTGAGGTTGAAGGGCAGATGGCGGGCTTCGTTATAGTAGCTGAACCAGTGGTCGGCACGTACAATCTTTACATTGCCTGGCGAGAGGTTGTTGAGCGACTCGTTCAGGGCGACGAGCTTGTCGGGACCAACATCCCATACGGTAACCTGACCCGTGACGAACATCGGTGCCGTTCCCTTGAAATTCTTAATGTCGCGGTTGAAGAAGTCGGTGATGACATTTGTGCCGCTGGCATAGCAGGGGTATAGAGGTACGGTGGACAGTCGGCGCAACGTTGTGCTGGCACCCAGACGACCTGCCTGACGTTCCCAGTCGTTGATGGTGAGTCCGTAGAGGTAGGGGCAGTTTTCGGCAAACACCTTGCGCTGTTCGCTGGAGATGTTGTCCCAGATGGTAATGACGCGCAGACCAGCCTTCTCAATATAGCGCTGAGTGAGTTTGACGTAGGGGGTGATAACTTCGGCGCTTTCGTTATAATAGAGGTAGTTGTGTGCGTCGTATGGCATGGCGTAGCCCAGACCAGAAGGACCGCTGACGAAACAGTCGTTGTTTGTAGCCCTGCTGTAATAGTAGTTCAACATCGAGGGGGCAATATCGACAAGGGCGGGACTGATGGTCCAGTTCATGGCCATCTGGCCGCGTCCTGACTGATTGAAGATTTTAGCCATGGCGTGCTGGCAGTACTGGATGTTGTCGCCGTCGCTGATATAGACGGTGGCGTAGATTTTGTTCTCCAGCTTCGGGCGCTTGGGCACACGGGCAGTCCTGACGGGTTTGTTGACAGCCGAGTAGACCGTGGTGTTCTCGAAGAAGTCGGCGGGCACACTCGACAGACCGTACTTAGTGGCTTCGCCCACGCCGGAGCGTTCCTCGGGATACCAGCCCAGCACAATGTCGCGACCAGGGGTCATGTCCTGGAGCATCTTGTCGAGCACTTTGGCTTCTGCCGACTTGCGGGGGTCGAGCCAGACACATGCCGACCCGCAGGCGGCACCAATGTCGTGTACGTAGGGTATGGTGGGGCGCTCGCTGATGAGCAGACGGTGGTTGCAACGGCTCCAGTAGTTGTCGTAGAGATAGGTATAGATATCTGTTGCCGAGGTCATCGTGAGCTGCGTGAGGTCCTCCACAACGGGGAAGTCCATGCCGTTGGCTATGAGTTTATTCTTAATCTGTTCCGTCACGGGGAGCAGGCGGTCCAGTCCGGCGATGGTGACAGCGAGGTTGCCATAGTGTTCGCTCTTCGTTTTGTCGTAGAGCACCAGTCCCTTGATTTCGTCCTTGAAAAGTTTCACCATGTCATACGGGGTGGACTTGTTTACAACCGACGTTGTGAGCGAATGGGCGCTGGGCCATGTGTTTTGCGGCTCTTCGTTGTGGTTGTAGAGCAGGATGCGAGGGCGGGTGCGGTTGACGATACCCTGAAGCGTGCAGAACATGACGCGCTCTTCGTCGCTGAGTCCGGCAGCACTCATGTCCAGCGTCTTGACCTGCGAAGCCGGCGGCAGGAGGTTGGGCAGCAGACGGTCCTCGGGCCAGCAGAGCTCGTTGGCTTCGAGTATGCGGTCGCCGTCGGCGTTGAGCGTGTACAACGTGTCGGTAAATACGATTTTCTCCACCTCGCCCACATCAGTACGTAGGGTGGCACCATTGTTGAGCTTTGTAATCATGGTGGCGGGTTGCTGGGCCATGAGCTGCGTGGCTCCTATGAGGATTATTGCCAGTAAGAATATCTTTTTCATCTTGTATTGTCTGAATTTGTTGGTTCAACTGTTCAACATTTTAACCTTTGCTTTCCCCGTTTCGCGACAGCGACCGTTGGTTCAACATTTCTAAAGTTTTATTTTGGTAGAGAACGCCCCTACCTTTACGATGAAAACTCCTGAGCCCAGCGTGGCACGGTTCAGCAGCAGCTCGCCATTGACGATGGGAGGTGTCGGCAGACTGCGTCCGTCGGTAGCATACACGCGAGGCTTGACACCCTCGGGGATGTTGCGAAGCGTTGCGCCACGGTCTTGCAGCACAAAGACAACCCCTCCCTTTTGGGTGAAGGCTGAGAGGTGCCCTTCGATGCCCGTCGTAGCCTCGCCGAACACGATTTCTGCAATGTCGTTAATCTCGAACTCCATGCCGTCATCTGTGCCGGGTTTTATCGTCAGCTTGCCGTTTGCAGCCGTCACAACAGGATTCGTCTCGAAGAGAACAGCTGTAGTCTCGCCGCCCACCGATTTCACGATCAGTCCTTGCCGGTCTGCATCCACCGTGAGAAAGCTGATTTCTTTCAGGTCAGCCAGACGGGTCCGGGTGCGTGTGTTATCCGTCTTCACGACATTCATAACCTTCTCCTGAGCCCGTCCCCACAGTGCAAAGAGGGAGAGCATCGTTATAAAAAGAATCTTTCTCATGACCTTAAAAATGTCTAATACTCGTTAATTCTATGACCTAAAGCCTTTCAGTCTGAAAAAATGTTCTTCGTTGATTGTCTCTGAAAAAGAACAACTGAAATTGTCGCAAAGATATATAAAAAAACTCATGCGACAAAATTTTTACCCTTATGTTTTTCACCCCCTCGTTAATTACTCTTCTCTTCTCCCCCCACCCAGCCATTTTGTATAATTCGTATGTGAAGGCGAAATAATTGAGGAAATATTTGGAAATCACGGGGGAATTTCCTATATTTGCAGTGGAAAATAAAAGTGTTTACTATGGAATTCATATTTATGTTTTCGCTCATATTGACATGGATAGTGGTCTTCCTGATGACAAGGAAGGGAACGAATAGTACTTCTAAGCGAAAAATAGATGCGCTAAGGAAATGGAACATAGAATACTACTACGGAAAGACAGTTGAAGCAGCAAGAGAAGGAAACCTAAAGGCTTTGGATGCTAAGAAAAGGTTTGAAGAGAGTCCTGAATTTGAGGAATTCGGATTAACTCTTTTAAATCTATAATAACAGAACATTTTATAATTCTGCATACATAAATCCCCCACCGCTAAGTCGATGGGGGATTTTTATGTACTTTTATTATGGCAATGATATAACAGTTGGCATAGAAGCCTGAACCAACGGTCACTGTCGCGAAGCGGGGAAAGTAAAGGCTGACAGAACACAGGCAGGGGTGTAGCGTAGCGGAACCCCTGCAAATTGTGATGCGACATAAGAACCCCGAAGGGGTGACAGAATGATAATATG
>CACYRB010000010.1:7326-55520 GCA_902776685.1 uncultured Prevotellaceae bacterium
CAGAATGATAATATGTGTTCTGCCGCCACCTTCGGGGCTTGATTATATTGGTCACTCGTATACAGGGGTTCCGCTGCGCTACACCCCTGCCTGTATTCTACCGTCCCTTCGGGACTTTTCTTTGTGCCAACTGCTATATCGTTGCCTTTATTATTGGCGTCTGGTAAAAAGCGGCCTGAAAGGCTAACAAGCTAATAGCCCAGGGTAACACCCTGGGTAAGTTGTGTCAGTAAGGAACGCCCTGGAAGGGCAAAAGCTGCACAAGCCCCCCAACCCTCTAATTTAGGGGGGGTAACGATCTTTTGCCCTTGCAGGGCGCAATCTCAACATTCCGCTAACCCAAGGCGATGCCTTGGGCTTATTAGCTTGCTGGCCTTTCAGGCCGTTTATTTACCGGACACCAATACTTATCTTTCGGAAAGTTATATACCCTATATAGCATAGTTATATACCCCATATTACATAGTTATATACCCCATATAACAAAGTTATATACCCCATATAGCATAGTTATATACCCCATATAACTTTTCAAAACATAAGGTATTGAAAATTAGGCCGCTGCAGTTTGATAGAAATAATGCTGGTTTTCTCTTGTGTCATCGACAATGTCAACGGCTTTTTTACGGGTATCTGCTGTGGAAAGTGAAATTTCTTTATTCGGCAGGTGTGTTTTTTCGGTATTTTTTCTATCTTTGTTGCCATGAAACTGATAGACATGTTCAGGCGCTATCCTTGGTCGACGGCACTGATTGTGCTGATTTGGGTGCTCTGCCTGGTGCCGGCTTTTCCCGAGACACCGCTCGACAACGTCAAGCTGATTGACAAGTGGACGCACATCGTGATGTACATGGGGCTGTGTATGGTGATTTGGGGAGAGCATCTGTGGAGAAGGAAAGACGAAAAGCCAAACGGGAAACGGCTTTTCCTGTTTGGCTTTGTGGCTCCCGCGCTGATGGGCGGGCTGATAGAGTTGGCACAGGCCTACTGCACCTTCGGTCGTCGCAGCGGCGAGTGGATGGACTGGGCCGCCGACGTGGTGGGCGTGGTCGTGGGATGCGCTATCGGTATTCTTCTGGCAGTGTGTCGCGCCAAAGTTCGAAAGGATACCTGAGCATGTGTTTGTTGTAGAATCGGCGGTCGCCCGTCACCTCGGGACCGAGGAAGTCGGGCCGCACGAACGTCTCGTCTTCGGCCGATAGTTCCACCTCGGCCATTACCAGTCCCTCGTTTTTTCCGTAGAACTCATCGACCTCGAAGGTGTGGTTGCCGCTTTTCACGAGGTAGCGGGTCTTGTCGATGACGCCCCCGTAGCACAGCTTGAGCAGTTGCTTGGCCTCGTCGGGCAGAATCTCTTTTTCAAATTCGTAGCGTGCGATGCTGCCTGCGGCAGGGCGGCCCTTGATGGTGAGGTAGGCCTTCTGCTCGCCGTCGGCGGTCTCGCGGGTGCGGATGCGCACGGTGGCACCCTCGCAGGGTATGTAGCCCTGGCGGATGCGGCTACTTGAAAAGGCGGCGCTTTTGTAGGCACCGCCTTTCTTTACCAGGAACTTGCGTTCAATCTCCAGTCCGCTCATTGTACAGCTGTCCAAATGGCAAATGTGAGACCCAGAACGATGAGCACACAGATAATCCATGTGACAACATTTCTGCCCTGCTGTTCCTGTTTCTTCTGATAAGCTACACGCTTTGCATTGTTTTTCTGACTCATAGTTGTTTTGTTTTTATTGTTATTATTTCATAAATTGTTTACGTTCGGAATACTTTACGCGGCACGCCGCGCGTCCCTATATGCTAATGGAGACTTTTCACTTATCACTTATCACTTCTTAAATGTCATTCGCCGTCGTCGGTCGTGGGGAACTCCATGAGGTAGGCCTTGATGAAGCCGTCAATCTTGCCGTCCATCACGCCGTCGACGTCTGAGGTCTGGTAGTTGGTGCGGTGGTCCTTCACGCGGCGGTCGTCGAAGACGTAGCTCCTGATTTGGCTGCCCCATTCAATCTTTTTCTTCCCTGCCTCAATCTTGGCCTGGGCCTCAAGCCGCTTCTTCATGGCGCGGTCGTAGAGTTGGCTCTTGAGCAGCTTCATGGCGCGTTCCTTGTTCTTGGGCTGGTCGCGCGTCTCGGTGTTCTCGATGAGGATTTCCTCTTCTTCGCCCGTGTCGGGGTCGGTGTACCAGTAGCGCAGGCGCACGCCCGACTCCACCTTGTTCACGTTCTGACCGCCGGCTCCGCTGCTTCGGAACGTGTCCCACGACAGCTTGGCGGGGTCGACGTAAACCTCGATGGTGTCGTCGACAAGCGGCGTGACAAAAACCGAGGCAAACGAGGTCATGCGTTTGCCCTGTGCGTTGAACGGGCTGACGCGCACCAGACGATGCACGCCGTTCTCGCTCTTCAGGTAGCCGTAGGCCATCTCGCCACCCTCGATCTGCATGGTGACGCTCTTGATGCCGGCCTCGTCGCCTTCCTGAAGGTTGGAGATGCTGACTTTGTAGCCGTGAGCCTCGGCCCAACGCATATACATACGCATGAGCATCTGCGCCCAGTCCTGACTCTCGGTGCCTCCGGCGCCCGAGTTTATCTTCAGCACACAGTCCATCGGGTCTTCCTTCTGGCGCAGCATGTTGCGCAGCTCCAGCTCCTCGATGGCCTTGATGACTTTGGCATAATCGTCTTCAACCTCCTCCTCGCTGACCATCTCGTCTTTGTAGAAGTCGAACGCCAGCTGCAGCTCGTCGGCCAGTTGGCGCACCTGCTTGTAGTCGGTGAGCCATTTCTCAATGCCCTTCACCTTCTTCATCTGGGCCTGTGCACGTGCAGGATCGTCCCAGAAGTCGGGAGCCTGCGTGCGCAGCTGCTCCTCTTCGAACTCCACCTGCCGCTGTTCTATGTTGAGATATTTATACAGCGCCTCGGTGCGCTCCATGACATCCTTCAGTTGTTCTTGAGTGATCATTCTGCGTACATTAAATCAATGATTTCTTTGTAGTTGCGGTAAATGACGGGGCGCTTGAGTTTGAGCGTATTGGTGAGTTCGCCGCTCTCCATCGAGAAATGGTGCGGGATGAGCGTGATGCGCTTGATTTTCTCGTAGTGGGCCAGTTGCTGCTGCAGGGTGTCGATGCGTTCCATCATCATGTCGTAGACCTGCTTGTTGCGGCAGAGGTCTTCGCGACTTTCGAATCTGATGCCGCGGTCGCGGGCAAACTCTTCAACCAGGCGGAACTCGGGCACGACGAGAGCCGAGACAAACTTGCGCTGGTCGCCGATGACGGCAATCTGGTCGATATACTTGTCGACGAGCAGCATCGATTCCACCATCTGCGGTGCGATGTACTTGCCGTTCGAGGTCTTGAACAGATCCTTGATGCGCTCTTTGAGGAAGAGCTCGCCGTCGCGCATGTATCCGGCATCGCCAGTGTGGAAGAATCCGTCGGCGTCGAAGGCTGTGCGGTTGGCCTCTTCGCGTTTGTAGTAGCCGCGGGTGATGGTCGGGCCCTTGAGCAGTATTTCTTCGTCGTCGCCAATCTTCACCTCTATTCCGTTGATGGGACGACCCACCGAACCGATGGTATAGGGCTTGCCGCGATGGTCGCACGAGACGGTGGCCAGGCTCTCGGTCAGCCCGTAGCCAACAATCATGTCGAGGCCGATGGCATGCACAAATTCTTCAACCTCGGGCGAGACGGTGGCGCCTGCCGTGGGGAAGAAATTAGCATTTTCCAGACCGAGCTGCTTGCGTACAAGGCTCAGCACGGAGTGGTTGATGAGCTGATACTCCAGTGCCAGGGCGAGCGAGGGGCGCTTGCCTTTGCTCAGACACTCGATGTTGTGTTTCCGTCCCACTTTCAGTGCATGGCGGAACAGACGCTGCTTGGCTGCGCTGGAGTTTTCGATTTTCTCTTTCACGCCGATGTAAACCTTCTCCCAGAAGCGTGGAACGCTCGACATGCAGGTGGGGTGGGTCTCGCGCATCGACTGCTGTATCTCTTGGGGGTAGGTGTTGACGATGAGCTGTGCTCCGACGGTCAGGCAGAGGTATGCCCATCCGCGCTCGAAGATGTGGGCCAGGGGCAGGAAGTTGATGATGCGGTCGTGTTCGGTCACCGGCACACATTCGCCGTTGGCCTTCAAGGCTGCGTAGTATTGTCCGTAGGTCAGTATGACACCTTTCGACTCGCCTGTGGTGCCGCTGGTGTAGAGAATGTTGCAGATGTCGTCCATCGATGCCTCTTTCCACAGTTGTTCAACCTGCGACTGGCGTGGCAGGTTCTCGCCCAGCGCGATGAAGTCTTCGAAGTAGAGCGCGTGGGGGTCGTGGGTGGAGATGCGCACGCTGTGGTCGAATACGATGATGCGCTCGAGGGTGGGGCAGAGTGCAAACACGCGGTGGGCCTTGTCGTACTGTTCCTGTTCGCCCACGAAGAGGAAGCGCACGCCGGCATCTTTCACCACATACTGAATCTGCTGCTCGCTCGAGGTGGCGTAGATGGGTATCGACACGGCGCGAATGCCGTAGGCTCCGAAGTCGGTGTAGAGATACTGGATGCAGTTTTGGGCAAAGACGGCAATGTTTTCTTGTGGTTGTATGCCCAAATTGAGCATGGCGTTTGACACTTGCTTCACGCGTAGTGAGAACTGTTTCCACGAAACCGTTTTCCATTCCAACGAGCCGAACATGCGGAAGGTGAGTGCTGCGCGGCTGCCGTAGCGTTTGGCCTGTTCGTGGACAAGCACCGAAAGATGACAGTTGTTTTGCATAGTCAACAATGTTTTGGTGAGTGCAAAGTTAGTATAAAAAAATGAGTATGCAAAGAAAAACTTTTGCTTTTTCCTTTGCCTGAACGAATTTTTATGCTATCTTTGCCCATCGAAAATGATAATATCAGGTTCTGGCGCGGGAAGTTAAACCTCGAAAACTCATGTCAACGCCTGCGCGTCAGGGCTTGTGAAACTTAAAAGAAATACTATGAGTCAAAGTTTGTTTTTTGAGATTTGCGGCTGGGTGGCCAGCATCAGCTTGATTATGGGCTATCTGCCTCAGGCCATTCAGACCATTCGCACACGCAACACCGACGGCATTGCCCTGCCCACGTTTCTGATGATGGCGGTGGGCGGCATCTGCTTCATGCTGCAGGGTCTGCTCCACGAGCCCGATAAGCTGTGGGCACTGTTCCTGACCAACCTTGTCACCACGGTGTGCAGTGCAATCGTCTTCGGTATAAAAATCTACAACGACTACATCAAGAAGAAGTGAGTCGTGCCCGTGACTACCTGACTATCTTTGCGTCGGTCTTCTTGACGAAGAGGTAGTCGTGGGCGGTGGTGAGCACGTAGTATTCGCCGTCTTCGTCAAACTTGTCGGCAATAACGGTTCCTTTTTTCACGGTTGTGAACAAAGGATGCTTTGCTGCGTCCTCCATGCTCTCGCGATAGATGGGCGTGGAGGTCAACGCAGCCACGAGTCGCGGCGATCCGTCGCCCTTGTACCAGTTCATGCTGCCTACGTATTTGCTGTAGGCCCATCCGGTGGTCTTTCCCACGCTGACCTTTGTCCAGTTGCCGCTCTTGCCGCGCAGCACGCCTTCGCCCAGTCCGTGGGAGAACATGTAGAGTTTTGTCAGCACGCGGGCCTTGCTCGACGGCTTTTCCCTGACGTTTACAAACCCGTCGTCGCTGACGGCATAGACCACTGTGAACACGTCTTGTGCCCACATGGTGCCGCTGATGGCCAGTGCGGCAAAAAACATCATTAACCGTTTCATCATAGCTGTCTTGTTTTTTTTATTTGATTCAAGTTTCGCTGGGCTTCGCATGTTCAGGAGTTAACGGGAGTTAGCCGACTACGTCGGCGGAAGTTAACAGGAGTTAGCAGACGATAGTCCTCGCGATAGGAAAAACTATTATCCGTTAACTTCACAGGTCGAAGACCTGTTAACTCCCGATAACTCCTGTTAACTACTAACATGCGAAAGTTGTGTTATTTGATATTCCTGATGATCTGCTCCACCACTTCGGGGAAGTGTTGCATTTCGAGCTGGTGTTCTTTCTCGGCAATGTCGTCGACGGTGTCGTCGGGCGAGAGCGCACAACGGAACTGCGCGATGATGTCGCCGCCGTCGCACACGGGTGTCACCCAGTGCACGGTCATGCCCGTCTCCGTCTCGCCGGCAGCCTTCACAGCCTCGTGCACATGGTGTCCCCACATGCCTTTGCCCCCGAACTTCGGCAGCAGGGCAGGGTGCAGGTTGATGATGCGGCGGGGGAAGGCGTCGATGAGATATTCGGGCACGAGGGGCAGAAATCCGGCCAGCACGATGAAGTCGATGGCGTGGCTGCGCAACAGGGGCAGCATCGTCTCGGGGTCGTTCAGTCCGGCCTTGTTCACGACGGCTGTCTCCACGTTCCACTTCGCAGCCCTCACCAGTGCGTAGGCATCGGTGCGGTTGCTCACCACGAGCGCCGGACGGGCCAGTGACGAGTCGCTGAAATGGCGGATAAGGTTCTCACAGTTTGTGCCGCTGCCCGACACGAAGATGGCTAAGTTCAGTCGTTCCATTGTAATTCCTTTTTTTATGCTGAGGCGAAATAGCTCCGCCTGCTATGGTTGCAAAGTTACGAAAAAACGAGGGCAAAGCAAAGAAACTCGTTTCTTTTTTTGCCGAGATGGAGTAAATTCGCTATCTCTGATAGCAAAGTTACGAAAAAAAATCGCAAACCTCCTTCATTCCCGCAGGAAAATAGTGTCTGACACATCGAAAGACAACCCTTCGCCATGCGAAAGCAAAACTTTCACAAAGTAATATATATTATTTTACTCGGTAATATATATTATATTACTTGGTAATATATATACTTTTACTCGGTAATATATATTATATTACTTTGTGAATTTTACTCGGTAATATATATTATATTACTTTGTGAAGGCTTGACTTTTGCCCGACGAGGGTTTGTTGGTCGTGCAACGAAACTTAATCTTGCACAAAAGCGATATTCTGTGCACAAAACACGTCGTTTTGTGCGATTTTGAGCGTTTAATTTGGGCAGGTCGCAAAAAGTTTGTAATTTTGCCGACCGATAAGTAACGGCACATTTTCGTTCCGCTATCTATACATTATTAATATATATAATATGGCATTGAAAATTGTAGTGCTGGCCAAGCAAGTGCCAGACACCCGCAACGTGGGCAAGGATGCGATGACAGCCGAAGGTACCGTCAACCGCGCCGCTCTGCCCGCCATCTTCAACCCCGAAGATTTGAACGCCCTTGAGCAGGCTCT
Source organism: uncultured Prevotellaceae bacterium (assembly GCA_902776685.1). GTDB lineage: Bacteria > Bacteroidota > Bacteroidia > Bacteroidales > Bacteroidaceae > Prevotella. The sequence goes on from CACYRB010000010.1 coordinate 14,615, forward strand.
GCGTCTGAAGGAGCAGCACGAGGGTTCTACAGTAGGAATCCTGACGATGGGCCCTCCGCGTGCAGGTGAGATTATCCGCCAGGGACTTTATCGTGGTGCCGACACGGGCTGGTTGCTCACCGACCGCCTCTTCGCCGGTGCCGATACGCTGGCCACCTCGTATGCACTGGCTACGGCTATCAAGAAAATCGGCGATGTCGATATCGTCATTGGCGGTCGTCAGGCTATCGACGGCGACACCGCACAGGTAGGTCCGCAGGTGGCTCAGAAGCTGGGCTTGAATCAGGTGACCTATGCCGAGGAGATTCTCAAGGTGGAAGACGGGAAGGCTCTCATCCGCCGCGTCATCGACGGAGGCGTCGAGACCGTTGAGGCTCCGCTGCCCGTGGTCGTCACGGTCAACGGAAGTGCAGCCCCCTGCCGGCCCGAGAATGCAAAACTGGTGATGAAGTACAAGCGTGCTACCTGTCCGATGGAACGCCCGGCAGAAGGAACCGACTACGACTATCTCTACGAGGAGCGCCCCTATCTGACGCTCAACCAGTGGTCGGTGGCCGATGTCGACGGCGACCCGCAGCAGTGCGGACTGGCAGGCTCGCCCACCAAGGTGAAAGCCGTGAAGAACATTGTGTTCCAGGCAAAGGAGTCGAAAACTTTGACGGCTTCCGATGCTGACGTAGAAGGAATGATCAAAGAATTATTGGAAGAAAAGATTATTGGTTGATTGAGATATGAATAATGTATTTGTTTATGTTGAGATAGAAGGTACTCACGTACAGGAAGTATCGCAGGAACTTCTGACCAAAGGTCGCAAGCTCGCCAATGAACTGGGTGTGGAACTGCACGCCGTTGTTGCCGGCACCGGCATCAAGGGAAAAGTGGAAGACCAGATTCTGCCCTATGGCGTCGACAAGTTGTTTGTCTTCGACGGCGAGGGACTCTTCCCCTACACGTCGGCTCCCCACACCGACATCCTGGTCAACCTCTTCAAAGAGGAGCAGCCGCAAATCTGCCTCATGGGTGCAACGGTCATCGGGCGCGACCTCGGTCCGCGTGTGTCGTCGTCGCTCACCTCAGGTCTGACGGCCGACTGCACCGAGCTGGAAATCGGTTCCTACGAGAACAAGAAAGAGGGTAAGGTCTACGAGAACCTGCTCTATCAGATTCGTCCTGCCTTCGGCGGCAACATCGTGGCTACGATTGTCAATCCCGACCATCGTCCGCAGATGGCTACCGTGCGCAGCGGTGTGATGCAGAAAGCTGTCTACGAGGGCGACTGCCGCAAAGAGGTGGTCTATCCCGAGGTATCGAAATATGTCAGCCCCGAAGCTTACGTCGTGAAGGTGCTCACCCACGAGGTGCAGGCCGCCAAGCACAACCTCAAGGGTGCGCCCATCGTTGTGGCCGGAGGCTATGGCGTAGGCTCGAAGGAAGGTTTCGACCAGCTGTTCCAGTTGGCTAAGGTGCTTCACGGCGAGGTGGGCGGAAGTCGCGCCGCCGTAGATGCCGGATGGATCGACCATGACCGTCAGATTGGTCAGACCGGTGTCACCGTACACCCGAAGGTCTACATCGCCTGCGGCATCTCTGGTCAGATTCAGCACATCGCCGGTATGCAGGACTCTGGTATCATCATCAGCATCAACAGCGACCCCGATGCGCCTATCAACCGCATAGCTGACTATGTGATTGTGGGTACAGTTGAAGAGGTAGTACCGAAGCTGATTAAGTACTATAAGCAGAACTCGAAGTAAGATGAAAGCATTAGAATATTTCCTTCTTTTTTGTGCTATTGTACTGCTTGCTGTATCCTATTACCTTAGTACGGAAGGCAATTTTAAAGTTGCTGCTTTAGTGAACTTCTGTGCTTTTATTTGTGGTACAGTAGCCGGCACAAGAATAGGAGGAAGAATTTATAAGAAGAATCAAGAAAACAAAGAATAATATTATGGCTAATTATTATAGCGATCATCCTGAGATCGGGTTCTACTTGAACCACCCCCTGATGGCTCGTATCGTTGAGCTGAAAGAAAAGGGTTTCGCCGACGCGAAAGAATTTGACTATGCACCTGTCGACCTGGGCGATGCCATCGAGAACTACAAGCAGATTCTCGACATCACTGGCGACGTGGCTGCCAACATCATCGCTCCCAACGCCGAGGACGTAGACCTCGAAGGTCCGCACCTCGAGAACGGACGCATGATTTACGCCTCGAAAACATTCGAGAACATCGATGCCACCCGCAAGGCCGGCCTCTGGGGCGTTTCGATGCCCCGCCGCTACGGCGGTTTGAACCTGCCCAATGCTGTGTTCTCCATGCTCAGCGAGGTCATCTCGGCTGCCGATGCCGGTTTCCAGAACATCTGGTCGTTGCAGTCGTGCATCGACACGCTCTACGAGTTTGGCAGCGAGGAGCAGCGCCAGAAGTACATCCCGCGTGTCTGCGCCGGCGAATCGATGTCGATGGACCTCACCGAGCCCGACGCCGGCAGCGATCTGCAGCGCGTCATGCTCAAGGCCACCTTCGACGAGAAAGAGAACTGTTGGCGACTGAACGGCGTGAAGCGCTTCATCACCAACGGCGACAGCGACATCCACCTCGTGCTTGCCCGTTCCGAGGAAGGCACGAAAGACGGCCGCGGACTGTCGATGTTCATCTACGACAAACGCAATGGCGGCGTCGACGTGCGACACATCGAGCACAAACTCGGCATCCACGGCTCGCCCACCTGCGAGCTGACCTACAAGAATGCCCGTGCCGAGCTCTGCGGCAGCACCCGCCTCGGACTCATCAAGTATGTCATGGCCCTGATGAACGGTGCCCGCTTGGGCATCGCCGCTCAGTCGGTCGGTGTAGAGCAGGAAGCCTATAACGAGGCACTGGCCTACGCCAAGGAGCGTCAGCAGTTCGGTGAGAAAATCATCAACTTCCCCGCTGTCTATGATATGCTCTCGCGCATGAAGGCCAAGCTTGATGCCGGTCGTTCGCTGCTCTACGAGACAGCCGCCTACGTCGACGTCTACAAGTGTCTGGAAGACATCGAGCGCGGTGGGCTACGGGGAGGCGAGCAAGGCTCGGGGGGCCGCAAGCTCACTCCCGAGGAGAAGCAGGAGATGAAGATGTATCAGCGTCTGGCCGATGCCTTCACCCCGCTGGCCAAGGGCATGAACTCAGAATATGCCAACCAGAATGCCTACGACGCCATTTCCGTACACGGCGGCTCGGGTTTCATCATGGAGTACAAGAGCCAGCGCCTCTTCCGCGACGCCCGCATCTTCTCCATCTACGAAGGCACAACCCAGCTGCAGGTCGTAGCGGCCATACGCTACATCTCCAACGGCACCATGCTCAACAACATCAAAGAGATGCTGGCTGAACTGAAGAACGCTCAACTCCCAACTCTCAACTCTCAACTTCTCGAGAGAATCGAGCGACTCATTCCCGTCTATGAGGAGGCACTCAACCATGCCAAGGGTCTCGACAACCAGGATGCCTTCGACTTCCTGGCCCGTCGACTCTACGACATCACCGCCGAGCTTGTCATGTCGCTCCTCATCATCCGCGACGCAGCGAAGGCACCTGAGCTGTTCTGCAAGTCGGCCAACGTCTACGTGCGCATGGCAGAGGAAGACATCCTCGGCAAGGCAGCCTACATCAAGGCCTTCCGCGCCGAAGACCTCGAAAGCTTCCGTGCCGCCGAGCCCGAAACCGAAGAGGATGGCGAGTAGATTAGCCCCATCCCACCAGAAAAGAAATCCGGCAAATCATTGTGATTTGCCGGATTTCTTTTTTATGCTTTCTATGATGATGCAAAATAATTCCAGTTTAACAATGATAAATCAGAAATAAACATTATCTTTGCAAGCAAGTAAACTTTAAACCATTTTTTGATGAGCAAGAAGCATAACAGTAAATCGGTGCTGGCCCTTCTGAGGACGCGTCTGGCCAACGGCACTTACCGTGAGGGAACGCTGTTGCCGGCCGAGTCGGTGCTGGCACAGGAGTTTGGTGTGTCGCGCCCGACAGTCTCAAAAGTCTACGACGCATTAGTCGCAGAGGGGCTCGCCTATCGGAAGCGAGGCATCGGCACCGTCGCCAACCGGCCAGTAATCAAGGAGTCGCCGCGTACCTTCGGACTCTTGCTGCCAGGTGCCGGCGAGTCGGAGATTTTTGCTGAAATCAACGACCGCATCCTTCGTCAGACCGACGCGCTGGGCATCAACTGCGAGTGCGAGGGTACAACGGCCAACAATGCCGAGACCAGGTGCATGCTGGCCGTCTCGGCATGTGAGAGCTACATTGCGAAAAAGGTCGATGGCATCTTCTTTGCACCCTTTGAGCGGGTGAAGAATGCGGCAGAGGTGAATAAAAATGTTTGCGAGCTTGTAAAGAATGCGGGCATCCCGATGGTGCTCATCGACAGGGATGTTGTACCACTTCCCGAGAGAAGTCAGTTCGACCTGGTCTGCCTTGACAATTTCATCGGTGGCACCGTGATGGCCCGCCAGATGATTGATGCGGGATGTAAAAACATCTATTTCTTTTCCAATTCCTACTCAGCCTACTCGGTCGACATGCGGGCGAAGGCCGTGATGTTGGCGGTCATTGAGGAAGGTCTCGATTTCTTTGCTGAGAGCCACATCTGCGGCGATCCGAAAGACCTGAACGTGGTGCGGCAGATTCCCGTCATACGCCGGCAGACCGGCATCGTCTGTGCCAACGATGCCACGGCCGTCATCCTGATGTCGTCGCTGGCCGAGCTGGGCTATCGTTGCGGAACCGACTATCTGCTGAGCGGCTTTGATAATATGAAATATTCCGATTACCTCTCAACGCCGCTGACCTCCTACAGTCAGCCCTGTGCTGAGATTGCCGACGTGAGTATCGAGCTGCTCCTGCGTCGGATGAAGGACAGCAACAGCCATGCGCTGACCATTCTGCTGGAGGGAAAACTCGTAGAACGTGCGTCCACAACATTTGCGCGGAACTAATGACGGGCGTAAGAATAGAGGCATCACATATCGTGGTGCCTCTACGCTAAACAAATCTCAAAGTAGTTTTATATAATAAATGCTCACTTAATCACGATTTTTTTCCCTTTGCTGATGTAAACGCCGGGGGGAAGCTCCCTCCCGACCTCCCCCCGAAGGGAAGGAGAGGCAAACTCGCTGTTCGATTGGTCCCCTCCCCTTTGGAGGGAGGTTTGGAGGGGGCCGTAGGCTCTTCCTTGAAGGTCGTAGACGGCAGGTCTCTCCCCCCCAGGGGGGAGTCGGAGAGGGGCCTCCCCAATGCCTGTGGGTTGTCCGTCGGACAGCTTGAACTGGCAGGTGGTGAAGGGCGAGCCTATGCGCCGGCCGTCGACTGCCTGCACGCCGATGGTGTAGGTGCCGTCGGGCAGGGTGAACGTGGCTTGGGTTGCCGTGCCGCGATTGCCGGCCTCTTCCACCTTGCGCCGTCCCTGATGCTGCGGGTCGGTGTAGGCTCTGCAGTTGCCGAGCAGCCGGCCGTCAGCAGTCTTGATGTAGAGTTCGTAGGTGGTGTTCTTCGGAGCACCCTCGGCGGGTGTCCATGCAATGGTGATCTTCCCTTTTCCCATACTCTCGATGGCGACGGCAGCAGGCGGAGCGGGCGGCAGCGTCGGCTGTTCGTCGCAGCCGGTGACGATGAAGCTGCGGCCGTTGCTGTAGTTATGGTCGACAAACTGTTGGTTGTCGCAGAAGCCGGTGGTGACGATGTCCTTCAATCCGTCGCCGTCCCAGTCGGTGATGACCGTTGCCGACTCAGAGCCTCCGCCGTAGACTGCACTGCGGGTGAATGTGCCCTGCTCTGAGTTGAGCCAGATGAATCCGGTCTGTTTGTTTTCATCGGGGCACCATCCCTGGTGCAGGATGTCAATCAATCCATCGCCGTTCCAGTCGTAGGCATTGGCCACGTTAGCCACCGAGTTCAGCCCGCGCACCTTCGTGCGGTCGAAGAGTTGTTCTGGGGCAGGTGTGAAGTGGCCTGTGCCGTCGTTCAGACAGATGAAGGTGTGTTCCCAATAGCCCTGGTCCTGGGTGTTGGTGTATTCGATGGCCTTGGGCGTTCCAGGAAAGAATCCGCCGTCGCCGCAGATGAAGATGTCGAGAAAACCGTCGCCTGTGAAGTCGGCCACAGCCATGCCGCCGTTATAGACCGACGGGTTTTGCAATCCCCAGTAGGAACGCTCGAACCGACAGCCCGTGCCGTCGTTCAGATAGACCTCGGTGAAACGTTCCCAGTCGGCCCCGGTGTTCTGCCGATAGTCCCAATTGTTTGATGAGACGATGAAGTCGCAAAAGCCGTCGTTGTTGAAGTCGGCAGGTATGACAAATCCATCGGAAAACGACCGGCCACGCTGTTCGCTGCTTCCGCTGACGATGCCGTCGTCGAAGTAGATGGGCTTGAAGCTGACGTTTCCGTCGCTGATGCCTTGGTTCAGGAGCACCACGTTGTTCTCGGCGTAGCCAATGCCGACGATGTCGGGCAGTCCGTCGTTGTTGAAGTCGGCCACGGCTCCCGAACGAATGTTATAGATATAGGTAAATGGGTTGTTGAAGTTAGAAGGTTTGTCCGCTTCGGCATCGACAATGGTAGCTTCGAGCTTCCGAAAGGTGCCGTCGCCGTTGCCCAGAAAGATGCCCTTGTCGGTGTTGTACCGGCCTGTGCGCGTCTCGCGGACCGTGGGCAACGGGTTTTCAAAACAAACCACATCCATCGTGCCGTCGCCGTCGAAGTCGCAGATGCTGAGCGAGGGTCGCACGGCACAGTTAATAGGGTTTCCGATGTTGCTCCACTGCCCGTCGCCGTTGTTTCTCAGCAACCATTTCGGGCGCGACTGGCTGTAGCCTTGCTCGGCTGCGATGATGAGTTGCAGCGACTGGTCGTTCATGAAGTCGGCTGCGGCGATGTTGCCATACTGTGTGCCATAGTCGTGAGTGGTGAGCAGGGCGTATGGCGCATCGGTCTCGTAGAGTCCGAGGTCGGCATTCGAGCCGCCCCAGTCGTTGTGCACATGCATGGCCAGCACATTCGCAGAGCCGTCGGTATGGATGAGCGCCATCTCTTCGGCCGTCAGCACATACTGTGCGCTGAGTGAGCCGTCGGGGTCGCCGTCGGGATAGGCCACCAGCAGGTGCCCGTTGAGATAGATTTCGCACGGGGCATCGTCGAAGCAACTCTTCACGGCAATGCGCTTGTCGAGGGGCTTGTCGATGGTGAACGTGCGGCGCAGGTAGATATCGGCTGAGATGTCGTTATTGGCCCATGTGCCGGTGCCCATGGGGGCGGTCATGTCTTTCCACTTGCGGTTGCCGGTGTTGGTCAGCTGGTAGTCGGTGTCGTACCAGTTGCGGCCGTCGGCATCGGCGGGCGGTGTGCCGAGCACGATGCCCGACTGTCCGCCGTGGGTGCTGCTCCACTGGCTATAGTTTATGCCGTCGTTGAACACCATGGCTTTCACCGGATAGGAATATTTGTCGATGAAGTAGGAGGGCAGGATGGTGCCCTCTTCAAACTCGGTGGCGGTGGGCACGAGCGTGCTCACCTGCACATTGCTGAAGCTGACGGTTCCTTTCTGTGCATAGAGCCAGAGGTAGCTGCCGTTCTGGTCGGGCAAGCGGTTGACGATGCACCGGCGATGGTCGACGTCGACGTCGATGATGTCGTCTTTCATGACGATGGTGACCGAGATTTTCTTGTTCAGGTCGCCGACGTTGTCGATAGAGGCATCGTGAGCGAGCTTCACCTGGTTGCTCTTGGGCAGGAACGAGAGCACGTAGCCGTTGTTGCCGGTGTCGCCCGAGCGCAGCCGCAGACCATAGTCGGTGCAGTTGTCGTCGGGCTCAATGTCGAGCGTTATCTTGCAGTTGCGGGGCATGTCGGCCACATAGGCCCTCCCGCTGGCCGTGCCGGCTGCGATGACCGTAGAGGCACCGTCGGCTGTGGCACGTGCGACGGGTGTGATGGTGGCTGCCTGCGGCGCTTCGCTCTTGGGGATGACCTCTTCGGGAAACTTCGTGGCGAGGTCGCCGTCGGGCAGCTGGTAGGTCTCGCGCAGCACAACGCTGCCGCCAAACACCTCGCCGCCCGAGTCGCGCCCGTCGGACCGGCTGGCTATCCATCCGGCGACGATGCGTCGCCCACCGGTAAACTCAGCCGTCTTGGCCACGTTCACCCACTGCTCTTTCAGCGCCTGCGTGGCGGGCCACTCCCACGGGCCGTAGGGGCTCCGCGACTTCACATAGTAGGTGTCGAGACCTTGACCGAAGACGAGATAGTACCAGTCGTTCCAATGGAAATAGTCGGGACACTCGGGCACGGCGCCCAGTCCGTCGATGATGGTGCCGAGAACGGTCCAGTTACTGAGGTCGGCCGACGTCATGTGTACCAGACAGCCGCGCGGACCGTCGCCCGACGTCTTCTCCGACGAGACGAAGAGGTGGAACACGCCGTCGTCGTCGATTGTCACCTTCGGGTCGCGGAAGTTGCGCTGGCTGTAGCCATCGGCCGAGATGAAGAAGGGGTTTGGCTGCTGCTTGGTGTAGTGCAGCGCGTCGGGCGAGATGGCGTAGCTGAGCCGCTCGCAGACGTTGCCGCCGTCGAGCAGTCGCGTGGCGTAGAAAGCATAGAACTTGTCGTCGTGAGCCACCACCGAGCCGGTGCAGATCGACTTCTCCCAGTCCTCGTCGATGCCGATGGCGATGGGATGGTGCTGCCAGTGAATGAGGTCGGTCGTCGTGCTGACACACCACTTGTGGCCGCCCAGACCGCCGACTGCGCTGTGGTGGCCTTCGTCGAGCAGCCAATAGAGGTAATAGGTGCCGTCGTGGAAAAAGGGGATGCAGTCGCCCACGAAATATTTTCCGCCTACCGGAGTGAAATACTGCATCAGGTCGGGCTGTCGGTCGGGGTCGTATCCGCTTTCGGCCTTGGCCGCTGTCGTGGCGAGTAATGCCCCGCACATGATTAGTAAAATGTTTTTTTTCATTTATGATTAGACAATTTGACGATTTACATTTTATTATAGTTCCCGTTGATGTCAATCTTAACTAATGCAAAGTTACCTAAAACAATTCACTGTGCCAACAACAAATCAAGAAAAATGTATGTAGAAAATCATCTTTTTCTTTACACGCTTGCCAACTTCGTGGCAGTCAACAACAGTCATTCGAAAACCTATACGGCCCATATAGCACAGTTATATGGGCCGTATAACTGTGCTATATGGGCCATATAACATTCCGAAAGACCGTCGTTTGAATTTTTTTTCACAGAAAGCGTAATATTTCAACTTATTTCCTTACTTTTGCAAAAGACAGGCTGCGTCTCAACAATTTTGAGCAAGCTCAATTGTATTCGACTTGCACTGTCTTTGCAAAGGCAAGGAAAACATTAAGGTAATAATAACGATGAAAAAGCTGATGACTTTTGTGCTGACGCTGCTGGGGCTGAACACGGCTTGCAGCCAGCAGACATTTGAAGACATGGAGGCCGAACGGTTCTCGCAGTTCATACAACAGACCGACGTGCAACTGGTCGATGTGCGTACGGCCGGCGAATATGCCGAGGGGCATCTCGACGGTGCCGTGAACATCGACATCAAACAGCCCGATTTTCTCTCGACGGCGAAGCAGCTACTTGATGCCTCGCGCCCCGTGGCTGTCTATTGTCGCAGCGGGCGCAGGTCGGCCAATGCTGCCGACATGCTGACCAAGGAAGGTTTCAAGGCTGTCAACCTGAAAGGCGGCATCCTGGCATGGCAGGAGAAACAGATGCCGACGACCACGACCGAGGTCGACGTGTTCAAGACCAAGAGCGGCAAGACCGTGAAGCTTTTTGCGCTGATGCACGCCAGCATCCGTATCGTCGTCGATGGCGTGGAGATAGAGATTGACCCCGTCGGTCGGTTGGGCAACCGCACCACCGACTATGCCGCCGTGCCGAAGGCCGACTACATCTTCGTCACCCACGAGCATCACGACCATTTCGACCAGGCAGCCATCAGTCAGCTGACCAGCGACCAGACGCAGCTTGTCACCAACAGCCGTTGCGCTGAGATGCTCGGCAGCGGCAAGGTCATGGTCAATGGCGACAAGCTCAGTCTTGACGAGACGTTTGAGGTGGAGGCCGTGCCTGCCTATAACACGACCGAGGCGCACAAGCAGTTCCACCCGAAAGGTCGCGACAACGGCTACATCCTCACCATCGACGGACTGCGCATCTACATCGCAGGCGACACCGAGGACATTCCCGAGATGGGCAGCATCGGCGACATCGACATCGCCTTCCTGCCTTGCAACCAGCCCTACACCATGACCACCGACCAGCTGGTACGCGCCGCACGCATGGTGAAGCCCCGTGTGCTCTTCCCCTATCACTACGGTCAGACCGACGTGAGCACGCTGCCCCAGCTGCTCAGTGCCGACGGCATCGACGTGCGCATCCGTCATTATGAGTAATCATAGCAGCGGATGAACACAGATTGAGTGGAAGTGCCCTTTTCTCCCTGGGCTTAGGGACAGACTTCCAAATAGAAACTGACGGGTCGGAAGCCGTCGTTGCAACTAATCATGGCACTCATGGGATTTTGCATCCACCCGTCGTAGAAGTTACCCTCGCCGCGTGCCAGCGACTCCACAAACGGGCGCATCGACTCCCAGGCCGATTCGCAAAGTCCGTCGGGGCGCCGACCATCTTCGGATATCCATTGTTGCCCTATCGTCACGTCGCAGGCGTGGAGGATGGGGTTCTCATATTTGGTCATCAGGTCGTGATAGACCGTCTGCCGCATGGCTGTGATACGTACCTTGTTCATAATGGGAAGTTTTTTCAGTTTTTAGTTTTTAGGAATGCCGTTGGCGTGATGCCGAAGTGGTTCTTGAACTGTCGGGTGAAGTGTTGCGGGCGTAGTCGTTGACGCTATGTACCTTCAGTGTTTTCTCCATGTTACGACATTCTATTGCCAGTATTTGCGCCGAACATTATTATTCATATATTCCTTCCATTTGTTTTTGTCTGTCCACATCCACTTCTTCTGTTTCATGTAAGTATAAGGAAGAGGCAGACTGTCAGACGGAATAAAACTGAATACATCATTCTTTTTATAAGAACTATCATAGTATAACTGAAGATGTTGCCTGTCAAGTATCTTAAATCGCAAATGAGAGAGTTGCATGCCTCCCTCCATCCCAATATATTCAAAGGTTTCGGCGTAAATTGTATCATTGGATATTGTATAAACGCCATCACTTATTGGAAACCATCGAACATGATGGTTCACGTCAATCTTTTTTATGGTTCCGTCTTTGTAAAAAGCAATTCCATCCAATGTCGTGTCATTAGACAAGTAATATCCATCAATATCCAATAATGAAGAGATACCTGTATCGTCAAGACCAAATCTTGCTATGACATCCTTTTCTTTAAAAGCTTTAGACCAAGGGAAGCACCCCCAAAGAAAGAAACATATTGATAGACACATTAAGACCTGCTTTAATTGTTTCGATACTTCTATATTCCGCATCTTGCGCTCCGATGCTTCTTTGTGGAACTGATTGAAATAGGTCATCGCTCATTTCGCTTTAGGGATTTAACGACTGCAAAGATAGTGAAAATCGAGCAACCCCCCAAATTATATTTGCTTTTTTTGAGAGATTATCCTAGATGCAGTCTGTCCTCAGTGAGATTGTCTTACACAACCCGATGGATGTGGAGCACTGGATGCCCGGGCTTATCCCCCTGCTGCAGAGTGGACGGGTGAAACGCGTGGGCGTGTCGAACCATAACATTGCAGAGATTCGTCGTGCCAACGAGATTTTGGGGAAGGCCGGTTTCAAGGTGAGCACCGTGCAGAATCACTTCTCGCTGCTCCATCAGTTCGAGAAAACCAAAATATAATTTGGTTTTCTGCTCACTTAATCGTACCTTTGCAAACGTTATGGTTAACATTGATGTTAACCTTAACGTCAATTGTATAATAAAGACATGGGTTATCTCAAAGAAAACGTAAAACCAAACTATGACAAGTTTCCCCGGGTGGAAGTGCCGGGACGGGCTGACCAGTGCCTGCGAGGTTGGCTGAACATTATGGAGAAGCTCGGAACTTTGGCCGGGAGTGCGCAGACCACAGTGGTCTTTGAATGCTATCAGGGCGTTCACGACGACGAGGTGCTTCAGGCTATCCGCGAGGCATGGCCCGAGGCGGCTGTCTTTTTGTCGGCCGACGCGATGAAGACCGAGGCCGAACTGTTCTCAATATTAAAGGACGACATCACCGACGACCGCGTGTTCGGCTACCTGACGCGCCACACGATGGAGGTCTATTTCGACCAGCAGAAGACCGACGACCTCCGCCGGCGCATCAGCGACAGCAAGGCACCGGTGAGGGTGGTCTATGGCGTGGGAGCCTCCTACGTCTGCCGACAGGCCGACCAGGTGGTCTACCTCGACATGGCCCGCTGGGAGATACAGATGCGCTTCCGTCGCAACGAGGTGTCGAACGTGGGATTCAACAATGCGCAGGCCAGCGCGTCGGCCCAGTATAAGCAGGGATTCTTCGTAGACTGGCGCATCCTGGACCGATGGAAAAAACATCTGTTTGCCACACGGCGCATCGACTGGTTCCTCGACACCAATGTGCCCTTCGACCCGAAGCTCATCTCGGCCGACACCTTCTTCGCCGGGCTTGAGGCGGCCGCCTGCCGACCCTTCCGCGTGGTGCCCTACTTCGATGCCGGCGTGTGGGGCGGACAATGGATGAAAGAGGTGTGCGGGCTCGACCCCGACGCGCTCAACTATGCCTGGTGCTTCGACTGTGTGCCCGAGGAGAACAGCCTATATCTGGGTTTCGCCGACACCCATTTCGAGACACCCTCCATCAATCTCGTCTTCACCCATCCCGTGGCGCTGCTCGGCGATAACGTGTACGGACGGTTTGGCGACGAGTTCCCCATCCGCTTCGACTTCCTCGACACCATGCAGGGCGGAAACCTCAGCCTGCAGGTACACCCGCTCATCGAGTATATCCAGGAGAAGTTCGGCATGCACTACACGCAGGAAGAGAGCTACTACATCCTCGATGCAGCCGACGACGCCCACGTCTATCTCGGCGTGAAGGCGGGTACCGACCCCGACGAGATGGTCGGTGCCCTGCGACGCGCTCAGCAGACCGGCACGTTCGATGCTGAGAAATACGTGGGATGCTACCCCGTGAAGCCGCACGACCATGTGCTCATCCCGCCCGGAACCATCCATTGCTCAGGGCGCAACAGCATGGTGCTCGAAGTGAGTGCAACGCCTTACATCTTCACCTTCAAGCTTTGGGACTGGGGCCGCGTAGACCTCGACGGGCGGCCACGCCCCATCAACATCGAGCATGGCAAGCACGTCATTCAGTGGAACCGTACCGAAGAGTGGGTGCGTCGCGAAGGCATCAACGACATCCACGCCGTGGCTGCTGGCGACGGCTGGCGCGAGGAGCACACCGGACTGCACAAGCGCGAGTTCATCGAGACGCGCCGCCACTGGTTCACCAAGCCCGTGCTACATCATACCGACGGCGGCCTGAACGTGCTCAACCTGGTGCAGGGCCGCGAAGCCATCGTGGAGAGTCCCACCGGAGCCTTCGAGCCCTTTGTGGTGCACTATGCCGAGACCTTCATCGTGCCCGCTGCCGTGGGCGACTACACCATCCGACCCTACGGCGAGTCGGTGGGGCAGGAGTGTGCCACGCTGAAAGCATTCGTAAGGAAAGGGTGAAAAATTAAAAAGGTGAAAAAGTGAAAAGGTGAAAAAGTAAAAAGTTGAAAAAGTGAAAAGTTGAAAAAACTGAAAACTTTTATGAAAGACTACATCGACCGGATGACCGAGAGCCAGGCGCGACAGTTCCGCGCCGCCGTGCTGAACATTGTCAGCCAGATACCCCGAGGGCAGGTGACCACCTACGGACACATTGCCACGCTGGCCGGATGGCCAAGCCACTCGCGCATGGTGGGCCGGACGCTGGGCTATGCCCCCGAGGCCCATGCGCTGCCCTGCCACCGCGTGGTGAACGCCGTCGGGCGAACCGCCCCCGGATGGAGCCGCCAACGCACGCTGCTCGAGGAAGAGGGCGTGCGATTCAAACCCAACGGGCGCGTCGACATGAAGCGCCACCTATGGCAGCCCGAAGCTAATGTTAACTTAGAGGATAACGGATTAGTGTAGAGTTATGATTACTTTTACTAAATACAAATGGCGGATGCTTATGCAGACGCAACTATTAAAACTGTCGCGAAGCGGGGGAAGTAATTATGAATTGAAAAGAATAATCTTCTGCTGCGGCATTGTTTTTGCGTCTGCCCTGATGCTTGGGGCAAGACCGGCCAACAACCTCCTTCCATCTTTCCCCAAAGAGAGAAAGATTAACGTGAACGCTCAACGCTCATCCCTTTACGCCGAGTGGAGAGATTCTGTGCGGCGCGTCATGGCCGACGTGTATCAGAGCCGCACGCTTACCATCGGCAATCTGACCATGCCGCTTCACTGGCAATTGTTTGGCGACTGCCCTCCTGACGGCCGTGCGCTCTTCATCTCGCTGCACGGCGGAGGCGGTACGGCGCCCGAGGTGAACGACCAGCAATGGCAAAACCAGACGCGCCTCTATCGGCCGAAAGACTGCGTCTACCTGTGTCCGCGTTCGCCGTTCAACACGTGGGACCTCCATTTCAAGCCCGAGCTCGACACCTTCTACCAGCACATCATCATGATGGCCGTGGCCTATCTCGATGTCAACCCCGACAAGGTCTACCTCATGGGCTACTCGGCAGGCGGCGACGGGGTGTGGCGACTGGCACCGCGACTGGCCGACCATTGGGCGGCGGCTTCCATGATGGCCGGTCACCCGGGCGACGTCGCGCTGGTGAACCTGCTCAACACACCGTTCATGATTTGGTGTGGTGCCGACGATGCCGCCTACGACCGCAACCGCCTGTGTGGCGAGCGCATTGCCGAGATGGACTCACTGCAGCGCGACGCACCCGACGGATACATTCATGAGGGCCACATCATGGCGGGCATGGGCCACTGGATGAACCGGGCCGACACCGCCGCCGTTGACTGGATGGCACGCTATCGGCGCAACCCCTATCCCCGACGCATTGTCTGGCGGCAGGAGGCCGTACCGCAACAGCACTTCTACTGGCTCAGTGCCCCCACCGGCGAGCTGCGCCGGGGCATGGAGGTGAGGGCAGAGCTGAAGGGCAACACCATCGTCGTCAGCCGCTGCGACTATACCTCGCTCACCATCTCGCTCAACGACCAGATGCTCAACCTCGACAAACCCGTCAAAGTGGTCTACGGTGGGAAGACGCGTTTCAAAGGGCGCGTCAGACGGTCGAGTCAGGTCATGCGAGCCACACTCTTCACGCGCAACGATCCCTCTTTCATGTTCCCCGCCCAGATATATGTCAGGCTGAAAGACTGAAAACCTGCCCTATGCCGCTGCTAAATGGCTGGGATAAACATACGATTTTACAATTTCTTAAAGATTTATTAACAAATGCCCGTTTCGTTTTAACATGAAAATGGGCTTTTTTTCGTGCGGCAAGAGTCGCCGACTCATCCAGCGCACGTATGCGTGTGCAATTGGTTAGCCCCCTAAATAGAGGTGAGAGGTGAGAGGTGAGTGGTGAGTGTGCAATCTTGATTTTGCGAAAGATATATGTTTTAGGTTGCAAAAGATAAGCTTTCGCCCTCCAAAAGACCGTCTTTTACCATGCAAAAGACGGTCTTTTGCAACCCGAAACATATACCTTTCGGAAGTGATAAGTGAAAAGTGAAGAGTGAAAAGTGGGTGAAGGGTTGGGAAAACGACCGAATTTCGCTCTAGAATGAGAAGTTTACTCAACAAAATCCGTTAACATTTCCGCTTCGGATTTAAGACAAATTAACGCAAGGCGGATGTTGTTGTCGTTTTTCCTTCTTTCTCACTCGTTGGCTCTGGCGAAGGCAAGGGGTGTGACGCCGGTGATGCGCTTGAAGTATTTTGAAAAGAAGGCGGGGTTGGGAAAGTTCAGCTCGTCGGAGATGCGGGCCACCGACTTGCCCGAATGTAGCAGTTGGGTCTTGGCGTGGATGATGAGGGCGCGGTCGATCCAGTCTTTGGCTGTGATGCCGCTGGTTTGTCGGACGACGGTGCCCAGATAGCGCGTCGTCAGGCACATGCGGTCGGCGTAGTAGGACAGCTGGTGGTGCTCGGTGCAGTGGCGGTTGACAAGATAGATGAAACGGTCGAAGACGGTCTGGGCGTTGTTCTGCTCGTGGTGTTGCGCGGTGGCGCTGCTGTAGATGGCGTCGTAGTGGTAGAGCAGGGCAGCCACGAGCGCACTGGCCGAGGCTCGGCTGTAGGTTGGCTGCCGCACCATCTGCCACAGCGTGTTGACGATGTTGAGGGCGGTCTGCAGGGCCGGCTCGTCAACGCGAAGCTGGAAGTCGCGGGTCTGACCGTTGAAGGCCGCTGGCATCTGGCCCGACGGGAAGGGCATGGCAAAGTCGGAAAACAAGCCGATGCCGTAGATTTCGAGGTCGTCGGAGAGTCGGTGGGGCATGATGATGGTGCCGGGGCCGAGATAGACCAGCGTGCCGGCAGTCAGGTGGTGGTCGACAAGGTTGAAATTGATGTCGGCCTCGCCACGGATGATGATGCCCAGACGGTGGTCGTTGATGACAAACGGCGGATGCTGTTGCATGACCAGGCGGAACACGTCAGGGTTGCCGTGGATGATGGCCAGCTCTTTGCTGAAGAATATGTTGTCGCCCAGGTGGGCGATGTGGGGCATCAAGATGTCGTGCATTTGCGAGGCATCCATCAGTTTCGGTTGTTTGTGCATAGTGCGACGTGGGTTTAATGAGAAACAACTTTTCTTGTCTTTCAAACGCAAAGATAATGATTTTTTGTCAGTAAATGTCTTTTTTGTCTTAAAAACAAACAAAAAGAACATTTTGTCATGCTTTCAGATAACGTGTGTTTGGAAAATATGCCTTACTTTTGCAAAAAAATCAATAGAGATGTATCGGAAAATGGAACATAGGTTTATTTCGTGTTGCTGTGGCGCGGTGCTTGCACTCTGTACGCTCGGGGCGAAGGCTCAGACCATTGAGGAGTGTCAGCAGGCTGCCGAACGCAACTATCCGCTTGTCAGGCAGTACGGTCTCATCGAGCGCACCACCGAGCTGACGTTGGACAATCTGCAAAAGAGTTGGTTGCCGCAGGTGTCGGCAACGGCACAGGCCACGCTGCAGAGTGATGTGCCGTCGTGGCCCGGACAGATGCAGACCATGTTGCAGCAGATGGGGCTGAACATGAAGGGTCTGAGCAAGGACCAGTATCGCGTCGGCATCGACGTGCAGCAGACGGTGTACGATGGCGGACGCACACGCAGTCAGAAGCAGATTGCCCGTGAGCAGGGCAAGGTGGAGGCCGCCCAGAACGAGGTGACCATCTATCAGTTGCGCCGACGGGTGAACGAGATGTTTTTTGCCGCCTTGCTGCTCGACGAGCAAATCAGGCTGAACCGTGACTTGCAGCAACTGCTCGAAAGTAGCGAGAACAAGTTGGCTTCGATGTACAAACACGGCACTGCCGCCGAGAGCGACTGGCTGAACGTGAAGGCCGAGCGCCTGAAGGTGGTGCAGCAACTGACCGACCTGGAGTCGCAGCGCACCACGTTGCTGCGGTTGCTCAGTGTGTTCTGCGGCATCGAGGTGAAAACTCCCAGCCTGCCCATCCCCGAGTCTGCAGGTTGGTCGGGGACCAGCCTGCGCCCCGAGCTGCGGGCCATCGATGCTCAGCTGCGGCTGACAGATGCTCAGGAGCAGGCGCTCGACGCTATGCTGCGGCCTAAGGCCGGCGTGTTCCTGCAAGGATTCTATGGCTATCCGGGCTATAACATGTTTGAAGACATGATGCGCCACAGATGGTCGCTGGGTGCTATGGTCGGCCTGAATGTCTCGTGGAACATCGGGGCACTCTACACCCGGAAGAACGACAAGGCAAGGCTCGCTGCACAGCGCGAGAGTCTCGGCGTTCAGCGCGATGTGTTCCTGTTCAACAACAGTCTTGAACAGATGCAGCACGACGACGACATCGCCCGCTACAACAACCTGCTGTCAGCCGACGAGCAAATCGTCAAGCTGCGGCAGTCGGTGCGCAAGGCGGCTGAGTCGAAGCTTCAACACGGCATTATCGACGTGAACGACCTGATTAGAGAAATCAACAACGAGAATGCCGCGCGTGTGCAACAGTCCATCCACGGCATACAGAAGCTGAAAGCAGTCTACGACAATAAGTTTACCACGAATAAATGAGGCTTTTCGGCTAACTCCCGCTAACTCCTGAGCAACCGAAACTTGCGAAACTTAAATAAAGAAGAATATGGAATGTAAGAATTTATGGTTTTATCTTTTCGTCGGTTTTGCTTTTATTCTGACTGCTTGCAGTAAGAAGGAAAAGGAATACGACGCAACCGGCACGTTCGAGGCCGTGCAGACTGTCGTGTCGGCCGAGCAGAGCGGCACGCTGCTCAGGCTTCATGTCGACGAGGGCACCACGATAGCGGCCGGACAAGAGGCTGCGCTGGTCGACACGACGCAAATCTGGCTGAAGATTTGTCAGGCCGGTGCCACGAAAGAGGTGTACCGGAGTCAGAAGCCCGACATGGAGAAGCAGATTGCAGCCACCCGTCAGCAGCTGGCCAAGGCTCAGACCGAGCAACGCCGATATCGCGAGCTGGTGGCCGACGGTGCCGCACCGCGCAAGATGCTCGACGATGCCAGCAGTCAGGTGCAGGTGTTGCAGCGACAGCTCGATGCGCAAATCTCGTCGCTGAACATCAGCAGCCGTTCACTCGACAAGCAGATGGCCGCCACCGACGTGCAGGTGAGTCAGCTGCGCGACCAGCTGAGGAAGTGCCGTGTGGTGGTTCCCGTTGGAGGCACCGTCGTGGAGAAATATGTCGAGCAGGGCGAGTTTGTCACGGCAGGCAAGCCGCTCTTCAAAATCGCCAATCTGGACAACATGACGTTCCGTGCCTATGTCACCTCCCAACAGTTGCAGCATGTCAGGGTGGGGCAGCGGGTGACCGTGTTTGCCGACTACGGCAACGGCCAGCGTAAGCGCTACGACGGCACGGTGTCGTGGATATCGAGCCAAAGCGAGTTCACGCCCAAGACTATCCTCACCGACGACGAACGCGCCGACCTGGTGTATGCCGTGAAGGTGGCCGTGAAAAACGACGGATTTATAAAGATAGGAATGTATGGGGAGCTGCGCTTCGCTAACGGGAACTCTCAACTATGAACTATGAATTATGAACTATGAACTACCCGAGGCAATCCGTGTGAATGGCGTCAGCAAACGCTATGGCAAGGTGCAGGCACTGGCCGACGTGTCGCTGAGCGTCGGCAGGGGCGAGGTCTTCGGACTCATCGGTCCCGACGGTGCCGGCAAGACCACGCTGTTTCGCATTCTCTGCACGCTGCTGCTGCCCGATGCGGGCACGGTCACTGTCGACGGCTTCGACACCGTCAGCCAGATGAAGGACATCAGAAAGCGCGTGGGCTACATGCCCGGTCGTTTCTCGCTCTATCAAGACCTGACGGTGAGGGAGAACCTCGAGTTTTTCGCCACACTCTTCGGGACAACCGTCGACGAGGGCTACGACAGCATCAAGGCCATCTACAGCCAGATAGAACCTTTCAACAACCGCAAGGCCGGAGCACTCTCCGGCGGCATGAAGCAAAAGCTGGCATTGAGTTGCGCCTTGGTCCATTCGCCCAGCCTGCTCTTCCTCGATGAGCCCACAACAGGCGTCGACCCCGTCAGCCGTAAAGAGCTGTGGGAGATGCTGGGTATGCTGAAAGAGCGCAATATCACCATTGTTGCCTCCACACCCTATCTTGACGAGGTGCGTCGATGCGAGCGGGTAGCATTCCTCCATCAAGGTCGGCTGCAGGGCATCGATACGCCCGACGCCATCCTCGACCGCTTCAAGGATGTTTTCAATCCGCCGCACATAGCTCCAACGGCCACTGCTCCCTCGGCCTCGGATTTTGTCATCGACGTGCAGCATCTGGTGAAGGCTTTCGGCTCGTTCCGTGCCGTCGACGACATCACGTTCAGCGTGCGTCGCGGAGAGATTTTCGGTTTCCTCGGTGCTAACGGTGCAGGCAAGACTACGGCCATGCACATGCTGACCGGACTGAACCAGCCGACCAGCGGGACCGGACGGGTTGCGGGCTATGACATTCGCACCGAGCATGAGCAAATCAAGAAGCACATCGGCTATATGAGTCAGCGATTCTCGCTCTACGAAGACCTGACCGTAGCCGAGAACATTCGTCTCTTTGCCGGTATCTACGGCATGAGTAGTGAAGAGATAAAAGTGAAAAGTGACGAGCTGTTGCGACGTCTGAAGTTTGAGGAACACAAGAGCGACCTCGTCGCGTCGCTGCCGTTGGGTTGGAAGCAGAAGCTGGCCTTCTCGGTCAGTATCTTCCACGAGCCTGCCGTGGCGTTTCTTGACGAGCCGACGGGTGGTGTCGACCCTGCCACGCGCCGACAGTTCTGGGAACTCATCTACGACGCGGCCCGTCGCGGCATCACCGTCTTTGTGACCACCCACTACATGGACGAGGCCGAATATTGCGACCGCATCTCGATTATGGTCGACGGCAAGATTAGTGCCATCGGTACGCCCGACGAGCTGAAGCGCAATCTGAACCAGCCCGACATGGACAGCGTGTTTACTTATCTGGCGCGACAAGCCAAGCGTAGTGGTGATTAGTTTTTAGTTTTTAGTTTTTAGTTTTTAGTATGTAGGGACGCGGCGTGCCGCGTTAAAAGGTTGAAAAGTTGAATAATCTCCATAGCATGTAGGGACGCGGCGTGCCGCGTTGATTAACGTATGAAGCAGTTTATATCTTTCGTCATCAAGGAGGCGCTCCACATCTTGCGCGACCGGCGCACGATGCTCATCCTCTTCGGCATGCCTGTCGTGCTGATGCTGCTCTTCGGTTTTGCCATCACGACCGACGTGAAAAACGTGCGTGCCGTAGTGGTCATTTCCCACATGGACCACCAGACGCGCGAGGCCGTAGACCGCCTGGCAGCCTCGTCGTATTTCGACATTGTTGCCACGGTGCCTACGCCGAAGGATGCCGAACGGCTCATCCGCAACCAGAAGGCCGACATCAGTCTCATCGCGCGGGCTGAGAGCCACGGGGGAGTGGGCTGGCAGATGATGGTCGACGGGTCGGACCCGAACATGGCGCAGCAGTGGTCGGCCTATGCGCAGGCCATCATTTCTTCCTCCCCGTCGAGCATGGGTGTAGAGGGGGCACACGTGAGGCTGCTCTACAATCCGCAGATGCGTTCGGCCTACAACTTCGTGCCGGCCATCATGGGAATGCTGCTCATGCTGGTCTGTGCCATGATGACCTCTATCAGCATCGTGCGCGAGAAGGAGCGGGGCACGATGGAGGTGTTACTCGTCTCGCCCGTGCGTCCGCTGATGATTATCATTGCCAAGGTGGTGCCCTATCTGGTGCTGGCCTTCGTCATTCTGGCCAGCATCCTGCTGATGGCCCGCTATGTGCTGCAGGTGCCGCTGGCTGGTTCGGTGGTGTGGATTGTCGTGGTGAGCGGCATCTACATCCTGCTGGCACTGTCGCTCGGCCTGCTCATCTCAAACGTGGCCGACAGTCAGCTCACCGCCCTGCTGCTCTCGGCAATGGTGCTGCTCATGCCCATCGTCATGCTGTCGGGCATGCTGTTTCCCATCGAGTCGATGCCCACCGTGCTGCAGTGGGTGTCGGCCATCGTGCCGCCGCGCTATTATATCCAGGCCATGCGCAAGCTGATGATAATGGGGGTGGGTATCGACGGTGTGCTGCGCGAGGTGATTGTGCTCTCGGGCATGACCGTCGTTCTGCTCGCTGTCTCGCTTGCCAAGTTTAAGACACGGTTGGAATAATTGAAAATGGGTTTTAGTTATCAGTTTTAGTTTTTAGTTGGGAATGGGAACAAACAAATAGAAATATGCTGAAATATCTCATACAAAAAGAATTCCTTCAGATTCGTCGCAATGCCTTTTTGCCACGACTGATTCTCGTATTCCCGGTCGTCATCATGTGCGTCATGCCCTGGGTGATGAACCAGGAGGTGAAGAACATCCGTGTAGACATTGTCGACCATGACCACTCCGTACTCTCGCGACAACTGATACATCGCATCGAGGCTTCGAACTACTTCATCTTCAACGGACTGAAACCCAGCTATGCCGCGGCACTCAAAGACGTGGAGACGAGCAAGGCCGACATTGTGGTGGTAGTGCCGCAAGGCTACGGCAAAGGGCAGCGCGGCGTCTTCATTGCTGCCAATGCCGTCAACGGCACGAAGGGCGGCATAGGCGCTACGCTGATGCAAAACGAGGTGGCACTCGGCCAGACCGAGGCGCAGCGTCCTCTCACCCTTCGGGGTCAGACGGTCGGGAGCCTGCTCACCCTCTACAACTCCCATCAAGACTATAAGGTCTACATGATTCCGGCGCTGCTCGCCATCGTCATGATGCTGATGTGTGGCTTCCTGCCGGCCCTGAATATTGTGGGCGAAAAGGAAAAGGGCACCATCGAGCAAATCAACGTCACCCCTGTGCACAAGTGGACGTTCATCCTGGCCAAGCTCATCCCCTACTGGGTGATTGCGCTGTTCGTCGTCATGGTGTGTCTGCTGCTGTCGTGGGCCGTCTATGGCATCACCTGCCAAGGACCGCTGGGGCTGGTCTTTCTGCTGGCCATGCTGCTGGCCCTGTTCTTCTCGTCGTTCGGCCTGCTCGTGAGCAACTACAGCGACACCCTTCAGCAAGCCATCTTCGTGATGTGGTTCTTCGTGGTGTGCCTGATGCTGCTGAGCGGACTGTTCACCCCCACGCGCTCCATGCCCGACTGGGCCTACCTGACCACCTACGTCAACCCGATGCACCACTTCATCGACGCCGTGCGTACCGTGTTCATCCGTGGCGGTGGCTGGCAAGCCATAGCCCCGCAGCTGGCATCCCTGCTGGGCATCTCGCTCGTTGTAACCGTCTGGGCCATTGCCAGTTACAAGAAAAACAACTAATGCGCCACCTGCCAGCCCCGACATGCGGTGCCAGTCCGTCGGTAACTCGTCGGCGTGTTTACACTTTTTTACATTTGCCGAAAAAATTTTAACCTCAAATTTCGAAAAAAATCCACCAACCTCTCCCGCGCACTCAAAAACGGCCGTTTTTTGCCACTTTTCAAATATTTGTCTAATCCATTATCGCCCAAGCAGTTAGCCGAACTTTCGTCCTTCATCTCTCATCTCTCATTCCTGAAAGATATATGTTTCGCTCGCGAAAGCTTAGCTTTCGGGTTGCAAAAGACCGTCTTTTGGATGGTAAAAGCTTGTCTTTTGCAACCCGAAACATATATCTTTCGCAATTCAGTCTTTTCAACTTTTCACCTTTTCAACCTTTCAACTTTTGAAAGATATATGTTTCACTCGCGTAGAATCGAAAAAAAAACCGACAGAATTTGTTAAAAACTCAGTCGGGATTTTAAATTATTTTAACCGTTCCGGTCTCACTTCAGCACGCCGAGTTCGCGGCCCACCTTGATGAAGGCAGCGATGGCCTTGTCGAGCTGGTCGCGGGTGTGGCCGGCAGAGAGCTGCACGCGGATGCGGGCCTGCTCCTTCGGCACGACGGGATAGTAGAAGCCGGTGACGTAGATGCCTTCTTCCTGCATCTTGGCGGCATAGACCTGCGAGAGCTTGGCATCGTAGAGCATGACGGCGCAGATGGCGCTCTGCGTGGGTTTGATGTCGAAGCCGGCAGCCATCATCTTGTCGCGGAAGTAGTTGACGTTCTCCACCAGTCGGTCGTGCAGTTCGTCGCTCTCCTTGAGCATCTTGAACACCTCGAGCGAGGCACCGATGATGCAGGGAGCCAGCGAGTTGCTGAACAGATAGGGACGCGAGCGCTGGCGCAGCAGGTCGATAATCTCCTTGCGGCCGGTGGTGAATCCGCCGAGGGCACCGCCGAAAGCCTTGCCGAGCGTGCCGGTGTAGATGTCGACGCGCCCGTAGGTGTTGAAGAACTCGCTCACGCCGTGGCCGGTCTGTCCGACGACACCTGCCGAGTGGCTCTCGTCGACCATCACCAGGGCATCGTATTTCTCGGCCAGGTCGCAAATCTTGTCCACAGGTGCCACGTTGCCGTCCATGGAGAAGACGCCGTCGGTGACGATGATGCGGAATCGCTGGGCCTGAGCCTCCTGCAGGCAACGCTCCAGGTCGGCCATGTCGGCATTGGCATAGCGATAGCGCTTGGCCTTGCACAGACGCACACCGTCGATGATGGAAGCGTGGTTCAGCGCGTCGGAGATGATGGCGTCCTCGTCGGTGAGCAACGGCTCAAACACGCCGCCGTTGGCATCGAAGCATGCGGCATAGAGTATGGTGTCTTCGGTCTTGAAGTAGTCGCTGATGGCGGCCTCGAGCTCCTTGTGAATGTCCTGCGTGCCGCAGATGAAACGCACCGACGACATGCCGTAGCCGCGGCGGTCCATCATGCGCTTCGAGGCTTCGATGACGCGCGGGTTGTCGCTCAAACCAAGATAGTTGTTGGCACAGAAGTTGAGCACTTCCTGTCCCTTCACCTCGATGGCGGCCCGCTGCGGGGTCTCGATGAGGCGCTCTTCTTTGTAAAGTCCTGCTTCACGAATCTCGGCCAGCGTCTGGCTGAGATGTTCCTTCATTTTTCCGTACATAATAATTATTTTTAAGTTAACAAGTAGGCTGACGTCACATCGTGGCATCCGTACATCTTAATCAAAGGGCAAAATAACAAAAAATAATTGAAAAAACTGTTGGATGCTATGTTATTTTTGCTTAATTTTGCAGTCTAATCATAAAATACTACTACCATTGAGGTATAAATCATTTGTATAAATGAAAAATATTTTGGTCATCGGCTCAACAGGACAGATTGGTTCTGAGCTGACACGGGAACTAAGGAAGAGGTATGGTAATGAACATGTCGTGTCAGGCTACATCCCCGGCGCAGAGCCGACGGGCGAGTTGCGCGACGGCGGACCGTCGGCCCTGGCCGACGTCACCAACGGACAACAGATTGCCGATGCCGTAAAAACTCACAACATCGACGCTATTTACAACCTGGCAGCACTGCTCTCGGTGGTTGCCGAGCGAAAGCCGCAGCTGGCATGGCGCATCGGCATCGACGGACTGTGGAACATTCTCGAGGTGGCCCGCGAAAACCAGTGCGCCGTGTTCACGCCCAGCTCGATAGGCTCGTTTGGTCCGTCGACACCCCACGACAAGACTCCGCAAGACACCATCCAGCGACCGCAGACCATCTACGGCGTGTCGAAGGTCACCACAGAGCTGCTTTCCGACTACTATTTCCACAAATACGGCGTCGACACGCGCTCGGTGCGCTTCCCGGGACTCATCTCCTATGTCACACCTCCGGGTGGCGGAACGACCGACTATGCCGTCGACATCTACTACTCGGCCGTGCGCGGCGAGAAATTTGTCTGCCCGCTTCGTCAGGGTACGCTGCTCGACATGATGTACATGCCTGATGCCCTGCACGCCGCCATCTCGCTCATGGAGGCCAACCCCGACCGGCTCATCCACCGCAACTCGTTCAACATTGCATCCATGAGCTTCGCACCCGAGACCATCTACGAGGCCATACACCGCTATCGGCCCGACTTCGAGATGGTGTACGACGTCGACCCGCTGAAACAGTCGATAGCCGACTCGTGGCCCGACCGCCTCGACGACAGCTGCGCACGCGAGGAATGGGGCTGGGCTCCGCAGTTCGACCTCGACGCGATGACGCGCGACATGCTCGAAAAACTCGCGCTCAAACTGCAAGTTTAACACCCTAAAAACCTTGCACAATCCACCCCACAGTCATAGATTCAACCTTTTATGTCAAAAAAACAAGGTCTGATTACCATGAATACTCTTATCTTTGCAATAGACAAGCATTTGCTACGCCAGATAACGAACATAATTTAATATTATAATACCTTAATTCAAGATGAAAGCAACCTTTAAATTCTTCGCGAGTGCGGTGGCTGCAATGGCCATCGTCACCAGTGTGGGGTGCAGCCAGAAGGTCACCCAGTCGTCGGAACTCCGTACTCAGCCGCTCGATGCCTCGGCATGGTTCATGTCGAAGTGGATATCGGCTGCCGATGCTCCCGTTGTGCAAGGCCGCATCAACAACAGCGACCAAGAGCTTGCTGCCGACGGTGCCAGCTGGTTCATGTCAACGGTAAACAACAAGGCGCGGGTGACATCGGCCAAGTGGATGACGACCGGACTGGGCGTCTATGAGCTCTATGTCAACGGGAAACCTGTGGGCGAGGAAATCCTGAAGCCGGGCTTCACCCATCCCAGAAAGACCAGGCGGTCGTTCACCTACGACGTGACGTCGCTCTTCAACACAAAGGCCGGCGCCGACAACCAGCTGGCTGTGCAGGTGACACCGGGCTGGTGGGCCGACAAGATTGTAACGCCGTGGAACCACGACGGCATGGTTGGTCGCAAGTGTGCTTTCCGCGGTGTGCTACAGCTGACCTTTGCCGACGGCACAACGAAATACTACGGCACCGACACCGACACCTGGCGTGCAGGCATTGCCGGACCAGTGAAGCATGCCGCCATCTTCGACGGCGAACGCTACGATGCCCGCGAGCCGCAGGGATTCCTGACTCCCGAGAAACTGTCGGTGCCCGAAGTGAACAATGAGTTCAACGGCGACATCCTGCCCTCCGACGGAGCCGAGGTCTATCTGCGCACCGACCTCACCCTCTCGCCTGTGAAGGCCTACACATGGAAGGGCACGCAGGGCGAGCGCGAGAACGAGTTTGGCAAGGTGGTCATCGCCCAGGAGTATGCACCGGGTGCCGAGATTACGGTCTGGAAAGGCGAGACGCTCGTCGTCGACTTCGGCCAGAACTGCGCCGCCGTGCCCGAGTTCGTGTTTAAGGCTCCTGCCGGTACACAGCTGACGTGTCTGCCCGGCGAGCTGCTCAACGACGGCAACGGTGCCCGCAGCCGCGGCATGGACGGTCCCGAGGGCAGTGTGCATCGCACAAATCTGCGCATGTGGGAGAAGGGCATCAGGCTGGACTATATCTTTGCCGGTAGCAACGACTACGAGACCTATCGTCCGCGCTGCACCTTCTTCGGCTATCGCTTCGTCTCGATTACAGCCACCGACGAGGTCCATATCAAGCAAATCAGCTCGGTTCCCGTCACGTCGATAGGCAAGCATCTTGAAACCGGCACCATCACTACGGGCCATGAGCTCGTCAACAAACTCATCTCGAACACCATTTGGGGCCAGCGCTCGAACTATCTCTCTGTGCCCACCGATTGTCCGCAGCGCAACGAGCGACTCGGCTGGATGGCCGACACGCAGGTGTTTGCTGCCACCGGATCGTTCTTTGCCGATACCGACCACTTCTTCCGCAAGTGGATGCGCGACGTGCGCGACACGCAGGGCGAGCTCGGCGGCTATCCGGGCGTGGCTCCGCTGGCTCAGTATGGCGATGCGAAGATGCGACTGGGATGGGCCGACGCCGGTGTCATCGTGCCCTGGACCATGTGGAAGCAGTTTGCCGACACCGACATCATCGACGAGAGCTGGGAGTCGATGACCCGATATATGAAACACATCGACGAAACACAGTACGACCACCAGAGCCTCATCGGCGAGAATGGCAACTACCAGTGGGCCGACTGGCTCAGCTACGAACCCCTCGAGAGCTGCAGCGGCCGTGCCTTTGAGAATCGCAAGCCCAAGCCCGATGCCATCAACTACTGGAACTACCTGAGTGCTTCCTACTGGCTCATCGATGCGCAGATGATGGCCGACATGGCTCGTGCCACCAACCGCGATGCCGAGCGCTACGTGTCGATGGCTGCCCGCGCCAAGGCTTTCCTGAAAGAGAACTTCCTCAATGCCGACGGCACGTTCAAGACCGAAATCCTGAACACCATGCAGACGCCCGCCCTCTTCGCCCTGATGAACAATCTGGTGGAGGGAACGGCTCGCGAGCAGATGGTGGCACGCTTGCGCCAGAACTTCGCCGACCACGACAACTGCCTGCAGACGGGTTTCCTCGGCACGTCGATTCTTATGGAAACGCTCACACAGAACGGCATGGGCGACATCGCCTACGAACTGCTTTTCCAACGCAAGAATCCGTCGTGGCTCTACTCCATCGACAACGGTGCCACCACCATCTGGGAACGCTGGAACAGCTACATGGTCGACAAGGGTATGGGACCGCAGGGCATGAACTCGTTCAACCACTATGCCTACGGCGCCGTATGCCAGTGGATATGGGAGCGCGTGGCGGGTATTGCTGCCGATCCGGCAGTGCCCGGCTTCCGATACATCATCATGCGGCCCGTGCCCGACAAGCGGCTCGGACACGTCACGGCCGAATACAACTCTGCTGCTGGACTCATCAAGAGCAGCTGGCGCTACGAAGGCGACAACTGGAAGTGGACCTTCACCGTGCCCAAGGGCGCCACGGCTACGGTCACCGTGCCCGGCGAGACCGAGAGCAAGGAATACAAGGCAGGTTCCTATACCCTGCGCAAACAGTTTTAAGCTACGGAGAGCCATAGATAGGTCGCAAATTAATTCATGCCGTAAGGCATAGGGGCACGCGCAAAGACGTGACGAAAAAACGAAAGGTCGGTTAACCATTTTACGGATTAACCGGCCTTTTTGCTGATTATAGCAGAAATCATACCTACTCTACAGAATAGTACAATCTCGGTACATTGGGAATATATTGTCCTATTTTACAAGTTCCTTATGTGCTGTTCGGTCTGACATCTGTACAATGTTTATACCACTTTCTGGTGTTGAAATCTTTATCCCTTTCAAATTATATCTTGCAACTTCTTTTGCATTGACGGCTTCATCAACATTTTCCCTAATAGAAGTCGATTGATTATCTGAAGAAAAGAAACGTACAAATGGATAGATAAAAGCATCAACTGCAATATACTTTACAGACGAAGGTATTATAACACTATAAATGACGTCATGAGTATTATTTATATAATGATGAGGTGTCGGATGACATAGAATATTACTCGGTATAATTTCTGCTCCGTTAGGGATTGTCATAACATTTCCGTAGTTCTCGTCCCAAACGGTAGAACTATTGTTTTCACCTAGAAAGCCAAACCGAACTACAGTTTTCATGTCTGCCGTATAGATATTGCCATTTTTACAAACGAATCCAATTGGAGAATAGAAGTATCCTTTTTCTGTTATTTCTGCTTGTGAATAAGTTTTGCCACTTAGTAAAAGTAGCATTAACGATATTATTATTTTATGATACATGGTCATATATTTTTTGTGTAAGTAATAATTTGAATAGTCCAATACTCTTTGAGTTGAGACAGAAAAAAGAAACGTGGACTAATAACTTCATCTACGCTTTCGGAGGTATTGGGGATAACCTAAGTCACTTCAATGAGTAAAAGCCCACGCCATTGACGTGAGCATCAACTTTTACTCTTGTGACTTTACTTCTAATTCCCCAATTATCCGAAAAGCAAGAATAGAAAGCTAACGCTTCTTATCTATATGTCTTTTATCTTTTTTATTGATTCATAGGCTATCTGTATTGGTTAGACACTATTGGTTGTTATTACCGGACAACTCTTCCTTGAAGTAGTCGATAGCTTTCTTCAAAGGATTCAGGTCGTTCTTGATAATGCTGAAGATGGCCTCGGCATCAACCTCGAAATAGTGGTGAGCCATGATGTCTCTTGCTCCCATGACTTTTTTCCATTCTATTGAGGGATATGTGGGAAGTAATTTCTTGTCGGTAAGTTTGTCGAGCCTTTTCAAGGCTTCGCCCAAAGCAATGATTACCATGCAGGCTGCATCGAGTTTCTCCATGCCAAAAGGCGAAAGGAGGAAATCGTCGGCTGTGTGAATCTGTACGGTACGCTCCTGCAAACGAGTGATGGCCGTTTCAATGTTCTTTAATGTCTCAAAGATTATGGACTGTTTCTCAGTAGACTCGAATTCCATATTTCAAGATTTGTTGTTTAAATACGGGGTTCATACGTTCTCGCATCCGTACTACGTCGACATCACATCCGAGAAGTTCCTGAAGATAGATTTTTACTCCAGCCTGATTGAACAGATTGGGTATCATCTCTACACAAATGTCCACATCACTATCTTCACGCTGTTCATTACGTGCCAGCGATCCAAAGAGCGTCATGGAATGTACGCCGTAGTGCTCGCCAAGATACTGACGAGTGTTTTTCAGCTTTTCTATGGTCTGTGTCCTGTCAAGCATAAACGGATAGGATTAAGTACAGTGAATTGTCTGGAAGCATCTGCGTGCAAAGATACAAATTATTTGTTAAATCCAAACAGGTTTAGAGGGAAAGTTATAAAAAAATGTAATCTTGTACCCAAGATGGAGAAAAGATTAAGGGTTCATGCTGCCACTGTCAGCCGATTTGCGATTAAATTAGTGAATGTTTGTTAACGGGTTGACCGAAAGATATAGCTTTCGCAACGCGAAGTGTTAAAACGGGAAATGCGTTTTAACACTTCTTTTTTTGCCCTCGGCGGGCGGAAAATGCGATTTCGGGCGACGGAAAAACGGCTTCTGCGTGCGAAACATATATGTTTCGGGTGCCGAAAGCTAAGCTTTCGGGGTACAAAAGACGGTCTTTCGGAGGGCGAAAGCTAAGCTTTCGCAAGGTGAAACATATATCTTTCGGAAGTGATAAGTGAAAAGTGATAAGTGAAAAGTATGATAATGAATTGAATATCAGTGGATTGTGAGTATTCTCCGCTATTGCGTTTTCTTGCTGTCGGTGGACGGGAATGCCACTCGGTGTTTTTCGTGAGCTCAGAGCATGTTAAAATTTCCGGCCGAAAATGCCCGAATTTTAACAATTCGATGTTCCTTCCCAACAAGGAAAGTTTTTTGTGGAGGTTTTATGTCGGTGAAAGGAAAAAGACATAGATTTCTTTTTCATGAAATGGGAAAGTCACAACAACCTTCGACTGTGCAAAGATGTAGCTAATGTCGTCGTCGCCTTCCTTCATGATATAGTCTTCATGGGTAATTTCTTTAATGTCGCGGAGGATGGCATTTGTGATGGTCTCGTCGGTCATCGGCAGCTTGAGATAGCTGTAGGCACATTTTTTAATGACTCCTGCTTCTTTTTTTATCATAATTTCGTGAGGCCAGAGTTTGTCTCCGGCAACCCACTCCTTGTGTTGAAGCAGGATATTGTCATCTTTTTCGGCTACATCATACCGACCCGTCGCCATCAGGTCGGTTTTTACCTTTGTGGCGTTTTGTCCTGTAGGAAGATAATTGATGATAACAACACTGTAGGGGGCTCCCTGATGCGATTCAAGATATGGGTTTGACTGCGCGTGACAGTTCAGCGCAAGGGCGAGGTATAATATGGCAGATGTCAGGAATTTCTTAATCATAGCGCTATGGTCTTTTCAACGATTCCCTTGTAGGTGTTGACGATGAGGCGGATACTGTGGCCGTCGAGATCGTCGGTGACGGGGATGCTGAGGAAGATGCGTGACGTGTAGTATTGCGGCACGGTGCCTTGGTCGTGGAGCACGCGCAGGGTGAGTTGTCCGTCGGCTGACTGTTCTTTCGTGATGCCGATGCTCTGCACAGCCTCGGGGTCGTCGGCTTTGCCGGTCTTCAGCAGCAGGGCGAGGTTGATGTAGCGGCCGTTGGCACTGACCCACAGGCTCTCGAACGTCACGGGGTCGGTCTTCTTCTCGCCTTCAATCTTGTCGTCGTCAATGGGATATAATACGGGCACGCGGGCGATGGTGACGGGCTCGCAGGCGGCAGCACCCTCCACCTTGTTGTAGTAGAGCAGTGCGCGATAGACGGTGTCGGCCTTCTCTGCCCAGTCGGCAGTGGCGTATGGGTCGAGGCGCAGCGTCTCGCCGTCGTCGGTCGTGGCGCTGTCGAAGGTCTTGGCGGCTATGGTGTGGGCCTCGGTGAAGTCGGCACGCAGATAGGAGTAGCGGCCGTCGCCCGATTCGTAGGCGTCGTTGGTGCAAGCCGAAAGCAGAGCTATAATGCATAATGCAAGATGCATAATGCATAGTTGTGACTTATGCATGATGGTTTATGGTTGATTGTTTGTTTCGCAGGGGGTTGGCATACATCGTGAGGATGCGCTCGCGGAGGAAGGCTTCGTCTTTGTCGGCGATGTTGATTTTGGCCAGCTGACGGTCGAGATATTCCATGAAGCGGGTTTTGTCGGCCTCGGTGTAGTGGTCGGCATGGTCGGTGTTGCCGTTGAGCAGGTCGTCGGCGATATAGTTGTTGGGGAAGAGCTGGTAGTGGGAATGAATCTCGCGGTCCATGCGCTGGGCCACGGCTTTGAAGAACTCGGCACGGGGCAGGTCGGCAAGCTGCTGGAGCCACTGGGCGGCGGGCGTCCCGCAGTGGTAGTGGACGCGTCCCTTGTAGCCGAAGATGCCGGTCTTCATGTTGTCGAGGTCGTCTTGTCGGCTTTTCTTGTAGGCGGGGTTGTCGCGCTTGAGCTGAAACTCCTGTGCCTTGAGGTAGTCGCAGGGGTCGTACTCGTAGCTGATGGTGAGCGGCACGATGTTGAGCGCTTTCAGTTCGCCGCCCATGGCAAGCATCTTGAGCACGGCTTCCTGGGTCTGGTCGCTGCTGTCCTTGGCGCGTCCCTCGCGCTGGGCTATCCAGATGTTCTCGTGCTTCTCGCCCACGGCGTAGTGGATGTATTGGCTCATGTGGCGGCTGGCCAGCAGCGTCTCCTTCGGCGGCAGGCCGCGCCGCACGATGAAGGCTTTGTTCATGCGCACGAGTCGGCGTATCCACGGATAGATGAGCAGGTTGTCGCCGATGCCGATTTCAACGGTGGTGGGGTAGTGGCGCTTGACGAGCAGCACATCGAGCAGGGCGGCATCGAGCACAATGTCGCGATGGTTGGAAATGAAAGTGAATCTTGGATGAGAGGTGAGAGTGGTGATGGTGGTGTCGTCGAAGGTGCAGCCGTCGGTGTGTCGGCGAATGATATAGTGGACAAAGGGCTTCATGAAACGTTTCTGGAAGCCGAGCGGTGTCTTCACACCGATGAAGGCCAACCGCAACACGGCTTTGCTCACGACTACCGGCAGCCAGGGCACCAGACTCTTCAGCACATGGGTGAACTGCCGGTCGGCCAGCAGTTCGCGGAAGGCCTGCCTGATTTCTCCCGCCTCGTAAGGCCGAATGTCGTCAAATTCATTACTCATGACTCATTCCTAATAACCAAAAACTAAAAACTTGTTGCTCAGAATTGGTTTTCGACAATTTCGGTGAGCACTTCCTTGATGTCGAGACCGGCAGCGCGTACCTGCTGGGGAATGAAGCTGGTGGCGGTCATGCCGGGCGTGGTGTTGATCTCGAGCATGTTGATGCGGTCGGTGCCGTCGGCGTTCTTCGTGACGATGTAGTCGATGCGGATGATGCCGTTGCAGTGCAGGATGTCGTAGATTTTGCTGGTTTCCTCTTGCAGGGCCTTGGTCAGCTCGGGCGAGATGCGGGCGGGAGTAATCTCCTGCACCTGACCGTTGTACTTGGCGTCGTAGTCGAAGAACTCGTTGGTGGTGACCACCTCGGTGACGGGGAACACCACCGACTTCTCGCGCGTCTTGTAGCAGCCTACGGTCACCTCGGTGCCTTCGAGGTAGCGCTCTATCATGACTTCGTTGCACTCCATGAAGGCATTGCGGAGGGCCGGAGCCAGCTGGTCGGCATTCTTCACCTTGGAGACGCCGAAGCTGGAACCGTCGGAGGCAGGCTTCACGAAGCAGGGCATGCCCACGATGGCCTCAATCTCTTGTTCGGTGTATTTGTCTTCCTCGCCGCGGCGCAGCAAGATGCTGTCGGCCACGTTGACGTTGAAGGAGCGCATGAAGTTGTTGAGCACGTATTTGTCGAACGTCATGGCCTCCACAAGCACACCGCTGGTGGAGTAGGGAATGTGGAGCAGCTCGAGATAGCCTTGCAGGATGCCGTTCTCGCCCGGCGTGCCGTGAATGGTGATGTAGGCATAGTCGAAGACTACGGCTTTCCCGTTGTGCAGGAACGAGAAGTCGTTTTTGTCGATGGGCACGATGTCGCCATTATCGAGGTTGACGTGCCAGTCGAGTTTCTTCACGTCGACGATGTAGACGTTGTAGCGCTCTTTATCGAAAAAGCTGTACAGTCCTTGTGCAGAGCGCAGCGACACATCGTGCTCTGAGGAGTCGCCACCACAGATGATGGCTATGTTTCTTTTCAGTTGTTTCATATTCTTTCTGGGATTATTCTGGGATTTTTTTGATTATTCGTTGAAGG
Organism: uncultured Prevotellaceae bacterium; assembly: GCA_902776685.1. Classification (GTDB taxonomy): domain Bacteria; phylum Bacteroidota; class Bacteroidia; order Bacteroidales; family Bacteroidaceae; genus Prevotella. Next base: position 49,129 of record CACYRB010000010.1, read on the forward strand.
GGTCGGCGGCGGTGCCTTTGATGTATGCCCGCCACTTGACGATGAGCGCGTCGAGGTCGTCGGGCAGGGGCGAGGTGAAATCCATCTGCTTGCCGGTCTGCGGGTGTATGAATCCGAGGGTCTGGGCATGGAGAGCCTGCCGCGGGCACAGTCGGAAACAGTTTTGGATGAATGCCTTATAGGTTGACGAGCGTTGTCCGCGCAGAATCTCGGTGCCACCATAGGTCTCGTCGCCGAAAAGCGGATGGCCGATGTGCTTCATGTGGGCACGAATCTGATGGGTACGCCCGGTTTCGAGGCGGCATTCGATGAGTGTGGTGTAGCCGAATCGCTCGACGACGCGCCAGTGGGTGACGGCAGGCTTCCCCTGTTCCGAGTCGGGCGGCAGCACGGTCATGCGCAGTCGGTTGCGCGGGTCGCGGGCGATGTTGCCCTCGATGCGACCTTCGTCTTCAAGGAAGTTTGCCCATACGAGTGCGAGGTAGGAGCGGTGTGTGCTTTTGTTGAAGAACTGTTTGCCGAGGTTCGACTTGGCCTCGGGCGTCTTGGCCACGACGAGCAGACCGCTGGTGTCTTTGTCGATGCGGTGGACGAGTCCCACTTCGGGGTCGTTGGCATCGAACGACGGCAGGTCTTTCAGGTGCCATGCCACAGCGTTGATGAGTGTGCCGTGAAAGTTTCCGGCTCCGGGGTGTACCACCATCCCGGCAACTTTGTTGACCACCATGATCTGGTCGTCTTCGTAGACAATGTTGAGCGGAATGTCCTCGGGTTCGATGGTGGTGTCGTGGCGCGGTCGGCCAAGCATGAGCGTGACGATGTCGCCCGGGCGAACTTTGTAGTTGCTCTTCACCGGCTGACCGTTGACGTGAATGGACCCGGCATCGGCGGCTTTCTGTATGCGGTTGCGCGATGAGTGTTGCAGCTTTTCCTGCATGTATTTGTCGATGCGCAGCTTGGCCTGCCCCGGGTCGACGACAAACCGGAAATGCTCGTAGAGTTGTCCGTCAGCGGCGGCAATGTCGTCGGAGTCGTCAAGGTCGGCGTCGGCCTCGATATCGTCGGTGTTCCCGATATTGTCGAGGAGTTCGGGATTTTCGGTCAGCAACTCGTCTTTATCCATTCTTTCTCTGATGTGTCAATTATTCGTTCGGGGTGGTCGGTGCAGGCGTTACCGGTGCAGCCGGTTTCTTGTCGAGCGGCTCGATGGTTGCCTCGGGCGCGCTCTCTTCGGGCTCGTCGCCATCGGAGGGTTCTGTAGGCGTCTGCAGGTCGGTCGATGGCCGCTGCTTCAGTCGTTCCAGGTCTTCGCGATAGTCTTCGTAGTCGAAGGTGGCGTGGTCGATATAGTGAATCGAGTCGTTGGCACCGCGTTGGCCGTTGCCCACCTGAATGGTCAGGGAGTCCTCAACCGAGATGGCATCGCCTGCCAGGACGTGTCGTCCGTTGACCAGCACACCATAGACCCAGTCTTTCTCACCGGGGATGAACTGGGGCTGCGTGAGTTTGAATCCCAGGCCTTGCAACTTTGCCATGGCTTCGCGCAGCGAGCTGTTGTCGATGATGTCGGGCAACTGCAGTGTGGGTGTGCGCGAGGCATTGACGGTGACGTAGATGGTGCGTCCGGGCTTGACGATGTTGCCGGCTCCGGGAGTCTGCTCGAGCACGCAGTCGGGCGGCAGCGACTTCACGTAGCCGGTGTCGGTCACTTCGATGTTGAGGCCGGCGTCGAAGAGAATGCGCTCGGCATCGCTGAAGAGCTTGTGCTTCACGTTGGGCACTTCCACCGACTGTCCGTGGTGCGTGTAGTAGTCGAGCCCGTATCTGACGCCCAGAGCGATGAGCACGACGAGTGCAGCCACTGCCAGCAGATTGCCCCACAGGTAGGTGCCGAATAGTTTTTTGAGGAATTTTCCGCTTTTCATTCTTTTTTATCTGTTCGTCTAACAGCTGAATTTTCTGCAAAGGTTCTGCCAGCGAGGGCAAATGGAAACTTGTTCCTGTTTTGCCGAGCGCAGCTGAATTTTCTGCAAAGGTACAATTTCGCGGGCGAAAATGCAAATTTCTTTGCCTTGTTTTTACCGCATTTTCTTGATGACGGGCATGACGAGACTTTCCATCACCTCGTAGCCGGTGCGGTTGGGGTGTACGTGCTCGGGTGTATAGCGGGTGTCCATGCGTGTGCCGTCGGGCGAGAGCATGGCGTCGAAATAGTTGACGAACGGAATCTTGTTCAGTTTTGCGTATGCTTCGACGCGTGCGTTCAGGTGGCGAATCTTCTGCATGGCATCGGTAATCTCGGGCCGCCAGGGGAAGGCTCCTGCGGGCAGGCACGAGGTGAGGATGACTTTTATCTTGTTGGCGCGTGCCATGTCGACCATCGAGACGATGTTGCCGAAGGTCTGGTCTTCGTCATACTTGCCGGTGTTCTCGGCAATGTCGTTGGTGCCGTAGTTGATGACGACGAGCACGGGTTTGAGGTCGATGACATCCTGGCGGAAACGGAGCAGGAACTGATAGGAGGTCTGTCCGCTGATGCCGCGCCCGATGAATCCGTTGTCTTTGAAGAACTCGGGGTGGTGGTTGACCCATCCCTCGGTGATGCTGTTGCCCATGAAGACGACGCGTCGCTCGCCTTTCTTCGGCAGTCCGAGTTCGGCATTTTCTTTGGCATAGCGCTGAAAGTTGGCAAAGTCGTGTCGCTGTGCCGAGGCATTTGTTGCTGTGAGAAGACCCAGTGCTAACATGATGGTCTTGTAAATGGATTTGATGTTCATATTTTTTTTTGTTAATGGTTCTCTGTTCATTCTTCGTCAGGGGTAGCGGGTCGTGCTACGGCTTGCTTTCCCCCTCGACGTATTGCTCGAGGAAGAGGTGCTCGCCGTCGAACACGGCATAGGTGAACTGCGTAATCCAGTCGCCGAGGATGAGCATACGTGCCTTGCGCGAGAGCACCAGGTCGAGCTCGATGTGCCGGTGGCCGTAGAGATAGTAGTCCACATCGGGGTGGTCCTTCATATATTCTTTCGTGAAGACGACGAGCTGTTCGCGGTCTTCGCCCATGAAGGCGGGCGGGTCGGTCTGCTTATGCTTCAGATAGCTGTTCTTGGCCCAGTTCAGTCCGAAGGCCATGCCCCATCGCGGATGCACGAAGTTGAGCATGCGCTGGCAGGTGGGGTTGTGGAACAGGCTGCGCAACAGCTTGAACTGCCGGCTGTCGTCGCCCAGTCCGTCGCCGTGGGCAAGGAAGAAAATCTTGTCGTAGATTTCCGTGGTGAGCGGCTGCCGATGGAGGATGACGCCGCACTCGCGTTCCAGGTAGCCGTAGGTCCAGATGTCGTGGTTACCCGTGAAGTAGTGCACCTCGACGCCCATGTCGGTCAGTTCCGACAGCTTGCCCAGGAAACGGGTGTAGCCCTTCGGCACGACATAGCGGTACTCGTTCCAGAAGTCGAACATGTCGCCCAGCAGATAGACAGCTGCGGCTTTCTCCTTGATGTTGTCGAGGAATCGCACCAGTCGTCGCTCCTGCATTCGCGGGTGCGGTATGGCCAAAGAGCCAAGGTGCGCGTCGGAAAGAAAATATATATTTTTCATAATTCTTCATTCACTCGAATCCGAGTTCTATTCGGGCTTCTTCACTCATCATGCTCTGGTCCCATGCAGGTTCGAACACGAGGTTCACGTTCACGTCGGCCGTGCCCTCAACGCTCTCCACCTTGGTACGCACATCTTCGAGAATGAAGTCGGCCGCAGGGCACGAGGGGGCGGTGAACGTCATGTCGATGTCCACGTTGCCATTGTCTTGCACGTCGATCTTGTAGATCATGCCGAGTTCCCAGATGCTCACGGGAATCTCGGGGTCGTAGACCGTCTTCAGCACGTCGACGATGCGTTCCTCTATGCGGGTCTTCTCTTCTTGTGTCATTTTTTTACTATTCGGGTTTAGGCTGCGAAGATACAAAGTTTTTTTGAGAAAACACGAAGAAAAGTTGCTTTTTCGCTTGCTTTTAGGTAACTTTGCGATGTAAACTATAAAATTGTGACCATTATGAAAAGATTTTCATCTGTTGCACTGCTCGTTGTCGGACTGCTTTCGTGCGCATTCTGCGGAAGTGTCAAGGCACAGGAAGCCCGTTCCCATCTGTCGTTCTATCCGGTGTTGTATCCAGACAATACGGCCGAATTGTTGATGCAGATTGACAGCAAACTCGGAAAGCAGCTCAAGGAGCAGAACCCCCTGCTGCGATATGTGCAAACGGCTACAGAAGACCTGTCGAACAATCGTGTCGGCGTGACGTTTCCGGCATTGGAAGCAAAAGACTCGGCGGCTGTCGCTCAGTTGCTCGCTCTGGCGCAGGAAAAGAAATATGTGAAAAAAGGCATCCGATTAGTCCTTGGCCCCGACTTAACCGACACAAATCTTTGTGCGGTCTATGCTCTCGAAGTGTCCGACCGCTATGCCATTCGGCAGGCCTCTGTCGCCGAGGTGACGAAAAAGAAAGGTCTTTCGGGAAATCCCGAGATATTTGTGACTATGACGCAGGAGACGGCCAGGCAGTTTGCCGAGCTCACGCGCGTGCATCTGCTCAAGCATATCGCCATTTGCTGCGGCGACGAAGTTTTTAGTGTGCCCCGAGTGGTTTCGCCCATCGACGGTGGTGCGTGTGCCATCAGCGTGAGCAGTGAGACGGAACAGGCGCGGCTCTATCGGTTGTTGACCGGCGAGTGAAGCAACTTCCACACCATTGCCCCAAAAAATATAGCCTGTTGCATGAGACTCGTGCAGCAGGCTTTTTCTGTTGTGCCGGCGTGAAACTCGGTTTCTTTTCTCAAACGCCTACGATATACTTGCTGCCGGGGATGTAGGAGATGAGCTTGGTGGTCACGGCTGTGCAGACGAAGGTGAGCAGGGCGATGACGGGAATGGCCAGACCGACGGGCAGGGTGGGGTTGGCCACGTCGCCTGCGATGATCCATGTGGCGATGGGGGCGAGGAAGAACATGTGCATGAGGTACATGCCGAAGGTGAGGTTGGAAAGCGAGGTCAGCAAGGTCGTCCCCCTTGCACTCGAGGGGGCAGCTGTGCTGGCGGACTCTGATGCAGGAGCTATTGTGGCCCTCTCGGGGGCGGAATGGGGGGCCGTGGCCGCTCCTATGGTGGAGAACAGCACGAACAGTCCGAAGGTGGCCAGCAGCACGTTGGGTGTGCAGAACTCCCACGACCATTCCAGCATCGGCGTCTCGATGAGTTGTCCGGGTGTGCCCTTCAGCCAGAAGCTCCATGCGGTGAACACGGCACCGACGAGGAAGCATGTCGTGCCGACCACGATGCGCTTCTGCCGCGACCAGTCGAGGTGTACGCGGATGTAGTGGGCCAGCACCAGATAGCCCAGGTAGCCCGAGCAATACCAGAAAGCGGTATAGCCGTTCCAGAAACACTCGCCCCACAGCTCTTCCGAGACGAAGCGGTGGAGCCAGGGGATGAGCGTGGTGAAGGCGAACAGGCCGATGAAGATGCGTTCCTCCTTGGCCGGTGCCTTGGCCAGCCACGGCGAGACGACGGGGATGATGAGGTAGAGGCTGATGAGCGGATACATGAACCACAGGTGTCCCGCCATCGACGGGAAGTTGAACGGCAGCAGCCGCAGGTCGGCCATCGACTGTTCCCAGGTCATGCCGCCCCATGCCAGCGGCAGAAACGTGTAGAGCAGCAGGAAGCACACGAACGGTGGCAGGATGCGCATGAAACGGCGGCGGTAGAACTGCGTCATCGTCGTGCCCTCGCGCATGGGCACCAGCAGGAACGCCGAGACAATCATGAACAGGGGCACGGCCGTGCGGCTCACGCCGCCGTCCCAGAAGGCCACCCAAAACCGGTTCTGCTCGTTGGCCAGCATCGACATGTTGCCTGCCAGCCCCGACGAGTCGGCACCATAGAAATTCTCACTTGCGTGCACCAGCATCACCATCAGGCAGGCCATCACACGGACGTAGTCTACAAATACTATTCGCTGTTTCATTTTCTCTTTTATATATTCGGGATGCAAAGATACGGAAAAAAATGTGAACCGCTGACAGCTTGATGTAAAAGTTATAACGGAAAGAATTTCCGCAGGGTTAAATAGTGTTAATCGGCGAGGTGAAACGTATATGTTTCGCAGGTCGAAGTGTTAAAGTGCGATTTTCGTTTTAACACATGTGAAAATGTTTCCGGCGGACGAAAAAAGTGGTTTCGGCAGTCGGAAAAATGGCTTTGGTTTGCGAAAGATATATGTTTCGGGTGGCGAAAGCTAAGCTTTCGGGGTGCGAAAGACCGTCTTTCACCCTCCGAAAGACCGTCTTTTGGAAGGTGAAACATATATGTTTCGGAAATGAAGAGTGAAAAGGGA
>CACYRB010000011.1 GCA_902776685.1 uncultured Prevotellaceae bacterium
TAAGCATCTGCAAGGTTCAAAATGTCATCTACCGTTTTAGGAATCAGGTCGCTTCCGCCGGTGATCTCGATCCCAACCTCTTCTCCCGCTTCCTGCTGGGACTTAAGTGCTTCGATTTTATTTGCCGCCATCTCGTCCAGATAAGTCTGATTGTATAACAAGAGAGAAGTTTCATAGTAAAAAGGATAAGCAAGCAGCTTGTCCTGATAAGTTACTGCATGCAGTGCTGCCTGCGGGAAGTTTTCCTCTGTCACGATCTGCTCCGGATCTGTGATCTCATCTGCCAGTCCTGCCAGATTTACCTTTTCCAGACTGTCATTACTGATCAGACACAGATCGGGCATTGCCTGCTCCTGCATCGTTGCCTGATTGATGCTCTCCACATATTCGACTGCGGATACGAGCGTTGGCACGATCCTGATATTTCTCGTCGAACTGAACACTATAGAACGACGGCATCTGTACCTTTTCTGTATTAGCATAGAACCATCCATAGTTCTCCAGCGTACCATTCAGATATTTTCCTAAGCGCTCAGCATTGACACCATCGTTACCTGTCGGGCTGAAGGCTCCGGCAGCTTGCAACTGATAGCAGCCATTGGGCACAGTCAGTTCCTGATAGACATCGGCCTTTGTGAGTCCCCATGTTTCCAGAACACGGTTCTTGTTTCCATCCCAGTCACCGCCAATGGCAAAGCCACCGGCATCGCCCTCACGTTTCCATGAACCGTTTCGGTCGTAGTTTGCGGGGAAGCTATTAGCCTCGATAAGCCACGACAGGTCGGAAGGATTATCGGCTGTTGCCTTGGCGAGTTGTGCCATACGCTCTTCCTTAGTGATGAGCTGCCATGTGCCAGAAATATTGTTAGAGATAAATCCGTTTTCGTCGACACCGAGTCTGTAGTTACCGCTTACAATGCGATAGGCATTGTTGGCAGCCGACTCTTCAGCGGGTTCAAACGACCACATTGTAACAGCATCGCCAGTGTCCATATATAGATTATGACCGTTAACAGAGTGGTTGCCTGCAAAGAACGGATTGATGCGATAAGAAGTAAGTCCCGAAGCATCGGTCTCAGCAACCAGGCCGAAAGGCAGACCGTCGACGTCAACCTGTGCACGGGTTGTCCAGTCTGCTGGAGCTTTCTCCATGTTGTTGTTTTGCAACCAAAGTCCGCTTTCTACATTGTAGAGGTAGTATTCGCCTTCAGCAACCGGTGCACCTACGAACGGAGAAAGTCCTTCGGGAGAAGCCAGAGCAGAAACGCCCATAACGACTGGGGTACCTCCTGTAGCCGTGAGATTCACTGCAACAACACCCTTTGTCGGGTCGGCTTCTACTTCACCCTCGTAGAGACGGAAGCCGTAGCGCAAGTCGGCACCACCATTGTAGAAACGGCCAAGGCCATAAACAGCCTCATCGCCTTCTGCACTGTCGCGGTACCAGTCTTTCAGTGTGAACGAACCTTCTGTTGTACTCTGGTCTTCATACTGCACTGTCACCTGAATATTCTGAGGGCCACTGCCGCAAGCGCCGAGGAAGTAGAGCTTCTCACACTTGGGAGCACCGGCTATCTCCAGATAGGCCGTACGTGATTCGCCAGCCAAACGGGCAGCATTCAGTCCGGTATAATCCATGCGGTAGGTGATGCCTTTTTTCGAGGTAATCATACCATCTTCGGCCAGACCTCCGTCGTTGAGGGTTACGCTACCCACAGCCTTGGTCATCAGCACCCATCCCTGCTCGTCGATACCTGCGGTTACGGCATCGCCAATAGGATATTTCTCGGCGATGATGTCGTTGTTATATCCTTCGGTAACCACAACGGGAGCATAGTCGGCAGAGAAGCCAAGCACCGAGGGAATACCACCGCTGATACGGGTCACGGTGATTGAGGTTACGGGGTTATTTGCCCCTTCGCTCACACCTGTAGCCACCTCATATTCGTCAAGGTGTACCTGATCTACGCCCTGCGGATTGCCGCTCGACGGATTGATGCGGTCGAGTTTGCTGAATGCCTCAAAGCTGTTGTAGTTAGAATTCCACCAGTCACCATAGCTGATACGCTGAGGATCACTACTCTGCCCATCGGCATAGTTGAACACAACGTCCAGCGAAGAAGCTCCGTTTGCTGAAATACCGAGCACCCACACGGTAGATGCCGTGATAGGCTCTTCAAATTTGAACGTTGTCGACTGACCGTTTTCAGTGAACTTGAATGCGTTGTTTCCTTCATAGGGGAAATAGTAAGCATTCTGATGATTGGAAATCAGCGGCATCTCAAGACCAAGTCCGCGATCATTAGGAACAAACAGACCTCGCATGTAGAATCCTGTCGTGGCGTTGTCGATACCTTGAACAAGGTGATCGGCCACGGGCAGTGCTTCAACAACAACGTCTGCATTGAAGCCGCTGGTCACTTTCAACGTAGCCAGCTGAGCCTCTTGCGCTTGCACGGTTAAACCGGCAAGTGCCATACCCAAAATGAGTAATTGCTTTTTCATGTTGTTTGGTTTTTAAATAATAATAGATATAGATAATTAACTCGTTTCTATAGAGTAAGATACGTAAGTCATGCTTTATAGGACGTAAATAGAAAACCCATAGCACATATTTTCTGCAAAAATAAAGTTTTTTATCGGATAATGCAAATTTTTCTTGCAAAAACAATTAAAAACTTGTACTTTTTGAGAAATCATGCAACCCCTTTGGTATTCCCCTGGGGGGAGGCATTATGGCCTGTGACCGACAGGATGATTGAGCATTGGCACTTGCGAAGTAGTCAGTCCAAGCTCTTTCCGAAGCGTTTCACTGTCCATCGTGGCGCGAGGCACTGTGGCCAGGTTCATGGCGGTGCAGATGAGACAGATGTTCTCCGACACGTAGCCGGCATCCATAGCTCCCAGCTCCGAGTGGTTGCGCACCTTGCTGATGTCGCTCACCAACACAAGCGAGACGGGAGCCTTGGCAGCAAAGTCCTGCCGACTGGCAACAGCCTTGCGCAGGTCTTTTCCGGTTATCTTTACGAGTTGGTGGTTCTGAGCATCGTAACGCCACGCGCCATCTTCGCGGCATACATACACCGTGATGTCTTGAGCATTAATAGCCGACGGTGCAGTGATGCGTCCCTCTGCCGGTCGGTTTAGCCCGCAGGCAGCCCAAAGAATTTTCGAGAGCTCGCCATCGGTGAGCGGTGTGGCAGCAAACTCACGCTCGGAGCGACGGAACGTCAAGGCATCGACAAGCGTCATCGAGCCGTCGCTGCTGTTGTTCCATTCCGGACGCGGCAACTGTTTAACATCCTGCGCATTTATCGCTGCCGACGATATCAGGCAGAGAAGTGAAATGATTAAAAATCTTTTATTCATATACATTATATATATTAACTTTGCAAAATTAAGAATTATCATGATGTTTTCAAAATTTTTCGGCATTTTTTTCAATAAAAAAGTTTGTCAATATAGATTTATTTTCGTATTTTTGCCTGCGAATGAAAACCTTAGCTAACAGACCTGCCCCCAACCCTCCCCTGATGAGGGATGCGGGATGAAGGATGGAAATTACTATTTTATGTTTAACCTATAAAACCGTTTTTAATTATGGCTTACAAAATTATCGACGTCGAGGGAATCGGCGAAGTCTATGGCAAGAAACTTGTAGAAGCAGGCATTGAGACTGTTGAGGCCCTGCTCGAGAAATGTGCTAAACCTGCCGGCCGCAAGGAGTTGGCTGAAGCAACCGAAATCTCTCAGAAGCTCATCCTTACATGGGCCAACCATGCCGACCTGATGCGCATCAACGGCGTAGGTCCACAGTTCTCCGAACTGCTTGAAGCTGCCGGAGTGGACACCGTAAAAGAGTTCCGCCATCGCGTGGCTGAAAACCTGCAACCCAAACTCGAGGAAATCAACGAAGAGAAACATCTTGTCGGACGAGTTCCCGCATTGGTTGAGGTTGAGCGCATGATTGCTCAGGCCAAGGAACTTCCGCCAGTGATGGAATACTAAAAAATAGAAATAAGAAATGGGAGGTGAGAAAGTTTCTCACCTCTCGTTTTGTATGAATTCCACTTTAAGCTTCACACAAACGGAGTTTGTGCTTTAAGCATTTCCTACTCTTATGTTTCATGCAGTAATATGGGCCGTATAACTGACCTATATGGCCCATATAACCCACCTATATGGGCCATATAACTTTTCAAAAGTTTGTTTTCTAACTGGAAGAAATGGTTTTCAGGGTTCTTTTTTACCAACGATAATCACACGATAAAAACATTAAAAATGTACGACGTAAGTCTAAATCCATGAAAATTAGTCGTTTCTGCAAAATATTTTACAAAAAAAACAAAATAAATTTTCATATCACAAGAAAAACTTGTAATTTTGCACTCCAAAATAAATAATTATTAATACAAAATAGTTTCATTAACGATGACAAAAGCAGATATTATCAACGAAATCGCTGAGACTACTGGCATCGACAAGAAAGATGTCAGCACCGTTGTAGAGTGTTTCATGAAGTCAGTGAAGGACAGCCTTCTCAACAAGCGCGAGAACGTCTATTTGCGCGGATTCGGCAGCTTCAACGTCAAGCACAGAGCAGCCAAGACTGCCCGTAATATTCTCAAGAACACCACTATGGTGATTGAGGCTCACGACATTCCCAGCTTCAAGCCTGCCAAGAGCTTTAGCGAGCAAATGAAAAACGGGAAATAAGAACAGCCCTGTTGGCGTCAGCGTCAACCATTGCTTCCTGCATAAATCATTACAAAATACAATAATAACAATTTAAAACAAAAGAATCATGCCAAACGGTAAAAAGAAAAAAGGCCACAAGATGGCAACGCATAAGCGTAAAAAGAGACTGAGAAAGAATAGGCATAAGAGCAAGTAAATACACCCCACTTGCACACATATACAGTCTATTCTGAATGGGGGCGTGTCAAAACATCCGCACGAAGGAAATGTATTGACACGTCCCGCTTTCTTATAAAAAAGAAAGCCTGAACAGAAACCCGAAGCCCCCTCCCAACCTCCCCCCGAAGGGGAGGGGCGCATCCGCACAGACATTTGAGTCCCTTTCCCCTTCGGGGGGAGGTTGGGAGGGGGTCTTAACTTTTATTATTATCAAGTAAAGAAATGACAAGCGAAGTAGTAATTGACGTCCAACAGAAAGAAATTTCAATTGCACTGCTCGAAGACAAGAAACTCGTTGAGTATCAGACCGAGCCGCGCTCTGCCTCTTTCTCTGTTGGCAACATCTACATAGCAAAGGTGAAGAAGCTCATGCCTGGGCTCAACGCCAGCTTTGTCGATGTCGGATTCGAACGCGATGCCTTTCTTCACTATCTTGACTTAGGAAGTCAATTCAACTCTTTCGAGAAATACCTCAAGCAGGTACAAAGCGACAGGAAGAAACTCTACCCCTTTGCCAAAGCCTCACGGTTGCCCGACCTTCCGCGCGACGGGAGTGTACAGACAGCACTCGCCAAAGACAAGGAAGTTCTTGTGCAAATCGTGAAAGAGCCCATCTCCACCAAAGGCCCGCGTCTGACGGGCGAAATCAGCTTTGCCGGACGCAACTTGGTGCTCATTCCCTTTGGCGACAAGGTGTCGGTTTCCTCCAAAATCAAAAGCGGCGAAGAGCGTTCCCGACTGAAACAGCTCATCCAAAGCATCAAGCCCAAGAACTGCGGTATCATCGTTCGGACAGTAGCCGAAGGAAAACGCGTGGCCGAGCTCGATGCTGAAATCAAGATTCTTACCAAGCGATGGGAAGATGCACTGGTCAAAGTACAGAAGACCCAGCAACGCCCGCAACTCATCTTTGAAGAAACAGGAAGAGCCGTCGCCCTGTTGCGCGACCTCTTCAACCCAACCTACGAAAGCATCTACGTCAACGACGACGACGTGTATCAGGAAGTCAAAGACTATGTTGCCCTCATCGCACCCGAAAAAGTAGAAATTGTCAAGCGTTATACCGGAAAAGTACCCATCTTCGACAATTTCAACATCACGAAGCAAATCAAGTCGGGCTTCGGCAAAACCGTAAACTACAAGCGCGGCGCCTATCTCATCATCGAGCACACCGAGGCCATGCACGTTGTCGACGTGAACAGCGGCACACGCGTCAAGAGCGACAACGGCCAAGAGGCTAACGCCCTTGAGGTAAACCTGGGTGCAGCCGACGAACTCGCACGCCAGCTACGTCTGCGCGACATGGGCGGCATCATCATTGTCGACTTCATCGACATGAAGCTCGCCGAAGACCGGCAGATGCTCTACGAGCGCATGTGTGAGAACATGAAGCAAGACCGCGCCCGCCACAACATCCTACCCCTTTCCAAGTTCGGGCTCATGCAAATCACACGTCAGCGCGTGCGCCCGGCCATGGACGTAAAAGTAGAAGAGACCTGTCCCACCTGCTTCGGTAAAGGAAAAATCAAGTCGAGCATTATCTTTACCGACCAGCTCGAAAGTAAAATCGACAACCTTGTCAACAAGATTGGCATCAAGAAATTTGCACTGCACGTACATCCCTACGTCGCTGCCTACATCAACCAAGGCTTTCCAAGCCTGAAACGACGTTGGCAGATGAGATACGGATTCGGCGTGCGCATCATCCCCTCGCAAAAACTCGCATTCCTGCAATACGAGTTCTATGATAAAGACCATAACTTCATCGATATGCAAGAGGAGATAGAAAACAAATAGAGTTAAGAAGTGATAAGTGAAGAGTGAAAAGTCTCCATCAGTATGTAGGGACTTATTACTTTTCACTTATCTCTTTTCACTTCTTAACTTTTCACTTCTTATGGACGAGACCCCGTTTTCACGAACCGAACTACTCTTCGGCACCGAAGCCGTTGAAAAGCTACGACAGTCCAAGGTTGCCCTCTTCGGCATCGGCGGCGTGGGCGGCTATGTCGCCGAAGTGCTTGCCCGCAGCGGAGTCGGCGAGCTGCACCTCATCGACAACGACCGCGTCGCACCTTCCAACCTCAACCGTCAAATCTTTGCCCTCCATTCCACCATCGGACAATACAAGGTCGACGTGGCCGAAACTCGTATCCACGACATCAACCCCGCGTGTACCGTCAGGAAATACAAAATGTTCTATCTCCCTGAAAACGCCGACGAGATAGACCTCTCCACATTCGACTACGTGGTCGACTGCATCGACACCGTGAAAGCAAAACTCGAACTTGCACGACGCTGCCACCGCCTCGGCCTGCCCATCATTGCAAGCATGGGCGCAGCCCGCAAAACCGACCCCACAGCCTTTTGCGTCACCGACCTTGCAAAGACACAAGGCGACCCGCTGGCTAAAGTCATACGAAAAACCCTACGAAAAGAAGGCATCAACCACATGAAAGTGGTCTATAGCCAGGAAAACGATAGCGGGAACGATAACGGGAACGATAACGTTCAACCTTTCAACCATTCAACTATTCAACCTTCAACGCGTCCTCCACTACCCTCTTGCGCGTTTGTTCCTGCTGCCGCTGGCATCATCATCGGAGGCGAAGTGGTGAAAGATTTAATCAAATTGTAAAGAAAATAATTGCACAAATCGGTAATTATTTGTATCTTTGCAGTCAAAACATTCCCGTGCGAGGGAAAAATATACAAATTGGTAGGGAAAATCTAATTCACCAAAGTATAACAATATCAATATTATGACTATCAAGCAGACATTCTGGGGGATGCTCATCACAGTGATGACGCTCTCCACCATGCCTACTTCAGTGTGGGCCGACAGCAGTTTTGGCGGTGGCTCGGGAACCGAGCGCGACCCGTACATCATTTCAACCACCGATCACATGCGACAATTGTCCAACGACGTGAACGGAGGTAACGCTTACAGTGGCAAACATTTCAAGTTAGCTAACGACCTCGATTTCGAAGGCCAGGAGTACAACATCATCGGAGGAACTATTTATGATCAGGGGGCCGTCCGCTCCTTCTGCGGCACCTTCGACGGAAACGGAAAGACCATCTCAAACGTCACAAACCTGAAAAACTTTAGTGGAAACGGTAATTATGCTGGCCTGTTTGCCAGTGTTAATGCGGGTGGTACGGTTAAGAACCTGACTCTCGGCGGAAACAGCAAAATCGCTGGAAAATCAATGGTCGGAGGTATAATAGGCCTTCTGCACTGGAGTGGCTCTGTTGTTAACTGCCACACCGAGGAAAGCGTTACGATTATTCCTAACGCTGGAGCTCTTTCTATGTTCGGCGGAATTGTTGGAGTTAATGTAGAGGGCTCTATCAGCAACTGTACGAACAGGGCCACCGTGACCAAAGGCGACACAGGGGCCTCCGGTATAGGAGGCATCGTCGGAAATAATAACAAAGGAACAATAAACGGCTGTTGGAACTACGGACAGATTCTCGGCACCCATTATATCGGTGCTATCGTAGGAGAGTTTATCAAAGGAACCGTGACCAACTGCTATATCAGCGGCGGTTGTACCATCAACGGCATCGGAGCGCCAGAATCGTCGGTTGGGGTAGACTCCGATGACACGAAGCACGTCAACTCCATCCGCTTTGCCACCCCCGCCTTAACCGGTGGCACCTTCATTACCCAGCCCATTGTCACGCTCGACGGTACCGACTACTACGAGTCTGACAAACCCGTAGAGTTTTCCGAGCTCCATACCTTCGGCGGCGTGGCTACCGGCAAGATGTGGACCTTCGATGCCATAGCACGTGGACACGACAACATTCGCCTACGACAAAAGGAAGATGGGTCGTGGTTCTTCACCATGCCCCGATGGGATGTGGCGATTGCTGCGGAAATCGCAACCGACATCACCTACAAACCCAACAACATCAACATCGACATTCAGGAGTCGGCCCGCTACGACGGCGAGCCAAAAGTGCCCAAAATCACGCTGTGGGATGCCAAGGCCGGCAAATATCTGAAAGAGGGTACCGACTTCATGACCGACCGTAATCCTGAAGGCTATACCAACGTGGGCGAACACCCCATCACCTTATGGGGAATCGGCAACTACGGCGGCGAATATACCGGAACATTCACCATAACGAATGCCTGGGATGGCGAAGGCACACAGGCCAGCCCGTTCCTCATCGGCTCTACCGACGACATGGACATGCTGGCCAAACTCGTCAACGACAAGCAATTCAAGACTACGAACGTGTACTTCAAACAAACAGCCGACCTCGACTACGCAGGCAAAACCTACACGGCGATAGGAACCAGCGAAATCGGTGGTAATGGTTTTGACGGTCATTTCGACGGTAGCTACCACAGCATCAATAACGTCACCTGTACGAATGATAAGAACGTCGGATTGTTTGGGCTTGTAAACCCTAATGCCTACATTCAAAGCATCACAATCGGCGGACGGTCATCGTTTACCGGCGGCGAGTATTCCGGTGCCATAGCAGCTCAGAATCATGGCAACATCTCTATGTGCAACATACCCGAAGGACATGATGTGACCGTCAGTGGTAATTACTTGGTTGGTGGCATTGCAGGCTATAACGATGGAGAAATCAATGCAGAATCGTATGGAACGGTCAAACATTACAGTGATGGCAGGTTTAAGGGAGTCGCAGGCGGCATTGTCGGCTGGAACGAAGGTACTGTAAATGGCAGTTTCCATGGCAGCATTGAAGGCGAAGGCTTGGTCGGCGGTATAGCCGCCCGGAACGTTGGGCAGATTTTTGGCTCGATCAACACCGGAAAGATTATGGCAAAAGAGGCTAACAGCATTGTAGGCGGTATCATCGGGGAAAACGTCCAAAACGGCTCGATAGACCACTGTATCAGCAACGCCCTTATGGAAACAGTCAACGGCGTGGCCAATGCCGGAGCCATAGTAGGCAAAAGCAGAAATGAAAACATCACCAACAACTACTACATCGGCGCATGCCGCTACGGCGGAATCAACGGCACCGACGTGAAAGGAAAGGCCATGCGTGGCTGGCCCATCAGCGTCGACGAGCACATCGGCATGCACCCAGACTACCAAAGCGCTTTCGTGGGCACCTATTTCGAAGATGAGAAAGGGCACTTCTACTATGTGGGCAAAGACGAGACTCTCGTGATGACGCTTGCTGCTGCCGAGTTTGAATATGAAGGATTCACTGCCAACGGCAACCCCATCCCCTTGACAGGACAGAACGAATGGGGCGACAACCTGTATTCGCTGACCATGCCCGCCGAGCATGTCTACATCAAAGGTGTAGGCCCGACGTTCGTGCTGCTCGACAACGACCGCTACGACTACAGCAACATCTACCGCATTGAGAGCAGCAAGGGGAAGACCTACGACGTGAGGATTAAAGACCGCACCCTTGAAAAGAACAACAAGTGGAGCACCATCTGCCTGCCGTTCAGTCTTTCGGCCGAAGCCATTGCCACATCGCCCCTGGCCGGCGCTACCATCATGGAACTCGACCCCTCGCCCGAAGACAACAATAAGAAGACCGGCATTGAGGGTAATACACTCTACTTGACCTTCAAGACGGCCACGCAGATTGAGGAAGGAAAGCCCTATGTCATCAAGTGGTCTGACGACGGAGACGCCATTACCGACGTTCGATTCAAAGAGATGCTCATCGGCAGCGAGACACCGCAAACCATTACTGCAGCATCGGAAGGAATGGAAGAAGTCAAGTTCATCGGTAATTACTCGACTAAGGTTCTTTATCCGTATCACTACAACCAGTTCTATATGAACGAACAAGGTCAGATAGTCACAAACGGAGACGAGGAGAAGCCCGTCAATGCCTTCCGAGGATATTTTGAAATTGAGGAATCGATAACCATCGACGAGGTAAAGGTTGACTTCAGCGACGCCACAGCCATCGACATCATGCGTAATCCCTCATCCCTCACCACTCAATCCTCATCCGAAGGTGCTGTCTATGACCTGCAAGGCCGTAAAATCGCCGACGACGTCTCTTCATTCATGAAGCATCCTTCATATCGAAAAGGCATCTATGTCGTGGGAGGAAAGAAGATGGTATTGAAATAAATTGCATCGCTGCGATTCCCAAGCAGTGAGAATGTGATTCCCAAAACGTGAGAAACGGTTTTTCAGATTTTGAGAAACCATTTCTCACGTTTTGAGAAATCGTTTCTCAAAATCGCATACCGACTTTGAGAAACGTTTTTACATAAAGCAGAACTTAAGATAAAAATGGCAACACAATGGGCTTCAAGGATTTAAATTCAGTATTTCGTCGAGAATTCCATTGAGTTCGCCACCCAGTCCGAGGGCACGATTGAGCAGTCCGTTCTTTGCGCCTTCTGCCATATAGCGCAGGCAACGCCCTTCGAGCTGTCCAATCTGCTTACGCTGCTCGGGAGTGTAGTCGTACTTCGCCATCTGCTTGCGCAGTTCGACAAAACGGTTGGCCGCTTGCTTCCATTCGGCAAGGGTATAGTCCTGGCTGTTGTCGCGGAGCTCAACGGAGAATCGTTCCATACGATTGATGGCGGTTTGCTTTGTGGCGCACGATGTGCCGAGCGTAAGTATCAGCACAACGGCGAAGAGGATAAATGAACGTTTCATCATAAAAAAATTAGTATGCGTTGGCAAAAGTAATAAATTATTCACAATTCAGAATGAATAATGCATATTTTTTTCGTGACTTTAGATAAGTTACTCCGTCTCGGCAAAAAAATAAACGAGTTTATTTTGTTCTACTCTCGACTTTTCGTAACTTTGCATCGGAAAGAATACAAAAATATGAAACAACGCATCAGAATAAAAGACATTGCGCTGAAGGCAGGGGTCTCGGCGGGCACGGTTGACCGCGTACTGCACAACCGCCCCGGAGTATCAGCCAAAGCGCGGAAGCTGATAGAGCAGGCTCTGTCGGAAACCAACTATAAGCCGAATGCCTATGCCAGTGCACTGGCACAAAACCGAGTATATACGTTCGTAATGGTGCTGCCCCGCCACAGCGAGGAGACCTATTGGGACGAGATAGAGGAAGGTGCCCAGCGGGCTGTGGAGGCTCGCCACGACTTCGGCATCGACGTGAAACGCCTCTACTACACACGTTTCGACAATGCCTCGTTTGCCGAGTGCTCGCGCGAGTGTCTGGCTCTGAATCCCGACGGCGTGGTGGTGGCTCCCTCTACGCTGAACAACACGCGCATGCTGGCCGACGGCCTGCACGAGAACGACATCCCGTTTGTGGTGCTCGACTCCTACATGCCCGACCTGCGACCGCTCTCCTTCTATGGCCAGGACCCTGTGCAAAGCGGACATTTTGCGGCCCGTATGCTGATGTTGCTGGCTACGGGCGAAACGGAGATTATGCTGTTCAAGCAGACCAAGGACGGACAGGTTACGAGTAAGCAGCAGGCTAACCGCGAGGTGGGCTTCCGCCACTATATGGGCGAGCATTTTCCGGCAGTGAAGATTGTGGAGCTTGACGTTCCCTATGAGGCTTCGAAACGTGAAACAGAGAAACTGATTGATGCTTTCTTTGAGCAGCATAAGGGCATTCACAACGGCATAGCCTTCAACTCGAAGGCTCACATCGTGGGCGACTATCTCTTGCGTCGCAACAAGCGCGAGGTGCAGATTATGGGCTACGACATGGTGCCGAAGAACGAGTTTTGCCTGCGTCAGGGCAGCATCTCGTTTCTCATTGCCCAGCACTCGTTCATGCAAGGCTACAACAGTGTCGATGCGCTGTTCCGAGCTGTGGTACTGAAAAAGAAGGTTGAACCGGTAAACTACATGCCCATCGAACTGCTGACGCGGGAAAACGTTGATTTCTACAGAAGAACGCAATTGTGAAAGGCCTGATTGCTCTGTCTCCACTGGCTGTGTTTGTGGCGCTCTATCTGGTCACATCGCTGGTTGTCGGCGACTTCTACAAGGTTCCGATAACGGTAGCGTTTCTTTTTGCCAGCATCTATGCCATTGCCATTGCACGCGGACAGTCGCTGCCCGAGCGCATCAAGGTGTTCGGGCGCGGCGCAGGATCCGAGGGGGTGATGATGATGCTCTGGATTTTTATTCTTGCCGGAGCCTTTGCCAACTCTGCCAAGGAACTGGGGTGCATTGATGCCACGGTAGCTGCTGCGCTCGCCATCCTGCCGCCGGAGTGGATGCTGGCGGGATTGTTCCTGGCTGCCTGTTTCATCAGCATTGCCATCGGGACAAGTGTGGGAACAATCGTGGCACTCGTGCCCATAGCGGCAGGAATGGCTACGACAACCGGCACGAGTACTGCACTGATGACGGCTATCGTTGTGGGAGGCGCATTCTTCGGCGACAACTTATCGTTCATATCCGACACAACCGTCGTGGCAACATCGACACAGGGATGTCGCATGAGCGACAAGTTTCGGGTTAACGCTTTCATCGTCATGCCTGCTGCCATAGCCATACTCATTGCCTACGTGGTCATGGGAAGCGGCATAAGCACCTCGGCACAAGTTCCGGCGGTCCGCTTTTGGCTTGTCATACCTTATCTGGCTGTGTTCATCACGGCTGTTTGCGGTCTGAACGTAATGGCTGCCCTCACGCTGGGCATTGCACTGACAGGCATCATCGGCATCAGCACAGGCACTACTGAGTTTTTCGAATGGCTGAACAGCGTCGGGAAAGGCATTCTCTCGATGAGCGAACTCATTATCATCTCGATGATGGCCGGCGGACTGTTGGAGGTGGTTAAGGAAAACGGCGGCATCGACTTCGCCATCAAGAAAGTCACGTCGCGCGTGAAAGGCAAACGCGGTGCCGAGCTGTCTATTGCCGCTATGGTTGCCATGGTGGATGTCTGCACAGCCAACAACACCGTTGCCATTCTGACGGTAGGCGGAATTGCGAAGCAAATCGGCGACCGCTTCGGAGTAGACAAGCGAAAGGCCGCCAGCATTCTCGACACGTTCTCGTGCACCATGCAAGGATTCCTGCCCTACGGGGCGCAGCTGCTGATGGCCGCAGGACTGGCCTCTATCAGCCCGACAGCCATCATTCCCTACCTCTACTACCCCATGGCTGTCGGACTTTGTGCCCTTGCCGCCATCCTGCTGCGCTACCCACGACGATATAGTTAAATGGTGAAAAGGTGAAAAGTCTCCATTAGTATGTGGGGATGCGCCAGCCAATTATGCATTATGAATTAAAAGAATGGACATCATAAAACGGAACTTCTTTAGACTGTTACGCTCGGGAGCGTTAGGCGAATACGAACGCCTTGAGCCAATGTCGGACTTCAAATGGAACCGACTGCTTCAACTGCTGCAAGCTCAGCAGGTGACATCGATTGCATACAAGGGACTGAAGAACCATCAGTTTGACACCGACAAGACCTTTCCGCCCTCGCTACTCGAAAGCCTTGAGCGACTCGCTGCACAGGAGGTCCAGCCTGCCAAGCCCGCCACGCCCCGACTGAGCAACCATGTGCTCAACCATCGGCTGAAGAAGATAAAAAACGCCGAACGACATGCCATCGACACATCTACCGAGACGCTGCAACTGCTCGATATTGTCGTTGACAACATTGCGCAAATCCTGAATCGTGGTATTTCGCTCAGCGGCATCCTTGAATTAGGACATTTTCTGCGAACGAAAGGAGACCGTGTCGACTTCGTGAAATTCGAGAAATGGCTCGACCATCTTCACATCAGACGCATGGCCGAACTGGAAGGCAGCATTCTGGTGGCTGTCTTCAACTTCGACACCGACGAACTACCTTTCATGCAACGTTTTGTCAACGCTGCCTACCCCCTGACATTGAGAACACTGAAACATACAGCCAGCGACACGGCCGAAGAATGGCACTTCAAGCAAAGCAAGACCGGATTTCTGAAAAACAACTCAACAGTGCTTCGACGCAACTTGCGCCGCAGTATCCGCTACATCGCCTATTCGCCCATTGAAACCACAAGCAACTTCATGCGCAACTTTGTCAAGAGTCTGGCTGAAATCGAGGAGTAAAGCCATGTATTGCCTTATAACCTTAAAATAGTGTTAAAAACACTAAAGACTAAACTTCAAACACCAAACGCTCGACATTTTTTTGCTAACTTTGCAAAATATGAAGAAGTTTGCAATTATTTTACTCAATATACTGGCGACTACGCTTACTGCCTCTGCACAATATTACATTGAATGCGAAGACACATGTCGCCACATGCACGGTATCGACATCAGCCACCATCAGAAAGAGATATTTTGGGAAGCCATCGGTGAGAACTCGAAAATGGCATTCGTGTACATGAAGGCCACTGAAGGGGGCGATTTCATCGACCCTGCCTTCGAACGGAATATCAGGTTGGCTAAACGTTATGGGTTGAAAGTGGGGGTTTACCATTATTTCCGCGCCCGCACACCTCTCGAGAAACAGGCTCGCAACTTCCGTGCGCAATGTCGGCCCGAAGACCAAGACCTGCTGCCGATGATTGATATTGAAGACAAGCCTTCGGGAATGACTAACGCTCAGTTTGTTGATTCCGTGCAGAAATTCCTCGAAATCGTCACGCGCATCTACAACCAAAAGCCATTGGTCTACACCTATACCAATTTCTACAACAACTACCTCCTGGGAAAAGTGAACGACTACAAGCTATGGATTGCACAATACTCTACCAATGAGCCACGACTGCGCGACGAACGCGACTACATCATGTGGCAATATACTGCCAAAGGACGTATCAACGGTGTGCAAGGCTATGTCGACAAGAACCGCTTTATGGGGCGTCACAGCATGCGCGAGATACGCTTCCGCAACTCTGGCAGCAACAGACATACGCACGTCGAAGTCTATCCGGTAGAAAGGTAGAACAACCATCTTGAAACTACTCAATATTAAAATTAAATTGATATGGCCATTATAAAATGTCCCGAATGTGGGCACCAAGTAAGCGACAAAGCCCCAACATGCCCATCATGTGGCGTAGAAATAGCACACCACATCATCCGTTGTAAATATTGCGGAGAAGTCTATCTCGACGATCAGAGTGTCTGTCCAAACTGCCACGACCACCAAGAAGACATACACACACCCGAAAACGAAGAAGAGACCTCTTTCGAAAAGGAAGACACCTATCAGGATGATGCCATCCCGCTCACCGTTCGACGAGAAAGCGAAGAAACGACGTCGCCCGAAAAAGACGAAAAAACCAGAAAAGCCTCCACTACAGAAAAGAACAAAGGAAAACGCGACTACAGTGCACTCATCGTTTCGTTTGTGCTGGCACTTATCATTTGCGGATGCTGTCTCTATTTCTACAACAATGCAAAGACAGAAAAGGAGAGTTCGGCCTACGAATATGCCATGAAAAGCAGCGAGCCCGACGTCTTGCAAAGTTATCTGAAAACCTATATCGATGCCCCCAAGCAACACCGCGAAGACATTGAGAAGCGCATGACACAACTGAAAAGCATCGATAAAGAATGGATTAACGCGTTGGTCAGCAATTCAAAATCTGCCTTGCGGCGATATGTCGACACACACCCCGACTCCAAACATAAAGCGGAGGCTTTACAAAAAATTGACTCCATGGATTGGGCTATAGCAGCAAAGAACAACACCATCGATGCCATGCGCGAATATCTGGCCGACCACGAGAAAGGACTTCATGCCAACGAAGCGAACGAGCGAATCAAGAAGTTTAACGCCCTCATCGTGACCCCTGAAGAACAGACCATGATTGCTGGTCTCTTCAGAAAATTCTTCCAAAGCATCAACTCAAAGAACGGCGAGGCCCTGACACAATATGTAGAACCCACCATGACATCGCTCATCGGACAGCCCAATGCTACAAAAGCCGACGTACAGGCTTTTATGGAAAAACAATACAAGGAAA
The DNA here is from genome assembly GCA_902776685.1 of uncultured Prevotellaceae bacterium. Classification (GTDB taxonomy): domain Bacteria; phylum Bacteroidota; class Bacteroidia; order Bacteroidales; family Bacteroidaceae; genus Prevotella. The sequence continues at coordinate 16,820 of CACYRB010000011.1, forward strand.
ACGTGTCTAACTTGAACTGGCATATCCTGGGCGACTACAAAACCCAGAAACACGAAATTGCCGAAGGACGTTACGAATACATCGTTTCTTTCTCTGCCACCAAAGTCGAGGAGCACAAAGACAACTCAAAGGCCGAGGGGAAATACACCATCAACGGAACGGTTTCGCCCGATAAGAGAATCAGCCTGCTCAATATGACAAAGTTGGCTAATCCATGACAAGCTGGTTCGTCTTCAACAAGTACAGACTGCTGCTACAAGAACTTTCTGACGGCGAATATGCCATTCCACAAGCAGTCAATGCCCCGATACCACCATCGGAAAACATATCGCCTATACAGGTATTCGCAGCCACCGAAAGCAAGCACTGCGTCATGGCATTCCCCGTCGATGTCCCTGCTCCGGAAGGATACACCTTCTACGACCTGCGCCAAAGCTATTTTGTTCTGGCCGAGGCCGACTACCAGATGGCAGGCAAATGCCACGAGCTCGTCTACTGGGACCAGCGCACCCGCTATTGCGGCCACTGTGGCACACCACAGACAATCCGTGACGGGCTATATAAAGAATGTCCATCATGCCATCAACAGTCATGGCCGCAACTCACCACCGCCATCATCGTACTCATAAGCCGCGGAGACGACGTGCTACTCGTACGTTCGAGAGATTTCCGGGGCCGCTACTATGGACTCGTCGCAGGCTTTGTCGAAACGGGCGAATCACTTGAAGAGGCCGTCAGGCGTGAAGTAAAAGAAGAAACAAGCCTCACCATCCGCAACCTGCGCTATTTCGGTTCACAACCATGGCCATATCCCAGCGGACTCATGGTGGGCTTTACCGCCGAGTATGCCGACGGCGAACTGCAACTGCAAGCATCCGAACTGTCAGAGGGAGGGTGGTTTCACTATAATCAGCTGCCCGAGATACCGCAAAAGATGAGCATCGCCCGACGACTCATCGACCATTGGACCGAGGAAAAGAAAAAAACGATAAGCTATGAAACAGATTAGTTGGGGATTTATCGGCTGCGGAGAAGTCACCGAGAAAAAATCGGGTCCAGCCTTTAACGAAGTTGAAGGCTCCCACATCGAAGCCGTGATGAGCCGAAGCAAGGAAAAGGCACAATCCTATGCCACACGCCATCACATCAAGAAATGGTACGCCGACCCGCAGCAAATCATCGACGACCCCGACGTCAACGCCATTTACATCGCCACGCCCCCTTCAAGCCACGCCACGTTTGCCATCATGGCCATGAAAGCAGGCAAGCCCGTCTACGTGGAAAAGCCCTTGGCCTCAACCTACGACGACTGTGTCCGCATCAATCGCGTGAGCGAAGAAACAAGTGTCCCCTGTTTCGTGGCCTACTACCGTCGCTACCTCCCCTACTTTCAGCGCGTCAAGGCTATTATCGAAGCACAGGCCATCGGGAAAGTCACCAACGTGCAACTGCGTTTCTCCGTACCACCACGCGAGCTCGACTACAACAGTGCCGGCCAGCTCCCCTGGAGACTTCAGCCCGACATTGCCGGCGGAGGCTACTTCTACGACCTCGCCCCCCATCAGCTCGACCTCCTGCAGCACCTCTTCGGCATCATCACCCATGCACATGGCTATACCACCAACCGCGCAGGTCTTTACCAAGCCGAAGACACCATCAGTGCCGCCTTTCAGTTTGCCGATGGTCTGCCAGGCAGCGCCTCATGGTGCTTTGTCGGACATGCCACCGCCAAAGAAGACAGCATCCACGTCATTGGCGAGCAAGGCATACTAACCTTCTCAGTATTCAACTACACCCCCATCCGCCTGACCAACGGCAACGGAACTGAGCACATCACCGTAGACAACCCGCCCTACGTCCAGCTGCCCATCATCAAAAACGTCATTGAAGACCTGCAAGGCACCGCCACCTGCCAATGCACCAGCGTAAGCGCCACTCCCGTCAACTGGGTCATGGACCGCATCCTGGGAAAACTGTAGCGCTTCGCTAATGAATAATGAATAATGAATAGTTACCGCGATGAGCCAGTCCAATTATGCATTATGCATTATGCATTATGCATTATAATCTGCAGCCTCATGTTGCAGCTACTCCCGCAGCAAGTCCATGCTACGACCTTGCAGCCCGATACCATCGGCGAAAAAAAACACGTCATACAGAAAAACGTCGATGCCGCCTATCAAGTCGTCAAGTCATTCAACCACATCGACACCCTCTACATCGAGCCCCAACGCTACAACTACACCGTCATGTTCCAAAACACCAACACCTACGAGCTCTACCGACTCAACGACAGCGACGGCCACAGCATCACCTTCGCGCCACGACCCTCCGTCAAGATTGGTCCCTACTTCGGATGGCGTTGGCTCTTCCTCGGCTATACCATCGACATCAGCCATCTCGGCGACGACAAGACCCGTCAGGAGTTCGACCTCAGCCTCTACAGCTCCAAGGTCGGCATCGATCTCTTCTACCGCAAGACCGGCAACGACTACCTCATCCGTCGGCTCGACCTCGGCAGCGACATCAACACCGCCCCCATCAAAAACACCCACTACGACGGCCTCCATTCCAGCATAAAAGGCTTCAACGCCTATTACATCTTCAACCACCGCCGTTTCTCCTACCCCGCAGCATTCAGCCAAAGCACCGTACAGCGCATCAGCTGCGGCTCACCCCTCATCGGCATCGGCTACACCCGCCACACCCTCAACGTCGACTGGAACAAGCTCAACGAAATCGTCGAGCAGCGCCTCGGTAGCGACATCGCCAGCCAGCGCATCAACAGCTCGCTCATGTTCGAGAAAATCCAATACACCGACATCTCCCTCTCCGGAGGCTACGCCTACAACTGGGTGTTTGCCCGCAACTGGCTATTCGCCTCGTCGCTCTCGCTCGCCCTCGCCTACAAACGCACCAAAGGTGACTCCGAATACTCCCACTTTACCCTGCGAAACTTCTCCATCAAAAATTTCAACCTCGACGGCGTAGGCCGCTTCGGACTCGTATGGAACAACACCCGTTGGTATGCTGGCTCAAGTCTCATCATCCATGCCTACAACTACAACAAAAAAGAATTCTCCACCAACAACATCTTCGGCAGCCTGAACATCTACGTCGGATTTAACTTTATGAAACGATGAAACAACTCCTTTGCCTCTGTCTCTCATTTCTTCTGTGGCCCAGCACTTCCGCCGCACAAAGCCTGGAGCCATCCTACACCGACTCCCTGCGAGTAGTCCACTTACTCTGCGAAGCCGCGAAACTGCCTTCAGACACAAATCTCATTCTGTGGTTTGCCCGCAAGTTTGTAGGGCAACCTTACGTTGGGAAAACCCTCGAAGTAAACCAAGAAGAAAAGCTCATCGTCAACCTGCGCGAACTCGACTGTACCACATACGTAGAAACCGTATTGGCACTCTATGCCTGCACAAAAAACGGGCAACGGTCCTTTGCGCACTTCAAGCACCACCTACAACAAATTCGCTATCGCGACGGTATCATCTCCTATCCCACCCGACTACACTATTTCTCTGAATGGATTGACAACAACACAATAAAAGGGTACGTCTGTGAACGACAAATACCCAACCCGCCCTTTACTGCAATCCAAATCCTTCACATTGACTATATGCGTAGCCATGTCAACCAATATCCCATGCTCGTAAGCCATCCCGAATGGATTAGCCAGATTACCAACATGGAGCGACGACTTACCGGCAACCAATACCGCTACATCCCCAAAGGCACCCCAACAAACACCACACTCATGCGCAGGACAATACACGATGGCGACATCATTGCCCTCACCACGATGAAGCCAGGTCTCGACACCTCGCACATCGGCATAGCCGTATGGCACGACGACGGTCTTCACCTGCTTAACGCATCGCTGCTAAGGAAAAAAGTTGTTGAGGAAATCCTTACCATCGACCAATACCAACAACGACAAACATCACAAACCGGATTCCGAGTCGTGGAAGTGAAATAGAGAAACTTTCAGAATGTTATATGGGGCGTTTTACTGACTTATATGGGCCATATTGCATTGCAATATGGCCCATATAACTTTCCAAAAGTTAATCTCTGAACAACGATCTGCTTCGCTGACAATTACGCAGGGGGTTATATTATATGCGTAGTTCTTTGAGGATGTCGGCGATTTTCTGTGAGGTGGCAACCCGCGTGGGAACGAGCGGGAGCCGCAGCTCGTTCTCGATGAACCCCATTTCGTGGAGCAGGGCTTTAACGCCTGCGGGGTTTCCGTCGACGAAGAGGAGGGAATAGAGTTCGGTGAAACGGTGGTGGATTTTCCGGGCGGGCTCGTATTCGCCTCTGAACTCGAGGCGTATCATGCGCGACACTTCTTTTGGCAATGCGTTTCCGATGACGGAGATGGCTCCTGCTGCTCCCGAGGCGACCATGGAGAAGGTGAGTGCGTCGTCGCCGGAGAGGACGTCGAAACGGGCGGGCTTCTGCTTGATGATTTCGTCGACCTGCTCGAGCGAGCCTGCGGCTTCTTTGATGGCAACGATGTTCTGGCAGTCGGCTGCCAGTCGCAGGGTTGTAGACGATTTCAGGTTGACGCCGGTCCGCCCGGGAACATTGTAGAGCACGACGGGTAGCGGTGAGGCCTCGGCTATGGCGCGGAAGTGCTGATAGAGTCCTTCCTGAGACGGTTTGTTGTAATAGGGGCACACGCTGAGCACGCCGTCGATGCCGCTGAAATCGCCTGTGCGCAACTGGTCGACTACGGCTGCGGTGTTGTTTCCTCCACACCCCATCAGGATTGGCACGCGGCCTCCGGCCAGCTCGACTACGAGTTGCTTGATTTGATGTTTTTCTTCGGCGGTCAGGCAGGGTGTCTCGCCTGTGGTGGCTTGTATACACAGGAAGTCGGCTCCGTTTTGGAGTTGATAGTCAACGAGTCGCTTCAACGAGGGGTAGTCTACTTCGCCGTCGGCGGTAAACGGTGTTACGAGGGCGATGCCCAAGCCTTTGAAAATGTTTTGTGCCATAACAAATAGACATATTAACAAAATAACAATTTCGACATAGAATCGAATGCTGTTACAATCTGCCTGCAAAGATACTACTTTTTTTTGACATAATAACATAAGAACATCTTTTTTACTACACTCTACACTGTGAATTAGAAAGATATTCTATTTTCTCTAAGAAAAGTGCATGTGCGGGCATGCTTTCGCCTGCCTCGGTGCGTTTCTGCATAGAAACAATGTGTACGAACTGGTCGACGGTGATGCGCCCGCGGCCTACGTCGATGAGTGTGCCGACGATGGCCCGGACCATGTTGCGCAGGAAACGGTTGGCGGTGATGACGAAATGCCACTGGGATGGCGTGTCTTGCACCCAGCGTGCCTCGGTAACCTGGCAAAGAGTGGTCTTAACATCGGTATGGCTCTTGCAGAAAGCTGCAAAATCGCTTACGGTCAGCAGGTGGGCTGCTGCCTGGTTCATAAGGTCGAAGTCGAGGGGATAGGTGAGGTAGCAAGAATATCGATGAAGAAAGGGGTTCTTTCGGGTATGAACATAATAGTGATAGGTGCGTGCCCGTGCACTGAAGCGTGCATGCATGTCGTTGTCGACGGGGTGCAAGCTGGTTACAGAGATGTCGGAGGGAAGCAGCCGGTTGAGCCGATAGACGAGTTGTGAGGTGTCTATTGTTTCTGGAGAATCGAAATGAGCTACCATCTCTCGGGCATGTACGCCTGTATCGGTGCGTCCGGCTCCCACGACATCGACCTGCCGGCGCTGAATGGTGCTCAGGGCTTGCTGCAACGTTTGCTGCACGCTGGCGGCATTGGGCTGTTGCTGCCACCCGTGGTAACGCTGGCCGTCGTAGGCGAAATGGATGAAATAACGTTGCATGGACTGGTCAGCGGTCGCGCCGTGTGGCTCGCTTGAAGGCTTGGCGGTGGAATTTGTCTTCGGCTCGGATGATGCGGATTACTTTTCGGGCAGGAAGTACTTGAAGGAACTTGTTGTGGTAGGTGCGTTGTAGTTCTTTCAACTCGACATCGTTGTTGTCGCGTTGGCGGATGGCTTCTGCACAGGCTTTGTCGTTTGAGATGTCAATGTGCTTGTTTTTCCATCCTGCCGACATGATGGCAATCTGCTTTTTGCGCATCTCACGATAGATTGGGAAGAAACGTGAAGACTCCTGGGGAGTGAGCGCTGCTTCGGTGGCAACAAACTGTTCAAGCTCGGCTTCAAATTTTGCCGGGTTGAAGGGTCTTTGTTGGGCATGGCCAGCAAGTACAACTGTCATCAAGAATGCTATTAGTAATAATCTGTGTTTCATTTCAGTTTTTAGTTTTTTCAACTTTTCAACTTTTCACCTTTTTAATACCCTGAGACGTAGGCATAGATGTCTTCATTATCCATCATTGTATAATCGGTAATCACGTCAATATCGCTATCGCCCTGTGTGGCATAGGTTTTTGCCGTGGTTACCATGTTTTCGTGGTTCTGCTCGTGCTTCCACATTCCTGCAGACAGGGCAAACAGAACAGCAACAGCAAGACATGCGGCAACACCCATCCACGGACGCAGGAATCGCCGGGCTGCCTTCTTCATCGGAATGACCTCAGCCTTCTTTTCAGGCAGTTGCTCGATGATTTGATCGGCTATGCTGTCGAAGAAACCATCTGGCACACGAAAGGGGTCGGTATGGCCGAACTGCTTGCGAAGCAGCAATTCTTCCTGCTCAATCATGCTTTCGGTTTCGTCTTCTCTTTTCATATTATTGTATTGTTTATTTGTTTGACGTTAATAATTGTAAATGGTTTAATCGTGAAGGTTAAAATATTCAGTAATTTTCTTCACAGCGATGTGATAACTGGCTTTCAGTGAGCCTTCACTCGTGTTAAGCAGCTGGCTCATCTCTGAATATTTCATCTCGTCATAGTAACGCAGAGTGAAAACCGTGCGCTGTACATCGGGAAGTCTTGAGATGGCCTCTTGCAGCTGGGCCTGTGTCTCATCGCCATCAAAATATTCATCTGCCATCAACCGGTTGGCAAGCGTCAGGTCCTCGTCGGCACTGACAGCCTGATGGGTCTTTTGTTTGCGGATGAAGTCGAGCGACTCGTTAATGGCAATGCGATAGAGCCACGTGGAAAGCTTTGACTTGTTTTGAAACTCTCCAAGGTTGCTCCATGCCTTAATAAAAACATTTTGCAAAATGTCGCTTGCGTCTTCGTGCGCAGTTACAATATGACGAATCTTCCAATACAAAGGTTCGCTATATTGTCGCACTACGGCCTCGAATGCTTTTCGCGACTTCTGAGGGTCGGAGAGGTCGGCTATAATGACATTCTCATCATATTTCATAGAGAAGGGAAAGTGTATATTGAGAAAACGAAAAGTGAAGAACCTCTGCGGTCAGCAGGATTCCTCACTCTTTAGTTCTTTTTCCTCATTCGTATTATCTGATAGATATTTTTCTTACCGTCTTGCCAACCTTGATGATGTAGCATCCTTTGGGAAGGTTAAGCTCGTAACGCTTATCTGCACCTTCTACCTTGATGCTCATCACACGAACACCTGCTACATTATATATATATAGCACCTGTCCGCTGGCACCGACAACACGAAGGGTCGATTCGTTTACAGAAATAGAGATGTTCTGGAAATCGTTATCAACAATCTCTATAGAGTTGCTCTTCTCTGCCATTACAGATACATTGCCCATAAGCAGAGCTGCAAGCGATATTATGAGTATTCTTTTCATCATAGGCTGTATATTTTACCTTGCAAAGATAATAATTTTTTTTCTCATTGATACTTTAAAGCGCCTCTTTGTTTGATTTTTAACAAGATTTAACCAAACAAGAATCTATCATAACTCAACTGACAATCCTTCACGACTCAGTATGGTGTTCGGAAAAATCTGTTTAGCCTCATTTAATAATATCTGTTCATCGTCATATCGGGCACTGTAATGTCCTATCATCAGCTGCTTCACATGGGCATCACGAGCCACTTGGGCTGCCTCAGCAGCCGTACTGTGATAATATTTTGCTGCGCCATCGGCCTTGTCTGCCCCATAAGTGGCTTCATGATAGAGCAAGTCAACATCCTTTATTCGTTCATGCAGCTGCGGCATGTATCGGGTATCACTACAATAGGCATAACTATGCGGCGGATTGGCCGGACGCGTCAGTCGCTCTGTAGGGATTACGGTGCCGTCATCCAGTGTCCAGCCCGCCCCTGCTTTGATGTTGTTAATCTGCGAAACCGGGATTCCATAGAAATCAATCATCTCCGGCCTGATATGCGGCAGTGTAGACTTTTCGCGGAACAGATAACCGCAACACGGTACCCGATGTTCCAGCGGAAGGGTCTCAACGGTCAGACTCCTGTCTTCGAAAACAACCGTTTGTTGCGTTGTGTCAACAGCATGGAACAACACTTCGTAGCTGAGATCGTGAATAAACATGTCTATTTGCGACTGCAACATAGGCTCAAGGGCTTGCGGAGCATAGATGTGCAACGGCATCGTGCGTCCAAGAAGTCCGAAGGAGGATATCATTCCAATAAGTCCAAAGCAATGATCGCCATGAAGATGGGAAATAAAGACAGCAGACAGTTGGGCAAAACCGACGTGGGAGCGTCGCAATTGTATCTGTGCACCCTCGCCACAGTCCACCATGAACTGCTTGCCACGTACTTCCACCACTTGCATCGAAGGAAAATGCCTAAGTGTTGGAAGTGCACTGCCACAACCAAGGATATGTACCTTGAACTGACTCATTCCTTACAGCTATTTCTGACGTTTGTACTGGAAAATACCTTTGTCACACTCCAGCCAAAGCGAGTCGGGACCTAAGGCGAGCACGTCAAACGTGTCGGTGTTCAGGACCAGCCGGCCATTGTATATTTTCCACGTCGTGTAGGGTTTACTTTCCGCCGAGCCCTTTGATGCAACGACACCGCCTTCTTTTATCTCGAAGTTCTTGGCGATGTCTGTCCATCGACCCTGAAGCGAGTTCAAATTTACCGCATGCTGAACACTCAATTCGCCGTCTACACTATGACCAATGATTGCCATACGGTCTCCCTCAAAGCAGCCGCCCTTAACCATCGAGTCTTTGTCTTCTACGTAGTATTCTACCGTGTCACCGTTGTCGGTCAGCAATACGATTTTCGACATACCACCTTCAAGAAACTTCCCATAGACCGTCGAGTCTGCGCCGTCGTCCATTTCCAGGCCGCCACCAATGGTAGGCTGTTCGTTCTTTGGTTTCTTTTCGTCACAGGCAGTCAGAACACAGAGAGACAATGCCAGCAACACTAAAAAATTAAAGCATTTTTTCATATTCTTATTTATTCTTTTTTTTCTCGGGAACATTCCGTTCACTTGTTTTTGCTTCTTCCCAAAGCCTGTCCTTCTCTTCCAACGATGTCTCCGTCAGCAACTTACCTTGTTTAAGGGTGTGTTCCTCAACATAATTGAAGCGGCGGATAAACTTTTGGTTCGTATGCTCAAGGGCATTATCAGGATTCAATTTGTAGAGCCGTGCCGCATTGATGACGGAAAAGAGAAAATCGCCCAGTTCTTCGGTCGAACGTTCCTTATCCTCACGCTTCAACTCCGCTTCCAGTTCGTCGAGTTCCTCGCGCACCTTCTTCCACACATCCTCTTTCTGCTCCCAGTCGAAGCCCACGTGGCGTGCTTTATCCTGTATGCGATAGGCCTTGATGAGCGAAGGCAAGGCATTGGGCACACCAGAAAGCACCGTCTTGTTGCCACCTTTCTCCTTTTGTTTGATTTGCTCCCAGTTGTCAAGCACCTGCTCCACATCTTTCACCTTGGTCGTCTGAACTCCATCTTCGGAATCTTCTCCATATGGCAATGGTTTCGGATCGGGTGCGCCCACCTGTGAGGGATGATAGACGTGCGGATGACGGAATATCAATTTGTCGACAGAGCGATTGCAGACATCTGCAATATCAAAATCGCCTTGTTCCTCACCGATGCGAGCATAGAAACAAACATGCAGGAGCACGTCGCCGAGTTCCTTGCAGATTTCGTCTTTATCATCTTTCATCAGAGCATCACACAGCTCAAATGTTTCTTCTATTGTGTTTGGCCGCAGACTCTCGTTGGTCTGCTTGCGGTCCCAGGGACATTTTTCTCTTAATGTGTCGAGCACGTCAAGGTATCGCCCGAAGGCCGCCAGTTTCTCTTCGCGTGTATGCATAACAGTTTTCGATTCTGCGTACAAAGGTAGCTATTTTTCAACAATCGCCCAAAATAAACAATTAAAAAAAACAACAATCTGCACCATGAATTATGAATAATTTTGTACCTTTGCACCCAAATTGCACTTTACACATTATTATAAGGTATGGAATTAGCAACAAAATATGACCCTCGCGAAGTGGAGGGTAAATGGTATCAGTATTGGCTTGACAACAAGCTGTTCAGTTCTAAACCCGACGGACGCGAGCCCTACACTATCGTGATTCCCCCGCCCAACGTAACCGGCGTGCTCCACATGGGTCACATGCTTAACAACACCATTCAAGACATTCTGGTCCGCCGTGCACGCATGGAGGGAAAGAATGCTTGCTGGGTGCCCGGAACCGACCATGCCTCGATTGCCACAGAAGCAAAGGTTGTGAAAAAACTGGCTGCCGAGGGCATCAAGAAACGCGACCTTACACGCGATGAGTTTTTGAAACATGCCTGGGATTGGACCCACGAACACGGTGGAATCATCTTAAAGCAGTTGCGACGTCTTGGTGCATCGTGCGACTGGGACCGTACAGCCTTTACCATGGACGAGAAACGCTCCGAAAGCGTTATCAAGGTTTTTGTCGACCTCTACCGCAAGGGCTACATCTATCGTGGCCTGCGTATGGTGAACTGGGATCCAAAAGCACTGACGGCATTGTCTACCGAGGAGGTTATTTACAAAGAAGAACACTCAAAGCTATATCATCTGAAATATTATCTTAAAGATGCCGAAGGGCTTGGCGACATCAACGCACTAAAAGACGCCGGCAATGTCATCCATAACGATGAACGCGGTTACTATGCCGTTGTAGCTACCACACGCCCCGAAACCATCATGGGTGACACGGCTATGTGCATCAACCCGAAAGACCCAAAGAATCAATGGCTCAAAGGCCGACATGTCATCGTGCCGCTCGTAGGACGTGAGATTCCCGTCATCGAAGACCGCTATGTCGACATCGAGTTTGGTACAGGCTGTCTGAAGGTCACACCTGCCCACGACACAAACGACTATATGCTGGGTAAGACCCACAACCTGAAGACCATCGACATCTTTAATGCCGACGGCACCATCAGCGAACAGTCGCCTTTGTATGTGGGTATGGACCGTTTCGATTGCCGCAAACAAATCGCAAAAGATCTTGAAGAGGCAGGACTGATGGAACGCGTAGAAGAGTATGTGAACAAGGTCGGCTATTCCGAACGTAACCCCGACACCGCCATCGAGCCGCGTCTTTCGCTGCAATGGTTTCTGAAGATGCAGCACTTTGCCGACATCGCTCTGCCGCCGGTAATGAATGACGAGCTGAAGTTTTATCCTGCAAAATACAAGAACACCTACAAGAACTGGCTTGAGAACATTCAAGACTGGTGCATCTCTCGTCAACTATGGTGGGGTCACCGCATCCCAGCATATTACTATACTTGCGAGACTGGAGACGAGGCTTTCGTTGTTGCCGAGACGCCCGAGGAAGCTCTCAACCTGGCACGTCAGGAAAGTGGCAATCTGAATCTGCAACCGAGCGACCTTCGTCAAGATGAAGATGCACTTGACACCTGGTTCTCATCATGGTTGTGGCCTATTAGCCTGTTCGACGGCATCAATCATCCGGACAACGAGGAAATAACCTACTACTACCCCACCAGTGACCTTGTTACAGGTCCCGACATCATTTTCTTCTGGGTGGCTCGTATGATTATGGCTGGCTATGAGTATGTGGGCAAAATGCCATTCCGAAATGTTTATTTCACGGGTATCGTGCGCGACAAGCTTGGCCGGAAGATGTCGAAATCGTTGGGTAACAGTCCCGACCCCATTGAGCTCATCGACAAATACGGAGCCGACGGCGTTCGCATGGGTATGATGCTCTCTGCACCTGCCGGTAACGACATCCTGTTCGACGAAGCACTTTGCGAACAAGGACGAAACTTCAACAACAAGATATGGAATGCTTTCCGTCTGGTCAAAGGCTGGCAAGTGGCTGATAATTGTGCCGACAGCGAATCGGCTACTACCAACAAGACCGCCATTGCCTGGATGAATGCCAAGCTTCGTGCAGCCAATGCCGAGCTCAACGACCATTTCTCAAAATACCGCATTTCTGATGCGCTGATGACGGTCTACAAACTTTTCTGGGACGAATTTTCTGCATGGTATTTGGAAATGGTGAAACCGGCATACGTCAACGGAGAAGCACAGCCCATTGACCGTGAGACCTATGAGGCTACGCTCGGTTTCTTCGACGCATTGTTGAAGATGCTCCATCCCTTCATGCCATTCATTACCGAGGAACTTTGGCAACATCTGTACGACCGCGAACCGGGAGAAAGCATCATGCGCGAATGTCTGAAACTCGAAGAACCTACAGCCGAAGAGTTGCAACTCATCAGCGACGTGGAGCAAATGAAACAAGTTGTATCAGGGGTGCGCACGGTGCGCAACCAGAAGAACATTGCCCCCAAGGAAAAACTCCAACTGTTGGCTATCGGCTCCAATCGTTATGAAGCCTTTAACGCCGTCATCACCAAGATGGCCAATCTTGAGTCCATCAGCATAGTGGATGAGAAGCCGACTGATGCCTCTGCTTTCATGGTTGGCACTGATGAATATGCCGTGCCACTTGGCTCGCTTATCGATGTTGAAGCTGAGATAGAAAAGGCTGAAGCACAGCTGAAGCATCTCGAAGGTTTCCTTGCCAGTGTGATGAAAAAGCTCTCAAACGAACGGTTTGTACAAAATGCTCCCGAGGCTGTTGTTGCCATGGAGCGCAAGAAGCAAGCCGACAGCGAGGAAAAGATTGCGGCCCTTCGCACAACAATCGAAGAACTCAGAAAGAAATGAAAAGCCGACTCATAAAGCCGAGAGCACTCAGAAGGTATGCCTTCTGGGTGTTCTCGGTTGCTTTTTTCTTTTCTCTGACCTCATGCCACGACGACCATCCTACGTCTGTTCCCGAATCACAAACAGCGGCAAAGACCATTCTCATGTTTCTGCCCTTCAGTGGTGACGACAACAATAACTACAATCTTTACAATAATTTCCAACAAAACATCAGCGATATTGAGCAGGTAATCGTCAACAACGGCGGCATCGGAAACCGTCGGTTGCTGGTCTGCATCTCGCTCTCTGCAACACGTGCGGCCCTTGTTGACCTTGTCTACGACAAAGGCAAGTGCCGCCGCGACACGCTACGACGCTATTCACACCCTGCGCTGACTACAGCCGAAGGGCTTGCCACCATCTTTAACGACATGAAGGCCGTGGCACCAGCCGACCAATATGCGCTGATCGTTGGTTGCCATGGCGAAGGATGGTTACCCGCCCGACGAAATGCCATGCCTCCTACGACACGTCACTTTGGCGGGCTCAGCAGCCAACACCAGATAGAGACTTCAACGCTTGCACGCGCAGTCAACATGGCCGGCCTGAAATTCCAATTCATGCTTTTCGATGTCTGTTACTTCTCTACCATTGAAGTGGCCTACGACCTGCGCCATGCAACAGACCATCTCATTGCCTCAACCAGTGAAATCATGGCTTACGGAATGCCCTATCAGCAAATGCTTCCAAGTCTGCTGAAGGATTCTCCCGACTACGATGCGGTTTGCCAACAGTTCTTGCATTTCTATGAAAACTATTACAGTTCCGGAAAACCCATGCCCTATGGAACGCTTGCCGTCACCGACCTACGCCAGATGGACAATATGGTTGAGACGATGCGCGAGATAAACCGTCAATGCTCCTTTGACGACGCGTTCCTCTATCAGCTGCAAGATCTTGATGCAGGACACTGGGAGCCTACCATTTATTTCGATTTCGGCGACTATGCGCAAAGACTTTGCCACAATCGCGACGACCTGCACGAGCTGTTCATTGCGTCTTTGTCTAAACTTGTCGTCAGCAAGGTTGCAACCGAAAACATTTATTCTGCCGCAGGGAAAAAGGTTCTTAAGATTAATAGCTTTTCAGGACTTTCCATCAGCGACCCGTCTGTCAACGAACAAGCCACGGCATCAAAGCAACAAACGCCTTGGTGGAAAGCCACGCACTAAACTATCTGATTTACCGCACTCACATCAACTCGACAACAGAGCCTTTATGCTGGTCTTTGGGTGTTGTTTCATGTAACGATCTACCTTCGCCGTATAAGGTGTTTTGAAGAACTGGCGACCCAGAGCCTTGTTGGTCACCCACATCACGCGTCCCATGTGCATGTCTCGTTCTTCCTGAGTAGCCTCCTCATAGTTGTTCAACGGATACAAACTTAAAAGATAGAACGAAATAGCATCAGGTACGACAAAGCGGCGTGCCATCGAACGACGTTGCTCGGCCGAATAGAAACGCAAATATGGCTGATAATTTTCGCCCAAATATTTGTCAAGCGAAATTCCCACCGTCTGCTCGCCCACGACAATGCTTTGATTCAATGCGCTGATTTGCGCATAGAAAGTCGGAATCTTTATTCCTGGAAGCAACTTCTCTAATTGCGTAACAGCATTATCAAGATCGCGATTGATATCCTTCATGTTTGCAAACTCGGTTTCTGCATCCATGATGATGGTCTGAAGGAGGGTGTCTTGAAAGAAACGGAGAAACTTACTATTGATTTCGGGATCGTTCACCTGTCCGAGTTTCATCATGTCTTCTATCAACATGCGCGTCTCCATCGGATAATCGGTGTTCATCTGCTGCAAAGCAGAGTAGTCGCCTGTTGTCAGATAACGACTCTCCAGGCGGTCATAGCGTTGCACTTCTATGCGCGACGCACGCTCCTCATCCTCGCTTGGCTTCAGCTTAAAGTTACAAGCCACACAAAGCAAGGCCATTGCAAGCAGTATGTAATATGCCCTCTTCATTTCGGGACAAAAGTACTAAAAAATATTGTAAAACACAAGAAAATTGCTAAAAAAGTTAAATTTATGGCTCAAAAACCGCAATTTAACTTTAATTTATTGAAAATTATTAGTTTATCGTTTGGGGCAGTACTTCATAGGGAGGACTGCAGTTTTCCATAGAGAGGACGAGAGTTTTCCATAGGGAGGACGAGAGTTTTCCATAGGGAGGACGATGCAATTAATAAACTTAAGAAACCAAATCCGAATAATGTTTACGTTTCTTGGCATAGTATTGCCACACAATAGAAAAAGGTTTGCGGTCGGCTGTGGTCGTTTCCACCCTACCCTGTTGTATGGCCAAACGATCATTCTCAAACCCTTTCTTCCATTTTTTATAGGCCCTACGAGCACGGAATATAGCTTTGCAATCTGCGAAATTACCCTTGAAAAGCAAGGTTTGAAACGCAGCCACATAATCAAGCCACCACCGCATGCGCATTACAGGTTTCAAGTCAGACTCCGGCAAGTTCTTGTATAGCATGGTGAGACTGTTGCGGAAATTAAGGAAAGTCTTGCGAGGGTTGCCTTTCGGCAACGTTCCTCCACCAAAATGAAAGACCTGACTGGCAGGCACGCAATAGATCTTCCGACCTATCAGTCTCAGCCTCCAACAAAAGTCAATCTCTTCGCAATGGGCAAAAAAACGGCCATCGAGTCCGCCCACACGCCAATAGTCTTCTGCCCGCACCATCAAGCAAGCTCCCGTGGCCCAGTGAATCTCTGCGACGGTGTCGTATTGTCCGTTGTCTTTCTCTACGGTGTCGAAAACGCGTCCGCGACAAAAAGGATAACCAAACCGGTCGATATAGCCACCGGCAGCTCCGGCATATTCAAACTTGCTATGATCTTTGTCGGATAACAATTTAGGCTGACAAGCTGCTGCATCAGGATGATTCTCCATAAAGTCAAACAATGGCGACAACCAATGTTCCGAGACCTCGACATCGCTATTGAGCAACACGTAATATTCGGCCTTTACCTGAGCCAATGCCTTGTTGTACCCTTCTGCAAAGCCATAATTCTCCTCAAACCTAATGATGCCGACACTAGGATAGTTAGCCTTCAGAAAGTCGAGAGAATCATCGGTCGAGGCATTGTCAGCAACAATAACCTCAACCTCGTCGGTTGAATGCTTCATGACCGAAGGAAGATAGCGTTCCAACATCTGCCGGCCGTTCCAGTTTAAAATAACTATAGCAATATTATTCATCACTCTTTCCTCATTATACATTATTCTTAAGCGAAACGCTACAAGCTGCACATCAGTGCCGTATGGTCGTGGTTGAAGTCGCCAAGTCTGACGCGCATCAGCTGGTTGTCATATTCCTCACGCACCTGCGAGACGGGCAACTCCACCCGGATATAGTTGCGCGTGAACCCATGCATGGCCTTCCCACGGGCAGAACGCTCGAACAACACTTCTGCGTCTTGTCCGATATGGCGTGCATAGAAAGCCTGTGTCTTTTCGTCAGAGAGGTCCAGCAGTCTTTTTGACCGTTGTTTCTTTTCCTGTTCACTCACAACGTGCGGAATCTTCAGCGCCGCGGTTCCCGGTCGTTCACTATAAGGGAAGACATGCAACTGCGTTACATCAAGCGATTTCAGAAAATCATAGCACTCCTCAAAACATTCCTGCGTCTCGCCTCGTGTTCCAACCATCACATCGACACCAATGAAAGCATCGGGCATACGCTCTTTGATGCGGTTAATCTTATGGGCAAAGAGCTTCGTATCATAGCGTCGGTGCATCAACTTCAACACATTGTCCGACCCACTCTGCAAAGGAATATGGAAATGCGGCATAAAGGCACGGCTCTCGGCACAGTAATCAATAAGGTCGTCGGTCAGCAAGTCAGGCTCAAGGCTGCTGATGCGGAAACGGCTGATGCCCTCGACTTGGTCAAGTTCACGTACAAGGTCGATGAATCGCTCACCTGTCGTCTGACCGAAATCTCCGATATTCACGCCCGTCAACACAATCTCCTTTCCACCTTCTCGGGCAACCTCCTGCGCCTGCTCCATCAACGAAGCAATAGTCGGGTTACGCGAAAACCCACGTGCAAAGGGAATGGTGCAATAGGTGCAGAAATAATTGCAGCCATCTTGCACCTTCAGGAAATACCGGGTGCGATTGCCTCGTGAGCACGAAGGAGCAAACGTGCAGATGTCCTTTGTACGACCGACCACTTCTACCTTGGCAACGTGACGTTCTTCACTTCCATTCGTCACGTTTAATACATCTATCCAATGCTCGCTCAACCGCGAAATAAGATTAGCCTTCTCGTTGCTGCCCAGCACAAGATCTACGCCATCGATACGAGCAACCTCTGATGGCTCAAGCTGCGCATAGCAGCCTGTAACCACAACAAAGGCATTGGGGTGCTGACGTATCATACGCCGAATCGCCTGCCGACACTTATGGTCGGCCACCTCTGTCACCGAACAGGTATTTATTAGACACAAGTCGGCCTCCTCGCCCTCCTCTATCGTCCGCACGCCCATCTCGGCAAGCATCCGTCCGAAAGTAGAGGTCTCAGCAAAGTTCAGCTTACAACCAAGCGTGAAGTAAGCCGCCTTCTTTCCTTGAAACACCGATGTATCTATCATAAAACTATCTATACCTTATTATATATAATCTCCTACCATTTTTTCGCTTGCAAAGGTACAGAATAGTAATGAGAAAAAAGCATGTTTTTTCATCATTTTTACCGTTTTGTGTGGGCACACGAAAACTTTAACATTTGTTAAGTGTTTGAAAGCGACTGATATTCAGCACTTTACAAAAAAGTTACAAAATCGACAAAAAAAAATCTCAAAAAAAAGAACAACATATCAAAAAAATACTTACCTTTGCAGCGTTTTAATAATTAAATGATTGTTTTACAGATTTAAAAAGCAAAGAAAATGAAGAAATTAGTTTTGATGTTCGTAGCTATCGCAGCTATCTCTTTCGCTTCTTGCGACGAGAAGAAAGCAGCCCCCGCAACTGACGGTGCAGATTCTACTCAGGTTGAACTCGCTGACACTACTGCTCAGGCTGACACCACTGCTCAGGATAGCGCTGCTGTTAAGTAATCAGTACGAACTATTGAGAGAAAACAACCGCCAGACCTCAGGTCCGGCGGTTATTTTTTTCCTTACTATTTACAATTAATTCGTTAAACGCAGCCTCCCCCCCGTAGCCGACCGCCGCGTCAGAGATTATGCGCCATGCACTATGAACTATGCACTATAAACTGACATAAACGTTTATTGCGCAGCTGCTTCTTCCTGGTTTTTCAGTTTATCGAGTTCAACCAAGGCATATCGGCATACAAGGAAGAAGTCGCTCAACAAACTTTGTAAATATTTCTCTGGCTCAGGTATTTGAGGAATGAACAAAGCCTGTTTCTTACTATGAATAGAAAAGGTGCTTGCCGCCTCATTTACTGAATACACCACCGTAATCGGTGTTTTAATGTTGACGTCATTTATGATGCGCTTCACTCGCGAAATCGTATCAATGTCATAGAGTTCCCAATCCTCCCACTGCAGGAACCATATTTCGATGAACGGATTATCGTTGGCCGTGTCAATGGCAAAGTGCCCTCCCTGCCATTCAAGCCACAAACGAGTCTCGTCATCAGGCGAAAACTCATAGTTGACGTTCATCTTCTGCAATGTCTCAAGCAAGAAATCCTTTGTGTGGAAATTTCTTTCTTGCTTGTCCTGTGTGTTTTGGGCATTCTCCTGCCCGTTGTTCTCCGTTTCCTTCATAATAGTCTCCTTCTTTGTGTTAATATCCTCATTCCCTGATGTCATTTTTTGCTTTCCCCTGTCGTACAGGAAATAAACAAGTACGACAACTGTTGCAACCAATATAACTGTTAAAATCCCCATAGTTATTTACTTTTATTTAAAACACAATCCTCGTTCTGCGCCAGCCACTCTGCTATTTTACGAAAAACGGCACCCGCCATCGAACCGCCACTCGCAGGATACCCCTGCTTATTCAAACTCACGATGACACTGTATTTCGGTGCTTCAGCAGGGAAATAGCCACAAAACAAAACATGAAATTCCTGCATACTTACATCTTCGTTTATCGAAATGTCCTTTACTATTGCCGTTCCTGATTTGCCAGCAACACTCGTCAGAGGCGTCCTGACCCTCTTTGCCGTACCATCTGTAACGACTTCATACAACAGATGCTGCATTTTTGCAATATTCTCCTTGCTGGCAATCTGCTCATTGATCACCGTTACAGGGGCTTGATGCAGCATTGGCATTACCATTCGACCGTTGTTGGCAATGGCATTGTAAAAAGTCAATATCTGCAGCGGAGCCATCTTCCGTTCATATCCAACAGCATTCCACAGCATCTGTCGACTGGCAGAAGCACTATCTTTCATCGAAGAACATATCATGGGGGTCAGTTCATCAATACCATCCACAGTAGATGGCTGTCCGAAAGACATATTGTCCAACAATTCAAAATAGCTTTTCTCGTTTCCTCGGAACACCTTTCGTACTGTTTTGCTGATACCGATATTTGAGGAATTTTTCAAAGCACTTGCCAAGGTAATCTTTCCATAACCCCCTCTATGCCAATTGTGATCCTTCATACTGATACTGTCAATATTCCATACACCACTACCTGTATCGACTTCGTCTTCAAGCTTTACCTTTCCGGTTTCCAACATCGCCAACAAGGCAGCTGTCTGCATCACCGACCCTGGTTCCTGTTGATACCCGAAGTTTTCACAAGGCTGAAACTTTCCGTCAAATCTACGTTCACGACCAACCATCGAGAGTATCTCGCCCGTTTCAACTCGCATGACAATAACCTGTCCTTGCAAGCCGTCAATCATTTCCAATTCCTCGTTCAGCAAATAGTCTGTTGCAGCTTGCAACTCTGGAACTAAAGTTGTCCTGACGTTCGACTTATCTTGAGAACACAGCCAAAGCCCTCCAAGAGCCAATACAACCGCAACAACAGCAAAAAGAATTTTATGCCACTTTTTGCGTTTGCCCAGCCTTTGCTCCTTTCCTAATATTTGCAATTCATCTTCTTTCATTTCTTTTCTACCTTTCCACTCGTTTTTTCCAGATATTCTTTCAGCTGTTTCAATGCCTCTTTTGAAGCTGACAGCGTAAACGCCTGATTCAACATCATGTCCGACATGACCAACTGCTGTTTGTTCACATTTATTTTGTAAATATATGCACGGTTTATTATCAGCTGGCGACCAATTCGAATAAACGTCTCAGCATCGTCACCCAGTTGTTGTTCTATCAGCTGCTGACAGTGAGCAAGGTTCATGGTAAACACCTGCTCCGTCTTGTCATGCAACACCATCGTAGAGTAGTTCCCTTCCGACATGATGTAAACCACCCGTTCAGGCTTTACTCTCACTAGTTCATTTACGTTTGATATAATAATGACCTTATTTCTCACAGTAAATACAATAAAAGATTAAATCGTTCCCACCCTCTTTCGTTAGCCAGTATAGATCATTCCTGTTCTATGACAGTATCAACAGAAAACGTGCCAATTACCCCCCTAATTAGGGGGGATAACTCCCTTACACGATACAAAATTACGAAATCTCTAACGTTCCACCAAATATCTCAGCGAAAGTTGTACGAAATACCCACTTGGTTGTATGAAATGGGCACATCATAGACCTGTGCCCACTTTTGCTCCAATCATTGAGCCTCTTTCACAATATCATCCTGAATGATAGGAGCCTCGAATTTCGGAGCAGAATACTTTATCTTGATGACCTTCCGCTGATTATCAATCTCTATTTTCCCGATACGCGACAAAACCGTCTGGCCGAGGAGCAATGGCGCCTTCTGGTTTCGGACAACACTTGCGCGGACATTATCAAGTTCCATATCGCCAAACTTTACCTTTTTCAGATTGATTACCGTTCCCTCGCTTACATTACCGACAGCATCGGAAAAGTGAGCACTGCCAATGACATCTTTTTTTGAAAGATACCCGTTTTTCATCATAAACGAAGCCTCTACCATCGAAATAGACACGTCGGAAGCACCCGTATCAAAGACAAAACGCATAGGCAATTCGTTGATTTGGCATTTCACATAATAATTGCCGCCTTCTACTGTAAACGGAACCTCACACACCCGTTCTTCCCTTCCTACAGGCATATTGTCTTCTTGCCTTTTCTTATTCTGTTCTTCTATGTATTTAGTTTCGTACGTGTTCATTAAATCTTTGTAGCTCTGCATTTCACGGATAGCATCTAAATCATCGTCATTCTTGATGTGGGCAAAGCGGGTGAAACCTTTTTCCAGACTGTTGCGGAGAAAGGCTACCGCAGCGTCCCTATCCCCCATTCTGGCAAAAAGACATGCGGCATCGTAGTAATTGCCCGCACTCGCGGAGTTTGCAAGAATGGCATATTCAAACGATTTGGCTTTCTCCACGTCACCGATACCGAGATAGGCATATTGTGCACAGTTCGATTCGCCCGGTATCGTGTCGATTGCAATAACCATCTGGTAGTCTTTCATGGCAGCCTCCCTGTTACCCTTCAGCAGATATTTGTCTGCCCTTCCCAAATAGGCATAAGCAAAAGTCGGGTTGAGCGTGATGGCCGTAGAATAGTCCTCTATCGCTCCATCCGTATCCTTTAGGTTATCCTTTAGGTACCCTCTGCGATAGTATCCCCCGAAATATTCGGGATTAGCCTTGATATATTCATCGTATGCGGCAACAGCTTCATCGCCTCTTCCCATGTCATAGAGCAGGTCAGCCTTCATACCAACGTGATCGGCATCGTTTGGATCCAGCTCAATAGCCTGGTCGATACTCGACAGCGCAAGGTCGTAATCGCCCAGTTCACTATAACAATCGGCCATGCAATAGTATATAGCATCATTCGGATCAATCGCAATCGTCTCCTTAAAGGCCTCTATAGCCTTGGTATAGTTTTTCTGACCGTAAGAAACTATCCCGATATAGTAGGGCCATAAGGCGCTATCAGGTTGTTTTGTATGTTCCACCTTAAGCTTTGAGATGAGCGCATCTACATAAGGTTCCTCTATAAGCATCATTATATCAATAGCCTTTCTGTTTGTGTCTATGCCAAGGGCCTTCACGATATCATCAATACAATCATTGAAGCGATTCATACCAAAATACGTCTCAGCTCGGAAGGCGTATGGTTGAGAGAACGACGGGTCAAGTTTCATGCAGTACGAGAACAGGTCCACGGCTTCTTGATACCTTTGATTTTCCATGGCATTCCGTCCTTTTCCCATGAAGCCTAAAGTCTTCCCCGGCTCCAGTTTGCAAATCCTGTCAAAATCCGAGTCCGACTCCGCGTACATATCCTTCATATAATAATACTCCGCCCTGTCGTAGTAGGTGTTCACGTCCTTAGGATCAGCCTTCAAAGAAAGACTCCAGTCGTTCAGTGCATACTTCTCCTTGCCCAGCTTCAGGTTGATGTTTGCCCTTTGTCTGTACGCATAAGTTATCCACTCCTTATCCTTTTGCAACAACGATATGGCTTTGTTTGTTGGCTCGATGGCTTCGCCGGGCATATCCGCATTATAATACAGACTGCCAATCATATAGTAGGCATAGCCATTCTTCGGATGTTCCACCAACTCTTTTTGCAAATAGTCCAAGGCCTCGGTCTGCTCGCCGTCGCTTTGTAGAATCTCAAGCGCCCTCTTGAAGTTGTAACTGTTTTTCAACTGTTCGGCTTTCTGAGCCGTCACACTACCAGCCAAGACAATGCTCAGCACAAAGGTCAACAAATAACACTTTCTCATAAATCCACTATTCTTTATTAATATCCCAAATTAGATTAAACACTATTTCCCCTTTTTCACTACTCACTATGCACTTTTCATTAGGCCGCAGGCCGTAGCCCTCTTCACAATACAAAATTACGACATCCCCAACGATCCACCAAACATTTCTACAAATCTTGTACGAAATACCCGCTTGGTTGTATGAAATGCGGCAGCATACACTCTTTTTTGTATAGAATTTTCTTTAGAAATCTCAGTTTCCTCTATTTCTTCCCAAACAACATTTTTAAGATGGTGTTCCCTATTTTTCGTTCTACACCAGCCTTCGATGTTGGAAAGCCCGTCGACCTTGCAATCTGCTGCCTTACCTTTGTTATTCCCAATGCCCGCTTCCATGAGAAGCTGAGGCCTGGGATAGGAGTTGATTTCTTATTCATGACTCTTATATTCATTTTTTGAGTAAAACGCTGTATTATCTTTCAATCATTACTGTCATTCAATAAAATAAAAATTCCTACCACTCCTCCTAACACACAACCAACGGCTATTAATGTGGAGTTCATTTCATCAGAAATTGTAATATTTCCATAGTCACGTAATGCAGCAATAACCGCTGCAACTATTGTTCCGCCAATAACAACAAAGAGGAAAGTGACAATAGCAAACAAAAAAACTATTTCATGCATAGGAATCTTTGTCTTTCTTTCTACTCCAGCATTTATAGAACAATTATCTCTATTTGTTTGTACGTTTTCATTCGACTCTTTTTTCTTGTTTAATCGATATTCTAACCTATTTAGACTTACTCTTGCCTCTATATTTCCATTTTGTTGTGTTTGACATGCACGTTGAATAATCGTTCTTTCAGTGTCCTTCAGAAATATGTCAACGTTTTGAGAACGCTCATATCTGGATAATTTCATAGAAGCCTTGATGATGTCTTTAGTACCTTGTGACAATCGCTTACTCATATATAAGACTATGCCACTGGCACGATGTACGGCAGATACTGGTCGCTTTCCGTGGAGTAAGTAAAAAAGAGTTGCGCCAAGGGCATAGACATCACTGGCAGGAGAGAACTCGTCAACTTTCTGTTGATATTGTTCTATGGGAGCATATCCTTCGCTCAGCCCTACAGGTGTACTGGTTGTTTGATGCCCTGATGCGTCATAGTTCTTCGAAATACCAAAATCAATCAGTAAAGCATTGTCATTATTATCTAAAACAATATTCGCTGGCTTTACATCGAAATGACAGATGTGTTCCTTTTCGTGCATGTACTTCAATGCCGAGGCTATCTGCCTTATGTATTTTAAGGCTTTACTTTCTGTTAATACACCATGTGCTTTGACATAATCCTGCAAAGAGCCACCCGAAAGATAGGGCATGACATAA
>CACYRB010000012.1 GCA_902776685.1 uncultured Prevotellaceae bacterium
TTTCCTTTGTTCATCTTTTTTTTTTATTTTTATTTAATCTGTTTATTTTTGTCTTTTGATTTCGACTTTGCCGAGTTTCGTCGTGTCTTTCTTGCCGTACACGAGCTGCACACGCCGTAGACATAAAGGGCAAACCCGTCTTTGCGGAAGCGTTTGTACTTTGTCTCGTCGATAGCGGTTACGATGTTTGGTGCATCGATTTCAGACACCTTTCCGCAGATGGTACATATCTGGTGGCAATGGTTTTCGTGGTTGAACCATGCCTCATACTTCGTACCGTCCAGCAATCGGTGCCTGACGACAAGACGCAATTCGAGAAACAACCGCATGGTGTTGTAGAGCGTGGCTCTGCTGACTCGGAAATTGTTTTGCTCGAGGTAGTCGCCCAGTTCTTCCAATGAGAAATGCTGGTTCATGCCATATACTGCATCAAGAATGGCATAGCGTTCGGGCGTTTTCCTTCGGTTGTTGTGCTCAAGGAAATCGTCCAGAATCTGTCGGACACTGGCATTAACTTTTTTCTCCATTTGAAAAACCGATGCAAAGATAATAAAAACACTTGGAAAACCTATGCTTTTCTTTCAAAAAAATTAGCATGTTCGATTCGCATTTGCATCAGCCGGCTGTCTCTTCCCGACTCTCATCGGCGAGCAACAGGGTGTTAGCAGCCGCATGACGTGCCCCGAGGCTGCCGTTAGCCATGACGCTCTCGGCGGCTTGCTTCAGCAACTTCCGATCGGCTTCGTCGAGTGTGCAACCGTTTCGAAGCAATCGCGACAAAACGTGGAAGCCTGCTATCTGCGTCAGGTCGTCGGTCTCGGCAATCCATCGGAGGGCCAGCCGACGGGCACCGTCGATGTGTTGCAACAGGTTGAAGGCAAGCATCTCAGCCACTTCCTGCGTCTTTGCCTGACTCACCCATTCGTCGGCAAGGGCATCGGTCATCTGGGCTGGCGGCATGATGAGGGTGGCCATGATGCGGCACTCGCGTATATCCTCTTGCCAAAGAAGGCGGGCAAGGTCGGCATCGTGGCCGTAGGGCTTGGCCATCTCCTTCAGACGGACGTAGGGAACACCCCAGTTGAGGTGGTAGCCGACACCTTTCTCGCGCATGGAGTGCGAAGTGACACCATTCATCTCTAAGCGGAACGACCGCTTTATCTCGCGCAACTTCTCGGTCACATCCTTCACGTCGGACAAGAATCCGTAATCACGGCTGTAGCGCAACATTTGCTCTGTATAGCTCTCGGTGTAGTCGATTTCGATATCTGTAAGGTTTCCGTCGGCATCATACACAGGCTTCATGCGGGGATTGATGAAGCCTTTGTAGGGTGCCAGGTCGAGCTTCCGATAGCGCGCCAGTATCTCTTCGTGCAACTTCTCATCGACGCGCACGCCGTAGTTCTCGACCAACAGGCGGGCAGCCTCAAAGTCGCCTTCACTCTTGATGCGCTGAACTTCGGCCAACAGACGGGCAAAGAGGTCGCGCAGACGGGCATAGTCGTTGACCTCGACATAGGTCTTTCCGTCTTTTTTCGCCAAGACGACGGCTCCGTCGGCGTGTTCGTACACCCAATGGGCGATGAGTGCACGGTTGCGCATGTGGGCTTCCTCAATCTGGTGGCCGGGCTTGATGCGCACGAGCTGCGTCAGGAGGCCGTTCATCAGATAGGTGTAGTATTGCGAGCGGTGGGCCTCGATGTTGGGCAGAAGACCGAGCTCTACCAGTTTTTCGTCGCCTATATAATATAATCCGAAGAGGTCGGCGCGAGCCTCCTCAATGGTATTGCCATAGGCCTTGAGCGCATCGGGGTCGGTGTCGGCAAGCAGTTGGCCGCTCCCATGACCGAGACACTCGTGAAGGTCGGTATGCAAGTCGTCGCAAAGGTCGCCATATCGGTCAATAAGGTCGAGTGTCTCATGGTCGACGACAAACTCTTCCTTGAATCCGTTACCGTGCGCGGCTTTGTTGTAGGCATCGGTCAGATTACCGATGGTAACACTCTTCGAGCCATAGCGGGCACGAATCCAATCGGCATTGGGCAGGTTGATACCGATGGCTGTCGAAGGATACTCATCGCCGCCGAGCATAGCTGCGCAAACCACATTGGCGGTGACTCCCTTCACGGTTTTCTTCTTGAACCGGTCATCGACGGGCGAATGGTCTTCAAACCACTGGGCATTGTCGCTGATGGTCCGCGTGCGGCGCGTAGCTTCCAAGTCTTTATACTCGACGATTCCTTCCCACGAGCCTTTCAACCCCAGCGGGTCGCCATAGACCTCGATGAATCCGTTGATGAAATCAATCTGCCCCTGCTGTTCTTTCAGCCATTCTATGGAATATTCATCAGACAGTCGCAAATCGCCTGAATGATAATAGTTTACAAGCAAGTCAATGATACGTTCTTGCTGTTCGTTTTCAGCACACTCGCGTGCCTTTTCCAACCAATAAATGATGCGCTTGATGGCACGTCCGTAAAGTCCGTCGGAAGTCCATTTTTCCTCCACAAGTTCGCCGTCGCGCTTCACCAAGCGTGAGTTCAGTCCGTAGGAAGGCGGTGTGTCGTCGGCAGCATTTTTCATGTTGCCGTAATACGCTTCAACCTCGTCTTGTGTGACTCCCTCGTAGAAGTTGCACGCCGACGTCAGCACAAGGTCTTCGCCGTCGGCCTTGTTCACACGCTTTGGCAACACCTCGGGATTGAAAATCACATCGCGCAACTCATCGGTCAGCGTCAGCCTTACCGATGCAAAAGCCTCACGCAGGAAAGCCTCGCTGAACTCCGGAAGAAACTTTTCACATCCATAATGATGATAGATGCCGTTGGAAAACCAGACACGCTTCAAATAGACCTCCATAGCCTGGAAATCGCGGCAGGCACGGTCGCCCTGATAATGCAGGTAGACGGTTTCGAGCGCCTTCCTGATCTGCAGGTTATACTTGCCAAACTGGTCGGTCGTAATGTCGCGCCCGCAAAGCACGGCCTCCGACAGGTAATAGACATACTCCTTCTGTCTCAACGTCAATTTCTCAAAACCGTTGAGCCGGTATCTGAGCATCTGCACGTCGGCAAAACGCTCATCTGAATAAATAAAACTATCGTTCATCACTCGTAAATCATACGTTTGTTTTACACAAAACATACCTTTATTTTAGAAAAAAGATACATTTTCGGTGCAAAAATACAAAAAAAATTTGAATGTTTCACTAATTTTTCGTACCTTTGCGCCCGATTTTGACTCCGATGGGGCTCAAACAAGCATGGGCACGACGTTCATCGCCTCGCGGAAACCGTTTAATTTATAAGATTAATGTACGCAATTGTAGAAATTAACGGTCAGCAGTTCAAGGTTGAGCAAGGAAAGAAACTCTTTGTGAATCGCATCAAAGATGCTGAAGAAGGCCAGGCTGTTGAATTTGACAAAGTGCTGCTCGTAGACAACGAGGGTGCAGTCACAGTGGGAGCACCAACCATTGAAGGTGCAAAAGTAGTAGTAGAAGTGTTGAACCCGCTCGTAAAGGGCGAGAAGGTGATTGTCTTCAAGAAGAAGCGCCGCAAGGGCTATCGCAAAAAGAACGGCCATCGCCAGCAGTACACACAAGTTGAAGTTAAACAAGTAATCGCGTAAAACGCAAGGAGGACACAATTATGGCACATAAAAAAGGTGTAGGTAGTTCTAAGAACGGACGCGAATCAGCTTCGCAGAGATTAGGCATTAAGATTTTCGGTGGTCAGCGTTGCATCGCCGGCAACATCATCGTTCGCCAGCGCGGCTCAAAGCACAACGCAGGTGCAAACGTTGCCATGGGTAAAGACGATACGCTCTATGCACTCGTCGATGGAACGGTTCAGTTCCGCAAGACACGCTACGACAAGAGCATCGTCTCGGTAATTCCCGAAGCCGAAGCCTAACATTTAAGTTAACAACTTATTCCAAACAAACAACAGCATCCCGAGGCCTCCACGAGGTTTCGGGATGTTTGCTTTCACAAGAGACACCCTTTCCGACTTAAATTCAGGTAAAAATTCCAGCCAAGGAGCCCTCTTTCGGCAAAAATTCCCGTGAGAATTTCACTCAATAGATTTTTTTTCGTAATTTTGCAAAACATATCATTTACAAGCAAAACAAAGCCAAACAATTATGCTTACACTTAAACTCATCACAGAAGATACCGAGCGCGTGATTCGCGGATTGGAGAAGAAACATTTCGAAGGCGCACGCGAAGCCATCGAACAGGTGATTGCCACCGACCACAAGCGTCGTGAAGCCCAGCAACAACTTGATGCCACCAAGCAGCAAGCCAAGCAGATGGCGGCACAGATAGGCCAGCTCATGAAACAGGGCAAGCGCGAAGAAGCCGAGCAAATCAAACAGCAGGTGGCCGCCTTCAAGCAGAAGGACAAAGAGCTTCAAGAGCAGATGGACTCTGCACAAGAAGAGGTGAACACACTGCTCTGCCAGATTCCCAACATACCCTACGATGAGGTTCCCGAAGGCAAGACCGCCGAAAGCAACCGCGTGGTGAAGAGCAACCTCAAAGAGTGTACGGCCGACGACACCGTGGGTAACTGGACGGTCAACCCCACACTGGGCATTGACAATCCCCTCCCCCACTGGGACCTGGCCAAGAAATACAACCTCATCGACTTCGACCTCGGCGTGAAAATCACCGGAGCCGGCTTCCCTGTCTACATCGGAAAGGGAGCTCAGCTGCAACGCGCCCTCATCAACTTCTTCCTCGATGAAGCCCGCCGTGCCGGATACACCGAAATCATGCCGCCCACCGTGGTCAACGCCGCCTCGGGCTACGGCACCGGTCAGCTGCCCGACAAGGAAGGCCAGATGTACCATTGCGAAGTCGACGACCTCTATCTCATCCCCACTGCCGAAGTGCCCGTGACCAACATCTACCGCGACGTGATTATCGACGAGCGCGACCTGCCCTTGAAGAACTGCGCCTACACCCAGTGCTTCCGTCGCGAGGCTGGCAGCTACGGCAAAGACGTGCGCGGTCTGAACCGTCTGCACGAGTTCTCGAAAATCGAGATTGTGCGCATCGACACACCGCAACACTCGCGCGAAAGCCACCGCGAGATGCTCGAACACGTGGAAGGCCTGCTCAAGAAACTCGAACTGCCCTACCGCATTCTCCTGCTTTGCGGCGGCGACCAGAGCTTCACCTCGGCCATCTGTTACGACTTTGAGGTCTATTCCGAGGCACAAGGTCGTTGGCTCGAAGTGTCTTCCGTCAGCAACTTCGACACCTATCAGGCCAACCGTCTGAAATGTCGCTACCGTCACGCCGACGACAAGAAGATTGAACTCTGCCACACGCTCAACGGCTCGGCGCTCGCCCTGCCACGCATCCTTGCCGCCATCTTGGAGAACAATCAGACCCCCGAAGGCATTCGCATCCCACGCGCCCTCGTGCCCTATTGCGGATTTGAGATGATTGAAGAGTAACTGGAGTTAGCGAGAGTTAGCTGAGTGGGAAACACCGGAAGATTAATCAAAACAACAACGGAAAAGAAAAAATGAGAAAGACTTTTGACCCCAAGAAGACGGTCGTCACACCATTGCCCGTGCTCATCATCGGAACCTATGACGCCGACGGCACCCCTAACGCCATGAATGTGGCTTGGGGCGGACAATGTAGTGACCACCACGTGGCCATCAACATCGGACACGTGCGCAAGACGCGCGACAACATCGAACTGAAAAAAGCCTTCACCGTCAGCTTTGCCACGCGCGACACCGTTGTGGCTGCCGACTATGTTGGCATTGTGAGCGGACTGAAGGAGCCTCGTCTCATCGAGAAGGCCGGCTGGCACGCCGTGAAGGGCGAGCTTACCGACGCACCTTTGTTCGAAGAGTTGCCCCTTGCCTTGGAGTGTCGGCTCGTTCGCGAAGAAGAGACACCCGAGGGCGAGATACGCATTGTGGGCGAAGTGGTCAGCATGAGTGCCGACGAGAGCATCCTCGACGAGAAAGGCCGCGTGGACCTCGGCAAGCTGCAACCCATCATGTTCGACTCTGCCGCCCTCGCCTATCGCGTTGTGGGCGAAAAGGTGGGCAATGCCTTCCGCGACGGGACAAAGCTGAAATAAAGCATCATTAAACGCTCCAAAAACAAGCTGGCGCATCGAGAGGACTTAATCCCTTCTCAATGCGCCAGCTTTATTATGAACTATGAGCTATGGACTATGAACTGACTCAATGCGCCAGCCTTATTATGCATTATGAATTATGCATTATGCATTAAATAAGTTTGTTGTCTTTGGGAAAGATGATGGTGGGTTTGAAGGTCTTGGCTTCTTCGAAATCCATCAGTGCATAAGAGATGATGATGATGGTGTCGCCTGGTAACACCTTACGCGCGGCACCTCCGTTGAGACAGATGGTGCCCGAACCGCGCTCACCCTTTATTATATAGGTTTCGAAGCGTTCGCCATTGTTGTTGTCAACAATACTCACCTTCTCGCCTGCAATCATGTTGGCCGCGTCCATCAGGTCTTCGTCGATGGTGATGCTGCCGATGTAGTCGAGGTTGGCATCGGTCACCTTCACGCGGTGAATCTTCGATTTCAGTATTTCTATCATCATAATCTTTTAATTGTTATTTCTTATATCCGATGTGGTCGATGAGTCGGATGGGTGTTGCCCCGCAATAGACGGTGATACATCCGACAATATAAGGCGAATCGTCCCAGTCGGTCACTTCCTGCAACGTGTTTCCGTCAACAATTGAGAAGTATTCCACCTCCAGCCCGTCGACGCCGTTGATGGTCTCCACCACGTGGTCGTGGGTCTCGGCCACGCTATGCTTCTTGGCATAGGTCACGCTGGCCTTGAGTGCTTTGTAGATGGCCGGGGCGATGGCACGCTCGTCGGGCGTGAGCAGCGTGTTTCGCGAGCTCATGGCCAATCCGTCTTTCTCGCGCACGATGGCACACTCCACAATCTCGATGTCGGCACCCATATACTTCACCAACTGCTTCACGACGGCAATCTGCTGCCAGTCTTTCTCGCCGAAGTAGGCACGAGTGGGCTTGACGATATAGAACAACCGGCTCACCACCTGACACACGCCGTTGAAGTGTCCGGGACGCTTGGCACCCTCCATGACGGTCGAGACGGGCGGAAACTCGAACTGGCGCGTGTCGGGAACGGGGTAAATCTCTTCCACCGAGGGCGCCAGC
The DNA here is from genome assembly GCA_902776685.1 of uncultured Prevotellaceae bacterium. Classification (GTDB taxonomy): domain Bacteria; phylum Bacteroidota; class Bacteroidia; order Bacteroidales; family Bacteroidaceae; genus Prevotella. The sequence goes on from CACYRB010000012.1 coordinate 7,203, forward strand.
ACGAAGTCGGCCCCCATCTTCTCCACCAGCGCACAATCGGCATCGAGCGTGCGCGGGTAGCGGTCAAGGTCGCCCTTGTCGTTAAACTGAGTGGGGTTCAGGAAGACCGAGACCACCGTCACGTCGTTCTCCTTCACGCTGCGCTCCACCAGCGAGGCATGTCCTGCATGCAGGGCACCCATCGTGGGCACGAGCCCTATCGACTTTCCCGCCTTGCGCAAGTCGAACAATTCGTTCTGCAATTCTGCAATCTTACTGATAACTTTCATTTGCATTTCAATTTTTCGCGGTGCAAAATAACTACTTTTTTCTTAAATAAGAAAGAATAAGTTTTAAAAAATGCCATTTTTTATCAATATTTTGCGGTTTTCAACGACTAATTCATTAAATATGAAGAATTTTTCGTACCTTTGCAAGAAATTACATCAATACGGACATGGATAAGAAGATATTATTCATCAATCAGGAAATTGCACCCTACGTACCCGAAACCGAGCTCTCGCTGATGGGCCGCGACCTGCCGAGCAAGATTCAAGAAGGCGGTTGCGAGATACGCACGTTCATGCCCAAATGGGGCAACATCAACGAGCGCCGCGGACAGTTGCACGAGGTCATTCGTCTTTCGGGCATCAACCTCATCATCAACGAAACCGACCACCCGCTCATCGTCAAGGTGGCCACCATACCTCAGGCACGTCTTCAGGTCTACTTCATCGACAACGAAGACTACTTCCACAAGCGCCACATGACCGAAGACGAGGCCGGCATGGAATATGCCGACAACGGCGAGCGAGCCATCTTCTTTGCCCGCGGCGTGCTCGAGACGGTGAAGAAACAACGCTGGGCTCCCGACATCATCCATTGCCAAGGCTGGATGTCGGCCGTCGTCCCCCTCTACATCAAGACCGCCTACAGCGAAGAGCCCTGCTTTGCCAACAGCAAGGTCGTCACCTCGCTCTTCACCAACGAGCTCAAGCAGACCCTCGGCGAGAACTTCAAGCACTCCGTGTCCTACCGCGACACCACCGAAGAACTGCTGAAACCCTATAAGAAGAACTTCGACTTCATGGACCTCGGCAAGCTTGCCATCGACTATAGCGACGGCATCGTCGAAGCCGCCCCCGAAATCAACGAGCAGCTTCTCAAGCACGCCACCAAGAAGAAGAAACCCCTGTTGCGCTACCCCGGCGAAGACTTCGCCCAGGCCTACACCGACTTCTACGAATCGCTCTTTTAAGTAAACCAGGAGTCAAACGGGCGTCCAGTCCGTGAAATAAACATAAACAACCGACCATAGATATATAGATATGATGACACGACAATATCTATCACACACCCTCCGCACCCTGCTCCTTGCAGGACTCGCCGCCCTCGCCTTCAGCGCATGCGACGAAACCACCGACACCATCGGCGTCACCCGCACCGACGAGATGGACCACCTGCAAATCGCCACCGACACGTTCGACGTCAGCACACGCTCCATCGTTGCCGGACCCGTACTCTCGCGCACCACCACCGGCTACCTCGGCCAGATACGCGACCCCGAGACAGGAGCCTACATCACCGCCGACTTCATGGCCCAGTTCGCCACACTCGAGGACTACTCCTTCCCCGAGCCCTCGCGAATGATCAGCAAGATTGGCGACACCATCGTGGCCGACTCCTGCGAGCTGCGACTCTTCTACGAGAACTTCTACGGCGACTCGCTCACCACCATGAAGCTCACCGCCCACGAGATGGCGCGCCCCATGAGCGAAGGCACCACCTACCTCACCGACTTCGACCCCAAGGCCCAGGGCTACCTCCGCACCGACGGCATCAACATCTCGAAGACCTATACCCTCGCCGACCTCAGCGTCAGCGAAGCCACACGCAACTCCACCAACTACACCCCCAACATACGCATCCCCCTCAACCAACCCTACACCGACCGCGACGGCAACCAGTACAACAACTACGGCACCTACCTCATCCATAAATACTACGCCGACGCCACCAACTACACCAACTCCTACAACTTCATCAACCGCGTCACACCAGGCTTCTACTTCGAAACCAAGAGCGGACTCGGTGCCATGGCCAACGTACACATCAGCCAGCTCAACGTCTACTTCCGCTACCTCTCCGCCGACACCATCGCCCACGGCATAGCCTCCTTCGCCGCCACCGAGGAAGTGCTGCAGACCACACGCATCGGCAACGACCAGGCCACCATCGCCCGTCTCGCCGACGATCCCACCTGCACCTACCTCAAGACCCCCGCAGGCATCTTCACCGAGATGACCCTGCCCGTCGACGACATTGTACGCGGCCACGACAACGACACCATCAACACCGCCCGCGTAGAGCTGCAACGCATCAACAGCAGCATCACCTCCGACTATCTCTTCGACATCCCGCAGACCCTCCTCATGATACCCCTCGACGAGATGCAGACCTTCTTCCAGAACAAGCAGATAGCCAACAACAAGACCTCATTCCTTGCCACCTATAACAGCAAGACCAACAGCTACATCTTCAACAACATCGGCTCGCTCATCCGCACCCTCGCCGCCCGCAAAGCCGCAGGCAGCACCTCGGCCGACTGGAACAAGGTGGTCATCATCCCCGTCACCATCAGCCGCAACACCGACAACGAGCTCACCACTGTCTTCCACGACATGTCGCTCAGCAGCACCCGCCTCGTCGGAGGCCCCGAGAACACAGGCAAGCCCGTCCGCATCAGCGTCATCTATAGCAAGTTCAAGTAAGGTTGAAAAGTTAAAAGGTTGAAAGGTTGAACAAACATACTGTCCCCACCCTTCAACCTTTCAACATTTCAACATTTCAACATTTCACCCTTCATTATGGCCGACAACTTCCTCGAACGACACTACGAAGAATACGAAGCCCGCAAACGCGAATGGCTTCGCAAAGGCAAGCACCCCGCAAAGCCCAAAGCCCGTCGGCAAATCCAGCGCCCCGACGACGAGGCTTTGTAAAAAGCCGTTGAGTTGAATCATGTCGAAAAACAAAATGTTAAATAATCCCAATAGCGGTGGTGAAAGACCTATCTTTCACCACCGCTATTGTTAAAAACCCATTTTCGATTTAACATTTCATTTAGCGCTACTTTTGTCCCCCTCACTCCCCTTCAACTCCCCTTTCACTCCCCTTTCAAACGCGAAACATATATGTTTCACCTCGCAAAAGACCGTCTTTTGCACTCCAAAAGCTAAGCTTTCACCACCCGAAAGCTTAGCTTTCGCACCCCGAAACATATATCTTTCGCAAATCAAAAGGCTCTCCATTTGCATGTAGGAACGCGGTGTTCCGCGTTAACCGACTGACAGACAGCGTTTTGCAAATTTCTCTCTATAACCACCTATCTTCCTCCCTGCGGACAACTATCCCACCGGCTTCATTTCGAACGATTCTCGACGTTAAAATCTTCACACCGAAAGGCTCCGATTTTAACATTTCCACGAAATGCTTGCACAAAGCAAACAAAAACAGCCTGCCATTGATGTGGCAGGCTGTTTTTGTATGCTATCCGATTTTATTTGAGGGTGTTCAGAACTTATAGCCGAGGGTGAAGAGTACTTGATGGCGCTTGTTCGACACGTCGACGGGGTTGGCGACGTTGTTGAGGTCGGGCACTTCGCTGTTGGTATAGCTCATGAAGGGTGCGAACTTTCCGTTCTGAGCCGAGTACTGGTAGGCAAAGTCGAGCGTGAGCGGTCCGACGTTGTAGCCGAGTCCGCAGGTGAAGCGGTTGGTCGATTCCCAGTTGGTGTAGTCGGTGGCCGAACTGTAGTAGGAGCCGTCGGTCTGGAGTGTTCCGTCTTTGAAGCCTTCCTTCTCGTACATGGGCGACACGTAGTTGTAGCCCACGCGCAGGGCGAGCTCGGGGATGGGGCGATACTCGGCACCGAGCTTCAGGGTGGACACGCCCTTGAGCGTCTGCTCGGTGTGGCGGTTCATCACGTCGTCAGATGCACTCGTGGTTGTGTAAGTGCCATACCAGTAGTCGTAGTACTCGCCGGTATTGTAGCGTGTGTCTAATGAACCATAGTCTGAGAACTCATAGCTGGCACCAAGGGCGAGGTAGTTGCCTACGGTGTGGCCAAGGCTCAAGCCAAAGCGCCAGGGCGTGTAGAGTTTAAAATCGTAGCTCTCTCCACTGCTGGCTGGTTGCGGGCCTAAGGCACCGTCGCTGATGATGGTGTAGTTAGTGGTCGTCAGGTCATACCATGTCGGTGTGTGTACGCTCAGACCAATGCGGAAGGGAGACGCCTCTATGGGCCGGAAGATAACACCAGCCTTGATATCGAAACCTGTTCCGTCAATCTTGCGCTCGTCGGCCACATTGAAGTCGAAATTGTTGAGTTGCTCACGGTATTCGCCGTAGTGCTTGTAGTTCACATCGTGGATGCCGACGGTTATTCCCCAGTAGATGCGATCGCGATGATTGCCACTGAGGTTGAAGTCATACTCGCCGATGTAGCCCTTATGGGCACGGTCGAGGGTGTAGGCTGTGGCAGGCTCATAGTACCACGTGTTATCGTCGGCACTGTAGTTCCAGTTGTCGGCATACATATAGTCAAGCTGGTTACAAGAGGCATAAGGATGGTCGTTATCGGGCACGCCGCTCGAATTTGCAGGGAAAAGCAATCCCTCATACTGTTTTATATAGGTGAGCTTGTTCTGCGACGCGTTGTTGAGCTGTCCGGCTGCCGAGAGTATGTAGTCGAAGTTACGACTCTTATGGTAGTTGAACGCGAAGTTGAGGTACGAGCTCTGTCCGCTCTTCATCGCCCAGACGAAGCCTGCCTGGTCGAAGCTCATGTTGGTCTTCTTGCCCTCGGCGAAGGCTTGTCCGTCTTGCTGCGAGACGAGTCCGAACGACACGTTAGCGCTGGAACGGCGGAAGAGTCCGATGCCGGCGGGGTTGGTGCCGATGGTTGAGATGTCGGCGCCGAGCGCATCCATCGCTCCACCCATACCCACGTAGCGAGCCGTACCGTTGAGGTCTTCGGTCACAATCTTTGCATTCTCATAGGTTTCCTGTGCTGACCCTGCCATCGCCGTGAACAGGAGCGCAGCGGTAAATAGATACTTTTTCATATTTCACATTATTATATTATTCATTATTCATTATTAGCGCAGCGCCTTACCGTCTTCCGCCGAAGCTACCGCCACCACCGCCTGAGCGACCGCCGCCGAAGCCTCCGCCACCACCGAAGCTACCGCCAGAGGAACGGCTGCCGCCGAAGCCTCCACCGCCGCCGAAGCTGCCCGACGAACGCGAGGGTGAGCTGGAGCTGGGGGTATAGCTGCGTGTGGGCGTTGAGCTGCTGCGCGAGCCGCCGAAGTTGCCACTTCCGTTGCTATAGACTCCTGAGCGCGAGGGTGTATAGGTGCCGCGCGTGCCTGCGCTGGTGCCTGCACCGCGACTGACTGCCGTGCCGCCGAATCGGCCATTGCCGAAGGTGGTGGTGCGACCGTTGCTCACGCCACGTGTGCCGCCATAGTTGATGCGACCGTGGTTTTGCGTGCCCGAGGGTCCGTTGTAGCTATAGTAGTGACCGCCATACCAGGGATAACCGTAGCCATAGTACCAGGGACGATACCAACCGCCATACCAGCCGCCATAGCCATAGTACCAGGGGTCGTACCAACTGCTATACCAAGGATAGTACCACGAGTCGTACCAGGGATAATAGCCCAGACCGGCACGCCAGTAGGGTCCGTAGCCCCAGGAATGATAGTACCACGGGTCGTAGAAACCGTAGTAGTCGTCGAAACGGCTCATGCGACGGCTGTAGCGGAAGTCGTCATCATAGTCGTCAGCCCAATACTCCTGAGCAGGCCCAGCTGCAAAAAGGGTATCTACATAGGTGCTGTCGGGATAAAGGCCGTCGCCAGCCTCAAAGTCGATGATGTCGTTACCCTCGCCAATGGGCTGATAGCGGCTGCGGAAACGACCACGACGGTTATACTCGTCGACGTCGCGATTGCTGCCGACATAATAGGCAGGCTCTTCGCGCTCAACGGAATGAGGCCGGTTGGTCACAACTTTGTCGGACGACTTCTTCGGAACGAAGTAGAGGTCGTCGTCCTGAGCGGTGGCCGTTGATGCCACCATCAGGGTAAGCATTGAGAGCATCCAAATCTTTTTCATTTTCTTCTTATTTTTATTGTTTATTTTCATTCACGATGCAAAAATACAACGAATTGCAATGCAAAAATAGGGAAAAACCCTAAAACTTGATAGGTTTTTCCCTATTTTTTGTAATTTTGCAGTAAATTTTAACGCAGAAACACATGAAATACTTAGTTGCCGACTTCAAGATTACGGCCTCTAACGAACTGCTGACGAGCACCGCGCGCGACGTGTTGTGTTCGCAGGTGAGCGAGGCAGGGTTTGAATCGTTCGAGGAAACACCCGAAGGCGTGAAGGCCTACGTGCAGGAAGAATTGTTCGACCGCCCCATGCTCGAAACCATACTGGCCGAATGGCCATTGCCCGAGAGCACGGTGGAATACACCATGGAGGAAGCCGAATATAAAGACTGGAATGCGGAATGGGAAACGGCTGGTTTTGAACCGATTATCATCGACGACCGCATCAGAATCTACGATGCACGCAACGCCTCGGCTGCGCCCGATGCTCACTCTGAAGGAGAGCCGACTGAGGCAGGACTGATTCAGATTGGCATTGAGGCTCGCATGGCTTTCGGCACCGCCACCCACGAGACCACACGAATGATGGTGGCAGCCCTGCTCCGCACCGACACCACGGGCAAGAGCGTGCTCGATTGCGGATGCGGAACGGGAATCCTCGGTATCGTGGCCGCCAAGCTCGGTGCCGCACACGTGGTGGGCTACGACATCGACGAGTGGAGCGTGGAGAACGCACGCCACAACGCCGCGCTCAACGGTATCGACGACATGGAGGTGTTCCACGGGTCGGCACAGGTGCTCTCGCACGTGAGCGGACTGTTCGACGTCGTCATGGCCAACATCAACCGCAACGTGCTGCTCGACGACATGGGCGCGTTCACCGAGGTGATGACCAAAGACGGAATGCTGCTGCTGAGCGGGTTCTACGAAGACGACATCGCCCTGCTCAACGAGAAAGCCGCCGAACACGGATTGCACGAGACGTTCCGCTCAACCGAAAACGGATGGGCTGCACTGGCCTTGAAGAGGTAATCTAATCTTTTTCTTCCGAAATGGTAAGCTGTTTCAGGTCGTAGAAAGAGCCGTTATAGACGTTGAAGTCGACAAAGCCCTTGATGCCTGGCAAACGGCCGGCATCGGTGTGCTGCCAGAACTTCCAAGGCCCTTCATACTGAATCTTGTCGACATAGTAGTGGGCTATCCAATAGGGATAGTCATCGAACACGGGCGCATTGAGATACTGCTGCTTAAATTTATAATAGGTATAAAGGATGGGCTTCACGTGGTAACGGTCTTCCACGACGTGAAGCCACGTGAGAACATCGCACTGGAAATCTTCCACACTACGGTTCTCGGGCATGTGCTCAATGTCGAGCACCGGAGGCAGGTCGCCGTCTTCGAGTTTCACCTTGCTGAGAAACCACGCCGCCTGGTCGCGTGCTGACGACTTGTTGCTCCAGAAATGATAGGCTCCGCGAATGTAGCCGTTTTCGCGTGCCTGATGGAAATTGTCCTTGAACTTGGGGTCGAGGCGCGTGGAGCCCTCGGTGGCCTTAATCATGATGAAACGCAGGGGACACCCCGAAATCATACCATTGCGCAACTTGTTCCAGTCGATATTGCCCTGATAGTGGGAGATGTCGATGCCGTGAATCTCATAGCCGGCAGGATAGTCGGGGTCGCCAAAGAGCGCACGCCATCGGAAACCGGTTGGTTCGACGAAAAAATAATAGAAAGCCCAGAGATAGATACACAACATGATTGTGCCACCTATCAGCCAGGCTTTTCTATTGCTGATATGCGCGTTCTTGGCTTTGCGCGATGTCTTCTTTCGTTTCGTCATTCTTATGGCCAAACCAATTTGGAACATTGAATGGGTTGAAATGTTGAATAGCGTGAGCACTGTTGTCGTGCCCGCCTGTTCAACATTTCAACACTTCAACATTTCTTATTCGTGCTCAAGCGCCAACGTCTTGGTTGTCTGGTCGCAAACGTCGGCAGGTCCCCAATACTGGATAGGACCAGGATAGACGTAGCACGTGTTCTTCGACCACTCCTCGCGATGGGCGGCAAACGTCTTGAAGGGCTTGCCGTCGAGCTCTACAAGAGCCTTGCGAATGACGGGTTTCATCTTGCCGTTGCGACGTTCCATGTTCATCATCATGGTGATGGGCACACCGCCAGCCTTCCACTCGTCGGTGGGAGCCGTGGTGTTCTTCACGATGGCCATGTAGCCCGTCTTACCGGCAGCAATCAGCTGAGCGGCACTGGTACCGAGCGCATAGCAATAGTCGGCGTCGAAGTTAGACGGAGCAGCACAACGACCTTCATAGCCGAAGAAGTGGTGCTGGGGAGCAAACTTGCCCACATACTTGCCCTGCTTCTTCCACTCGTCGAGCTTGGCGGCAACCATCTCGGAGATGAGCTTCTCTGTCTCGATGAGCGATACCTGAACGTTTCCGTGCGGGTCGCGGTCAAGCGAAAGCTGACGGGCAACACCCTCGGGCAACGTCTCGAACGTAGCGCGGTTGGCTTCGCTCAAATGAGCAAGGATGTACTGACGCTGAGCCTGACGGTCGAGGTCGCGATAGTCGGCACCATGAGCAGCAAGCAGGTCGTTGAGCTCCTGAATGAGTCGACCGATAGCGGGGATGAACTCGATGAGTCCTTCGGGGATGAGCACCACACCGAAGTTGTTGCCGTCGGCAGCACGCTGGGCTACGGCACTGGCAATCTGCTCAACAATCTGGTTGAGTGTGAGGTCTTTCTGCTCTACCTCCTCAGAGACAAGGCAGATGTTCGGCTGACACTGGAGGGCACACTCCAGGGCGATGTGGCTGGCCGAACGTCCCATGAGCTTGATGAAGTGCCAGTATTTACGGGCCGAGTTGCAATCGCGCTCAATGTTGCCGATGAGCTCGGAATAGGTCTTACAAGCAGTGTCGAAGCCGAAGCTTGTCTCTATCTGGTCGTTCTTCAGGTCGCCGTCGATGGTCTTCGGGCAGCCGATGACCTGCACGCCGTAGTTCTTGGCTGCATAGTATTCGGCCAACACACAGGCATTGGTGTTCGAGTCGTCGCCGCCGATGATGACGAGGGCCTTAATGTCGAGTTTGCGGAGAATCTCAAGACCTTTCTCAAACTGGTCTACTTCCTCCAGCTTCGTGCGGCCTGAACCAATCATGTCGAAGCCGCCGGTGTTGCGGTACTCGTCGACAAACTCGGGAGTAATCTCCACATAGTTGTGGTCAACCAATCCGCCAGGTCCCATCAGGAAACCGTAGAGACGATTCTCAGGATTGAGCTTCTTCACGGCGTCGAAAAGACCGGAAATCACGTTGTGACCGCCAGGAGCCTGACCACCACTGAGGATGATGCCCACGTTGAGCGCACAGGCTACAGGCTTGTCACCCGGCACAAATTCAACGAGCGGCATTCCATACGTGTTGGGGAACAGTTTCTTGATGTCATCCTGGTCGGCAACGCTCTGCGTCGGCGCACCTTCTTTCACCTCGACTGCGCCTTTCAGGGCAATCGGCAACTTAGGCTGATAGGCAGCCCTTTCTTTCTGTAATCTGCTAATTTCCATAAGTGAATATAAAATATAATATTGTATTGTTTTTTTGCTCCTGCAAAAGTAATCTTTTTTTAGCGAAAATGAAAAGAAATTCGTAAGAAAACAAAAAAATGCCACTTTTTTTGACTAAAATTTGGTTTTTAACTTAAATAGCATTACCTTTGAAGATAATTTTTAAAAACTTGAATGACTATGGCTAATAAAAAAGACCTTAAACGCACCATCAACAACGTGTGTAGTGAATTGATTTCCGAAAGTATTGCAACCGTACTTTACGAAGGCAAGAAAGACGTCGACAATGTTGACGCCATCATCTCGGCCGTACTCAAAATCAGAGACGACTATGTTCGTCGCATCTCGCATCCCGAACCCGGAATGCCGCAAAAAGACTACTTCCGACACCTCATCATCCACTTCAACGAGCAGGCTTCCGAAATTGTTGACCAAATTCTAAATCTCGACTAAGCCCATGTGGAGAAAACTATGCCAATGGCTGCTTTATAAGCGAATGGGATGGACAACCGACGTCAACGTCGAATTGCCCGAACGGTGCATCATCTGTCTTGCACCCCACACCAGCAACTGGGACTTCGTCATCGGCCAACTTTACGGAGGGGCTGAAGGCATGAAAAACAACTTCCTGATGAAGAAAGAATGGTTTTTCTGGCCGCTCGGACCGCTCTTCAAACGTCTGGGAGGAATCCCCGTATGGCGCGAAAAGCACTCAAGCCTCACCGACAACCTGGCTAAGACCGCCCTCGAAAGCAAGACCTTCCGACTCTGCATCACCCCCGAAGGCACTCGCTCGCTCAACACCGAGTGGAAAAAGGGATTCTACTTCATCGCACAAAAGGCACAGATTCCCATCCTGCTCTATGGAATCGACTACAACCGGAAGCTCATACGATGCACCAAAAGCATCGTTCCATCGGGGAATGTTGAAGAAGAAATGGCCATCGTAAGACAATATTACAAAGACTTCAAGGGAAAACACCCCGAACGCTTTTCCACAGGAGAATAACGTCATGAAACATCTCGTCAGGACAGTCATCATAGCCATCGTCGCCACGATAGCCGCATCGGCCTACGCCCAGAAGAAAAACTGGGGAAGCATAGACTACAAAGGCAACCCATGGGTGAAAAACGTGTCAAGCCCTAACAAAATCACACAGGGACTCTACAACCGCCATCTCTCGCTCTGGGCAAGCCACGGCCGATACTACGACAGCCAGAAAGGCCGATGGATATGGCAAAGGCCGTACCTGTTTTGTACCACCGAAGACCTCTACACCCAAACCGTCGTCGTTCCCTATCTCATTCCCATGCTCGAAAACGCAGGGGCCGTGGTGTTCACCCCCCGCGAACGCGACTGGCAGAAGGAAGAACTCATTGTCGACAACGACGACCCCAACCGCGCACTCTACTACAAGGAATCGGTGATGAACCGTGCATGGACAACCACCTCGCAACGCGGCTTTGCCCGACACGCAGGAACCTACCAGCACGGAGAAAACCCTTTTGAAGCCGGTAGTGCACGCATGGCCAAGACCGCAAAAAGCAAGACACCATCTACCGTGTCTTATCAGCCCAACTTCAACGAAGAGGGCCGCTACGCCGTTTACGTCAGTTATCAGACACTAAACAATAGCATCTCCGACGCTGAATATATCGTTTACCACAAAGGAACGATAACTTCTTTCAAGGTAAACCAACAGATGGGCGGTTCCACATGGGTCTATCTCGGAACATTCGACTTCGACAAGGGGTGCAATGCCTACAACCGCGTCGTCGTCACCAACAACTCTAAGCAAAAAGGCGTTGTCACCACCGATGCCGTCAGATTCGGAGGAGGCATGGGCAACATCGCACGCGGCGGGTCGACGAGCGGTCTTCCACGTTGCCTCGAAGCCGCGCGCTACTATGCACAATGGGCAGGTGCCCCGACATCGGTGTACGGCTCACGGGCAGATGACTACAAAGACGACATCATCACACGTCCCGTAATGACCAACTGGCTGGCAGGAGGCTCCGTCTACGTGCCCGACGTGGCTGGCAAAAAGGTTCCCATCGAGCTTAGCCTTGCCGTGCATAGCGACGCCGGATTCAGGAACGACCTCACCTCGAAAATCGGAACCCTCTCCATCTGCACCACCGACTTCAACAACGGCGTCTTCGGAAGCGGACTGTCGCGACAAGCATCAAAGTCGTTTGCCGAATCGCTCCTCAACGGCGTTTACAACGACCTCTCGTTCAAATACGGTGAATGGACGAAACGCGCCACTTGGGACCGAAACTACGGCGAGACCCGTGTGCCCGAAGTTCCGTCGGCCATTCTCGAGATACTCTCTCACCAGAGCTTCCCCGACATGAAGATGGGACAAGACCCCAACTTCAAGTTCACGCTCGCACGCTCTATCTATAAGACCATTCTCCGGCATGTGTCAGGGCAACACGGCAAGTCATACGTCGTGCAACCGCTTGCGCCCGACAACTTCAGCGTGCAACTCGTCGGCAACAACAAGGTGAAACTCTCGTGGTCGCCCGTCAACGACCCGCAGGAACCCACGGCACGCCCCGCGGCCTACAACGTCTATACGGCCGTCGGCACCGGAGGCTTTGACAACGGCAAACGCGTGAAGTCAAATTCAGTAACAATCAAGATAGAACCCGGAACCGTCTATGCCTTCCGCGTCACGGCAGTCAACGACGGCGGTGAGAGTTTCCCCACAGAGACCTTGTCGGCCTATTCGCAACCCGGCGCAAGGAAGACCGTGCTCATCGTCAATGGCTTCCACCGACTCTCCTCGCCCGCCATCATCGACAACAGCTATCAGCAAGGCTTCGACCTGAACGAAGACCCGGGCATCACCTACGGTCTCACCGCCGGATGGAGCGGAAGCCAGCAATGCTTCGACACCTCGAAAATCGGAATCGAAAGCTCGAGCGGCTTGGGCTATAGCGGTAGCGAACTTTGCGGGCAATTCATCGCCGGAAACGACTTCAACTACACCGTCACCCACACCGATGCCATCGCCGCCACACGCGCCTACAACGTGGTCAGCTGTTCAAGTCAGGCCTTCAAGCGCGGAAACGTCAGCACCAAAGGCATTGCCTGCATCGACCTCCTCTTAGGACTGGAACGCAACGACGGCCATTCCCTTGTGGCCTATAAAGCCCTGAGCACAACCATGCAAAACCGTCTTGCCACCTTCACACGCAATCGCGGACGGCTCATCGTCAGCGGAGCCTATGTTGCTTCCGACGCAACCACGCCCACCGACCAGCAATTCTTGCAAAACACGCTGAAGGTGGAGGCAAACGGCACCTACCGAACCGCATCCTCTGCCGAAATCACCGGCATGGGTACTTCGTTCGACATCTATAACCGACTCAATAGCCGCCACTATGCCGTCACCTCGGCCGATATTCTTTCGCCTTATGGCGGGACGGCCTTCCCTGCCCTGCTCTATGGCAACGGAACGGCCGCAGCTGTCGCCTATCCCGGCACCGACTACCGGTGCTTCGTCATGGGATTCCCCTTCGAGTGCATTAAAGCACAAAAAGCCAGAAGGCAAATCATGGCTGCCATTCTCAACTTCGTCAATTCTTAGAAACGAAAATACATTGAAACAATATGAAAATACAAACCAATCCCTCCGGAACCCGTAGCATCGAGATTACCGAGCAACATCTGGAAACCATCGACCGCTATGCTCTGCTTACCAATCTCACCGATAGCAACGGAATTGTTGAAGAAAGCGTGCTCGACAAGCTGAAGCTGAACGTCCGCTCTCTACTCGAGGGCGAGGCCGGTAAAGACCGACAACTGCTCGACCTCTGTCTCGACGTCATCTACAACAGCAACATGAAGGCCTTTGGCCTGAACAAGCTGCTCATGCTCTACCTGAAGTGGAGAACCGACCGGCAGGCCTCAGCCCAACCCAGCGAAGAGGAAGCCTCTACCGAAGAAACACCCGAGGAAGAAGCCTGACCATGCTGACCGACTTCCTGCCCACTACGAAGAAAGAATGTGAATTGCGAGGATGGGATGAACTCGACATCATCCTCTTCTCCGGCGATGCCTACGTCGACCATCCGTCGTTCGGGGCTGCTGTCATCGGGCGCGTCCTCGAAGCCGAAGGCTATCGTGTGGCCATCGTCCCGCAACCCGACTGGCACGGCGACTATCGCGACTTTAAGAAGCTTGGCCGGCCACGACTGTTCTTCGGTATCGCACCCGGGTGCATGGATTCTATGGTCAACAAATATACCGCCAACAAACGCTTACGCTCGGAAGACGCCTACAGCCCCGACGGCCGCCACGACTGCCGACCCGAATACCCCACCATCGTCTATACGAAAATCCTCAAACAACTCTTCCCCGACGTGCCCGTCGTGCTCGGAGGCATTGAAGCTTCTATGCGCCGACTCTCCCACTACGACTATTGGCAAGACCGTCTGCGACCTTCCATCCTCGTCGAGTCGGGAGCCGACTTCATCATCTACGGCATGGGAGAGAAACCCATTGCCGAGATTGCCAAACGACTGAGCAACGGCGAAGACCTGAGCGACATTCCGCAAATAGCCTACATAACAAAGGGAGCGCAAGGCGGCACAAAAGCGAGTGAATGGGATAACGGCGAAACCCTCATCCTCCATTCTCACGAAGAGTGCCTGCGTTCCAAGCGTGCCCAGGCCGAGAACATCAGGAACATAGAGATTGAATCCAACAAGATGCACCCCCAGCGCATCGTCCAGCCCATAGGCTCCCCCAATCTTATGAAGGGGTCGGGAGAGGCTGCGGCTTTCGTCGTCGTAAACCCGCCCTATCCTCCGCTCACCACCGAAGAGCTCGATGCTGTTTACGAGTTGCCCTACACCCGTCTGCCCCACCCCAAATACAAAGGCAAGCGCATACCTGCCTTCGACATGATTAAGCACTCCGTCACCATTCATCGCGGGTGCTTCGGCGGATGCGCCTTCTGCACCATCTCCATGCATCAGGGCAAGTTTGTCACACCGCGTAGCAAGGAGAGCATCCTTCGCGAAGTGAAGAAAATAGTCCAGCAACCCGACTTCAAAGGCTACCTGAGCGACCTCGGAGGACCTTCGGCCAATATGTATGCCATGCACGGACGCAACGAAAAGGCATGTGCCAAGTGTAGCCGTCACTCATGCATTCACCCCAAGGTATGCCCCAACCTCAACACCGACCATCGGCCGCTGCTCAACCTCTACCACGCCGTCGACGCACTGCCGGGCATCAAGAAATCGCTCGTCAGCAGCGGTGTGCGCTACGACCTTTTGCTTCACCAGACAGGTACCCCCGACATCGACCAAGCCACCCGTCAATACACCCGCGAGCTCATCACCCGACATGTGGGCGGACGACTGAAAGTGGCTCCCGAGCACACCTCCGAACAGGTGCTCCACTTCATGCGCAAGCCTTCCTTCAGGCTCTTCCACGATTTCAAACGACTCTTCGACCGCATCTGTCGCGAAGAGCATCTCAACTACCAGCTCATCCCCTACTTCATCAGCAGTCACCCCGGATGCACGTTGGCCGACATGGCAGAGCTGGCTGCCGAAACCAAGCAACTCAACTTCCACCTCGAACAGGTGCAAGACTTCACCCCCACCCCCATGACCATCAGCACCGAAGCCTACTACACCGGGCTCGACCCGCTGACCCTTGAACCCCTCTACATCGCCAAGACCCAACAGCAAAAACTCGCCCAGCGGCAATTCTTCTTCTGGTATCAACCCCAACAACGCGCCGCCATTGAGCGCACCCTACGCCAGATAGGCCGCACCGACCTCATCCGCCGCCTCTACAACAAACCAAACACCGAAAAACCTTCTTCCCATCCTACTCCAAAACAAAAGAACAAAAGACGAAGAACCGGCTATTAAATTAACAGAAAAACAGTTCAGACACAACATCATGATAAAGGCAGTATAACGTGGTTTCTTGATGTTTTGTCCGAAATAAGTTTTTCTCAAAATTCAAGTTAGATTTTGAGAAACCGAGTCTCACGTTGTGAGAAACCGATTCTCATGACTTGAAAAACAGTTTCTCACAACGTGAGAATCCGTTTCTCAAAAAGTGAGACTGCGAATAGACAAATTAACATAATAACATAGACATAATACAGAACGTTCAGCGGCGGAGCACAATGACCTTGAACCAATCGCGCAACAGGCCTTTATAACGGTTTTGCGAGTCGGACACAAGGATGATGGTCTGCGAGCCGTCGGCCAGACGTGGACCGAGCGTCATGCCTTCGTAGTTGGCTATTCGAGGAGGAACCGAGGGGAACGAGGTCTTCCACGAGGCTACGAGTTGCTTTTGCATGGGCTTGTCAGTCAGTTGCTCAGCAGGAAAGACACGATAGAGCTTGCACCACACGGCTGACCGCACACCGCTACGAGCCATCCACACCTCGCGTTCGAGCACGAGAAGAGCGCCGTCGTCGAGCGTCAGCACTTCGGAGACGCCACAGACATAGGGCCGCCCGCGTGCAGGTTTCTTGCGAGGCGCATCGGGTATATATAAATAAGGTGTAGCGATGTGGGTTGTGTCGTCGAGACTGACGGAAAGCAAAGGTAAAGCCCCCCTTACGGCCCCCG
Source organism: uncultured Prevotellaceae bacterium (assembly GCA_902776685.1). GTDB lineage: Bacteria > Bacteroidota > Bacteroidia > Bacteroidales > Bacteroidaceae > Prevotella. The sequence goes on from CACYRB010000012.1 coordinate 23,575, forward strand.
AGGGGACTTCGAATGTTTCATGTACAGACAGGGCACCGGTGGTAACGTTTTGCGTAGAGGAAGCGGATGCTTCGGGCATGGTCCATAACCGACGGGAGTGCGAGTCGTAGGACAGCGACTCATAGCCGTGCGTCATGGAGGCAGGCGGGAGTTGCAACGACCAACCCGTAGGATTTCCGTCAAGCCCATACTCCACGATGCGGCTATCGGCCTCGCCTACCGCCATCAACGTCTGCCGACCAGGAATCCACGCAATGCCTTCGACATCGCGGTTGGGCAACCCACTGCTGCGAAAGCCGAGGTTCGCCACACGACGAATGCGCCCTTTTACGGAGTCAATGTCGATGCGGAAAACAAAAAATCCATCGGTCGACGACTTGTCGCTAACCACGGCATAACGGTCGTCGCCCAACCACGTGATACCACTATAGTTGCCTGCCGGAACAGACTTCTGAAACGACCGCTGACGCAGTTGTTTCACCTGAACAGCGTTCGGTTGTGCCCATGTCTGCATGGCTACAAGCAGAAGCGTTATGATGTAAGCTGAATAGAACCTTCGCATCGTTTCTTTCCGTTTATGATATAACGCATTCTGCCCATTTTTATTATACGATGCGCTTCGTTTCCGCTTATCGCTAATTGTGAGTAAGCGGCAGCAAACAACTTCACGACCATCCCCATTGTTAGGTATTTTCTTTTTAAAAATCGACGAGCTAGGGTTGAATTCCCCCGAAAATGAGTAAATTTGCAGATTAAAAGGAAAGAACGAATGAAACTGAGTGAGTTGAAAACCGGCGACAGTGCCTGCGTCGTGAAGGTGGGCGGTCGCGGAAGCTTTCGCAAACGCATCGTAGAGATGGGATTTGTGAAAGGCAAGGTGATTGAGGTGTTGCTGAATGCCCCGCTCATGGACCCCGTGAAATATCGGGTGATGGGCTACGAGGTGTCGCTGCGACGCGAGGAAGCCGAACTAATTGAAGTTGAAATGGTTACCGAGACTCCGGCACAGCCCAATGCTGAACAAGGTGAAATCACCGATGCACATCACACAGAGCCCTCTCCCCTTTCGGCCACTGGTTTGAAGGGGTCTTTCAACGTTGCACTGGTGGGCAACCCCAACTGCGGCAAGACCTCACTCTTCAACTTTGCCAGCGGCGCCCACGAGCGTGTGGGCAACTATAGCGGTGTGACCGTTGACGCCAAAGAGGGTCACGCCTCCTTCGAAGGCTACGACTTCAACCTCATCGACCTGCCCGGCACCTATTCGCTCTCGGCCTACTCGCCCGAAGAACTGTATGTGAGAAAGCAGGTGGTGGAGAACACACCCGACGTGGTCATCAACGTCATTGACGCAAGCAACCTTGAGCGCAACCTCTACCTGACCACACAACTCATCGACATGGACATCCCGATGGTTTGTGCCCTCAACATGTTCGACGAAACCGAAAGCCGAGGCGACAACATCGACTTAAAGCAGCTGAGCACCCTGTTCGGTGTGCCGATGGTGCCTACGGTCTTTACCACCGGTCGAGGTGTGGAACAGCTTTTCCGTACCGTTGCCGCCGTTGCCGAAGGTACGGAACCTACCGCCCGACACCTACACATCAACCACGGCAACTACATAGAAGCGGGTATCGAGACCGTGCAGAATGCTTTGAAGCAAACGAAACGCATCAGTCGCAGGTTTTCTACCCGATACATTGCCATCAAGCTTCTCGAAAACGACAAGAAGGTTGAGAACGACATCAAGAAGATTCCCGACAGTGCTCAGATTCTTCGCCTGCGCGACAAGGCAGCCGAAGACATCCGCCAGCACCTTAACCAAGACAGCGAAACCGCCATCATGGATGCTAAATATGGTTTCATACACGGTGCCTTGCAAGAGGCCGGCTACTATACGGGCACGAAGAAAGACGTGTATCAAGCCACACACATCATCGACAACATACTGACCAACCGATATGTGGGCATCCCGCTCTTCATTGCCATGATGTGGCTGATGTTTGAGACCACGTTCTCGCTCGGACAATACCCGATGGACTGGATTGACGCCGGTGTGGGATGTCTGGGCGACTGGCTGAATACGCTGATGCCCGAAGGACCGTTGAAAGACATGCTCATCGACGGTGTTATCGGAGGTGTGGGAGCCGTCATCGTCTTCCTGCCGCAGATTCTCATTCTCTACGGCTTCATCTCGTTCATGGAAGACTCGGGCTACATGGCACGTGCGGCCTTCATCATGGACAAGGTCATGCACCGCATGGGACTGCACGGCAAGTCGTTCATCCCGCTCATCATGGGTTTCGGCTGTAACGTGCCTGCCGTGATGGCTACACGAACCATCGAGAGCCGTCGGTCGAGGCTCATCACCATGCTCATCCTGCCCTTCATGAGCTGTTCGGCGCGACTGCCCATCTACATCATGATTATCGGAACCGTGTTTGCGCCCCGCTATCAGTCGTCGGTGATGATTTCACTCTATGTGGTAGGCATCATCACAGCCGTACTCATGAGCCGGTTGTTCTCTAAAGTGGTGTTCAAAGGCGAAGACACACCGTTCGTGATGGAGCTGCCGCCCTACCGCCTGCCGACATGGAAAGCCATGTTGCGACACACGTGGGAGAAAGGTAAGCAATACTTGAAGAAGATGGGTGGTATCATTCTTGTGGCCAGCATCATCGTGTGGGCGTTGGGCTACTTCCCTCATAACAGTAGCCTCAGCAAGCAAGAACAGCAAGAACAAAGCTACATCGGGCACATCGGCAAAGCCATCGAGCCTGCTTTCCGTCCGCAGGGCTTCGATTGGAAACTCGACGTGGCCATATTGAGCGGTGTGGGCGCTAAGGAGATTGTGGCTTCTACAATGGGTGTGCTCTACAACATTGAGGATGTGGAAAACGCTGACGGCGAACAACTCTCCCCCATCGCACAGCACCTCACACCTGTCACCGCCTATGCCTTTCTGCTCTTCGTGCTGCTCTACTTCCCCTGCATTGCCACCATCGCAGCCATCAAGGGCGAGACGGGGTCGTGGCGATGGGCACTCTTCACGGCATTCTACACCACGGCACTCGCCTGGGTTGTGTCGGCTGCCTTCTATCAAATCGCCATGCGGCTATAATCAAAGAACTTCAAGACGACTTAACAAGTTTTGTCGTTTAGAAATCAGACAAAAAGAAGAAATCCTGCCTACCTTTCGGTGAGCAGGATTTCTATCGTTACGCTGTTTTACAGTGCTAAAAAAATTCTTATTCAGCGGCTTCAGTTTCTTCAGCCTTTGCCTCGAGGAACTCTTCAACTTCCTCTTCGATGGTAGCCTCAGCAGCGGGTTCCTCAACGGGAGCTTCCTCAACTGCTTCAGGAGCCTCTTCCTCAACGGCAGCAGCCTTCTTGGCAGCAGCCTTCTCAGCAGCAAGCTCTTCTGCATTCTCGGCAACAACTGCAACCGGAACACGTACTTCTACCTCCTTGTGGAAGTGAACAACAGCCTCGTATTCGCCGACACGCTTAGCGTCACGCATGGTAACGATTTTACGGTCAACTTCGATACCCTTTTCAGCCAAAGCAGCAACAACCTGAGCAGCACCTACAGAACCGTAGAGCTGACCGGTAACGCTGACCTTTGCAGGAATCTCGAGAGCAACACCCTCGAATGCCTTAGCCTTATCCTCGGCAGCAGCTTTCTGGGCAGCGAGCTTGTGAGCCTGCTGGCGCATATTCTCAGCAAGCACCTTCTTTGCAGCAGGTGATGCGATGACAGCCTTACCCTGAGGGATGAGATAATTACGGCCATAGCCGCTCTTCACGTTCACGATATCGTTCTTGTAACCCAAGCCGATAATATCTTCTTTCAATATTAATTCCATGCTGTTTCCTCCTATTAATTATTTCATCAAATCGGTTACGTAAGGAAGCAGGGCAATCTGGCGTGCACGCTTTACAGCCTGTGCCACACGGCGCTGATACTTCAAGCTGGTTCCAGTGATGCGACGGGGAAGAATCTTTCCCTGCTCGTTCAGGAACTTCTTGAGGAACTCGGGATCCTTATAGTCGATATACTTGATGCCACTCTTCTTGAAACGGCAATACTTCTTCTTCTTCGTGTCGATAGAAGGAGCGTTCAGATAACGGATTTCTGATTGTTCTGCCATGGTTTAAGCCTCCTCTTTTTTAGCAAGCTTGTTGCGACGCTTCTCTGCGTAAGCGGCAGCATACTTGTCGAGTTTAACGGTGATGTAACGGATAACTTTCTCGTCGCGGCGGTAGCCGGTTTCGAGAGTTTCAACGATAGTTGGCTCAGCCTTGAACTCAATCAGGTTGTAGAAACCCGAAGTCTTCTTGTCAATCTGGTAAGCCAGCTTCTTCAGTCCCCAGGCCTCTTCGTTCAGAATCTCTGCACCATTGTCGGTGAGGATTTTCTTGAATTTAGCGACCGTTTCCTTTGCCTGATCATCAGACAAAACGGGAGTCAAAATGAAAACGGTTTCGTATTGATTCATACTGTTTAAAAAATTAATAAAATGATAAATAAAAGATGCACTTTCAAAAAATGCGGTGCAAAATTACCACATTTTTTTGACGTGACCAAATATTTTTTGTACTTTTGCCCCTGTAAATGAGAAAATTATCAAAATATAAACGTTTTTTAGGTCTCCCGTTGGTTTATGCAGGAGTTGTTGAATTGTTTTTGTGCTATGTTTTCAACCTGACACAATTCAACCTGTTGCTTCTGCTCGGCTGGCTCATGGTCACCGGCGGCATTGTCGGCTACGTGGTGTTGCTAAAAAAGGAAGGTACAAGAAAAGAGTAACCTCCCGTTTATAGGGATAAGGAAGTAATAGTTAAGGAGTTAAGACAACAGTTCTGCTATTGTAATTTGCGCAGAAGACTATCGTCTTAACTCCTTATCTACTTAACTACTTTACTGTTTATAAAGCGTTACTCCTCGGTTTCAGGCGAAATGAGTTTATAGCCCTTGCCATGGATGTTGATGATTTCAATCTGCGGGTCATCCTTCAGGTGCTTACGCAGCTTGGTGATGTAGACATCCATCGAACGTGCGTTAAAGTAGTTGTCGTCAATCCAGATGGTCTTCAGGGCGAAGTCGCGCTGCAGAATCTCATTGGCATGCGAGCAGAGCAGAGCCAGCAATTCGTTCTCCTTAGTGGTGAGCTTGGTTTGCTTGTCACCGATGACGAGCGTCTGCTTCTGGGTGTCGAACGTGAACTTACCGATGTGATAGAGCGTGGCTTCCTTGGTTTTCTTTCCACGTACACGGCGCAGGATAGCCTCGATACGAAGCACCAGCTCTTCCATAGAGAACGGCTTAGTGATGTAGTCGTCGGCACCAATCTTGAAGCCTTCGAGAATATCGTCCTTCAGCACCTTTGCGGTGAGGAAGATGATGGGAATCTCGGCATTTGCCTGACGGATTTCCTGTGCCAGCGTGAAGCCGTCTTTCTTGGGCATCATCACGTCGAGCACGCAGATGTCATACTTGGCTTTGAGGAATTCTTTGTATCCTACTTCACCATCGGGGCAGAGTGTTGCCTGATAGTCTTTTGCCTGTAAATACTCGCGAAGCAACATTCCAAGGTTCTCGTCGTCTTCGCACAATAAGATTTTCAATTTCTCTTCCATAGTTCTCAACTTTTAATTATTGGTAATTTGATTATAAATTTCGTTCCTTTTCCGTATTCACTATCGACGGAGATGGTTCCTCCCATCGACTCTACAATATTCTTCACATAGGCCAGCCCCAACCCGAATCCCTTCACGTCGTGCACGTTGCCTGTGTGTACGCGATAAAATTTCTCGAACACTTTTTTCAGGTTTTCCTTTTTGATGCCGAGACCTGTGTCGCGTATGGAGAAGCACAGGTGGTCGTTGGTGTTCCAGGTTCGGATGTAGATGTCGAGCGGCTGTTCAGGCTTACGATACTTCACGGCATTGTCGAGAAGATTGTTGATGGCGTTCTGGAAATGAATCTCATCGACATACATGGCCGAGTCGATTGCCTCTATCTGGGTGTAGATTTTTCCTCCGGTATGCTCTACGCGCAGAGTGAACGAGCTGGCTATGTCCTCTATCATCTCGTTCAAGTCCAGTTCTTTCTTGTTGAACGAGACCGATTTGCGGTCGAACATCGACATCTGCAACACCTTTTCCACGAGCATGCGCAGGCGTTTCGTATCGTCGTTGATGGTGTGACTCAAGTGTTTAGTCATCTGCTCACTCTTCGTCACGCTGTCGTCGTTAAGCATCTGCGCAGCCAACGAGATGCTGGCAATAGGAGTCTTCAACTCGTGCGTCATGTTGTTGATAAAATCGTTCTTTATCTCCGTGTAGCGCTTCTGGCGGAAGATGGTGGCGATGGTAAAGAGGAAGGTGATGAGCAGCACCACCGTGAAGACCACCGATGGAATCATGAACCGCACCGAGGAGAAGATGTAGGAGTTCATGTCGGGGAAGTGAATCTTCACCACCCCCATTTTGTTGGCCGGATCGTTGCGGAAGAGCACCTGCGAATAGGTATATTCTTCGCCTTCCTCCGAGTAGTCAGGACAACGATAGACTTCGCGTCCATCCTGTGTCGACACCGTGAAGTGGTAGGCAATGTTGATCCCGTTGTTCATCAGTTCGGCTTTCAAGTCTTGGTCGAGCAGTTTGAAATTGATGCGTTCCTTCAAAGGCTTGTCCGATGCCGAGTAAAGAATGGAGTACACCACATCGTTGAGCAGGGCTTTCTGGTAAATAAATCGGTTATGAATAATTTCCTGCATCGACTTGTTGGCTTCCGAAATGGCATTGCGGTCTTTCCGCATGATCATGGCCTTGGGCATCTGCGAGGGTTTCGACGTGATAGTCTTCAGTTCGAACGAAGAATAAACCGTTCCGTCTTTTCCCGTTACAGAGTATTGGTGCGAGCGTTGTATGGTACCGTCGGGCTGTCCCGATCGAGTGCCGACAGAGTCTTGACTGAAGGCTCTGCGTTCTGTCTCGTTGACATCTTTCTCCAGATAGCGCATCGTTTCGTTCAGCTCCAGGTTGCGCGACGCCTGATAGAGGGCGCGGTTGACCGATTCGTCGAACTGCTCCTTCTTCATGTTGGCCATTTCCCTGATATATTGCAACTGCAAAAAGAGCAGTGCGAGGAATGACAGGCCCATGATGATGGCTATTGTCCAGATGGTTCTTTTCTTCATGCTTGCAAAGATATCTAAATTCTTAAACCATTAACACTTAAAAGTTAAATAATTTCTTGTATTTTAACTATTTTAACTAAAAATGGAGTTTTTGTGCATATATAGGCAAATGAAGAAAGTAAAGGGGAAGTGAAAGAGAAGTGGAGGGGAAAGGGAGAGAAAATGGAAGGGGATAGAAGGGAAAAACTATAATCATGAAGAAAGCCAATAGGCAAACACCTATTGGCTTTTCTTCTTTGCTGTTCGTCTCCTTAACTACATATTCAAGGAGAGTTATTGAAGATTTATTCTTCCTCCTGTGCCTCGGCCTCATGAGCAGCAATAAGAGCCTGCTGGATGTCGTTCGGCACGAGTTCGTAACTTGCAAAGGTCGTGGTGAACGAAGCGCGACCGCCGGTGAGCGAGCTCAGCGAGATGCTGTAGTTGGCCAGTTCCTTCTGCGGAATCTTAGCCGACAGCTTCTGGTATCCGGCTTCGCTGTCCATACCCATGATGATGGCACGACGGCCTTGCAGGTCGCTCATTACGTCGCCCATATAGTCGGCGGGAACGAGAACCTCGAGGTCGTAGATAGGCTCAAGAATCTTCGGACCTGCCTCTTTGAAGGCTGCCGAGAAGGCCTGACGTGCGGCGAGCATGAACGAGAGTTCGTTAGAGTCAACCGGGTGCATCTTACCGTCATAGACGATGACGCGCACGTCGCGAGCATACGAACCGGTGAGCGGGCCGCGCTCCATGCGCTCCATGACACCCTTCAGGATTGCGGGCATGAAGCGGGCGTCGATAGCACCACCGACAACAGAGTTGATGAACACGAGCTTACCACCCCACTCCAGGTCGATTTCTTCCTTGCCCTTGATGTTCATCTTGAACTCCTGGCCATTGAACTTGAACATGGTGGGATCGGGCATACCCTCGGTGTAGGGCTCTACGATGAGGTGCACCTCGCCGAACTGTCCGGCACCACCCGACTGTTTCTTGTGACGATAGTCGGCGCGTGCCATCTTCGTGATGGTCTCACGATAAGGAATCTTCGGCTCGCTATACTCGATGGCAATCTTCTCGTTGTTCTCCATACGCCACTTCAGCGTGCGCAGGTGGAACTCGCCCTGTCCGTGAACGATAGTTTGGCGCAGTTCCTTCGACTGTTCAACCACCCACGTGGGATCTTCCTGGCGCATCTTCTGCAGAGCCACCATCATCTTCTCCATGTCGGAGGCATTGACCGACTTGATGGCACGGGAGTATTTCGAGTTAGGATATTTGATGAAGTCAAACTTCCAGTCGCTGTCCTTGCCGTTGAGCGTGTTGCCCGTCTTCACGTCTTTCAGTTTCACGGTGCAACCGATGTCGCCGGCTTTCAGTTCATCGACCGATACGCGGTTGGCGCCTGCGCAGGCATAGATTTGTCCCATGCGTTCCTTCGAACCGCGGTCGGCATTGGTCAGGTCGTCGCCGGGCTTGATGCTTCCGCTGAGCACCTTGAAGTAAGAAACTTCACCGATGTGGGGTTCAAGACCCGTCTTGAAGAAGTAGAGCGAGGTGGGACCGTTGCTGTCGCAAGCAATCTCTTCGCCTGCTGTGTTCTTCACCTTCGGCATGTCGCTCACGAAAGGAACCACGTTGCCGAGGAACTCCATCAGTCGGCGGACACCCATGTCCTTGCCACCGCATACGCAGAAGACGGGGAACATGCTGCGGGTGATGAGGCCTTTGCGTATGCCTTCGCGCATCTCGTCTTCGGTCAGAGCCTCTTCCTCGAAGAACTTCTCCATCAGAGCCTCGTCGTTTTCGGCAGCAGCCTCAACGAGTGCAGCGTGCAGTTCCTGAGCCTTGTCCATTTCCTCGGCGGGAATGTCCTCAACCTTGGGCATGCCGCCCTCGGGACCCCACGAGTATTTCTTCATCATGAGCACGTCGATGATGGCGTTGAAGCCAGGACCTGTCTGAATGGGATATTGCACCTGTACGCACTTCGAGCCGTAGACTTCTTTCAGGTTGTTCATCACGCTGTCGAAGTCGCAGTGTTCGCGATCGAGCTGGTTTACGAGGAAGATGACGGGCTTGTTCAGCTTCTCTGTGTTGCGGAAGGCGTTCATCGTTCCCACCTCGGGACCATACTGACCATTAACTACGATGACGGCCTGGTCGGTCACGTTGAGTGCCGTGATGGCGCCGCCCACGAAGTCGTCAGATCCCGGGCAGTCGATCAGGTTCAGCTTCTTGCCGTTCCACTCTACATGGAACACTGTCGGGAATACCGAATAGCCATACTCCTGCTCAACAGGGAAATAGTCGCTCACGGTGTTCTTCTGTTCAACCGAACCGCGACGCTTGATAATACCGCTTCCGAAAAGCATTGACTCGGCAAGAGTGGTCTTGCCGCTACCCGCACTGCCAATCAAGGCAATGTTCTTGATTTCGTTTGTCTGATAGATTTTCATATCAAAAAAGTTATTATTTATTAGTAATATATATTTCAGGTTTTCCGATTCCCTTGTCGGAAATCGCCGTCTAAATTACTAAATTCCTGCAAAAAAACAAAATTCTACCTCGAAAACCTTAAAAGTTTTAAAACATATTAGCGTTTTTCTCTTCTCCTTTATGCTTTTTCACACCCTTACACATTATTATATTATACGCGTGCGAGACAAACAGGAGCCCATCGGCACTCATTTTTATTATTGTTCCGGCTACCCTTCCCTCTATTCATACTAAAAACCATTAATTTTTTCAAAATCAGCGCAATATTTTCGGTATTTATCCGTTATTTCTTTGATTTAATAAAGAAAAACATTTTAATGAAAAGAAAACAAACCATGAAACTAAAGAATTTTTGGCTTGCCCTTGCATTGTTCTGCTCGGTAAGCCTTGTGGCGAAAGCCCAAACAGCTCAACCTTGGAGTAAAGAAAAAGCATGGGAGTGGTACAACCGTCTGCCCTGGCTCAACGGTGTGAACTACATCCCTGCCAATGCCATCAACTACACGGCAATGTGGGACAAGACAAGCTTTTCGCCCAAGCTTATCGACAGCGAACTGCAACTGATGGAGGACATCGGGATGAACTGCGTGCGCGTGGTCATGCAGCATGCCGTATATGCCGACAACCCAAAATATTTCAAAAAAGCATTCGGGCGTTTCCTTGACATCTGCGAGCGTCACGGCATTCTCGTCATGCCCATCTTCTTCGACGACTGTGCATTCGGCGTGAACACCGACCCCGTCGTAGGCCGCCAACCCGAGCCGTTAGAGGGCTGGTATGCCTGGGCTTGGTCGCCGTCGCCGGGCTACACCATGGTTGTCGACGAGCGTGAGCACGGCAAGCTGGAGACCTACGTGAAGGATGTCATGCGGACCTTCCGCGACGACAAGCGCATTCTGGCATGGGACCTCTACAACGAGCCCACCAACTCTCGCTATTCTGAGCGCAGCTGGCCCCTGTTGCGCAAGGTGTTCCAATGGGCCCGAGAGATTAATCCCTCTCAGCCCATCACGTCGGGCACCTATGCGGAGAACCCCAAGTTGGAAGAATTCCTGAGCGAAAACTCCGACATCATTACGTTCCACATGTATGCCGACAAGGAGGTGACCCGCAAGTGGATGGAGCGCATGACGGCTAAGGGGCGCCCCGTCATCTGCACGGAATGGATGAACCGCACGCGCAAGTCGTTCTTGACTGAAATCATGCCCATGTTCAAAGAAAACCGTGTGGGCAGCATGTTGTGGGGCTTGGTCAACGGCAAGACACAGACCCACCTGCCCTGGGGCCGCCGTCCCGAGCACGGAACATACGACGGTCCGTGGCAGCACGACCTTTACCACGGCAACCACACCCCCTACGATGCCAAGGAGATAGACCTGATAAAGAGTCTGAACACCGACAAGCGCATCGATGTCTCCAAGCGGTAGCCGTGGTCTGCGGTCTCGGTTTTGAATCATGCAAACATTAAAAAAACTTAATTCGGGCAGCGAACGATATATCTTTCGCTGCCCGAAATGTTAAAGCGCAGTTTTCGATTTAACATTTCATTTAGCCCCTCTATCGTCCCTTCAACTCCCCCTTCACTAACCTTTCACCCCCCTTTCACTCCCCTTCAAACGCGAAACATATATGTTTCACCTCACAAAAGACCGTCTTTTGCACCCTGAAAGCTAAGCTTTCACCACCCGAAAGCTTAGCTTTCGCAACCCGAAACATATATCTTTCGCAAATCAAAGGGCACTCCATTTGCATGTAGGGACGCGGCGTGCAGCGTTAAACACTTGATAACGAGTATTTTATAAATGACTCGCCAGAATCGCTTATCTTTCTCCCTGTAGGCAACTATCCCACCGACATATTTTCGTGCGCTTACGCGTGTTAAAATTTGCGTCGCGAAACGTCATTTGTTTAACATTTCTTACTTTTTCTTTTGTAATTTACTTTTTTTTCGTACTTTTGCACACAGTATTAAAAGATTTTAAATCCATAAAACATTTAAGACTACCACCCAATACAAAGAGGATATAAAAATTTAGAATTTGGTAAACCCAACTATATGGAAAAGATACTCATATGGATACTTACCGCCACCCTGGCCTTCGGCGTCAGCAATGCCAATGCCCAGACGGAATGTTTCACCTACGACGATGAAGAAGAAACCATCGTCAGCGGAATAAATTTTGAGGCTGCCCTTACGGAGATTAACAACCAAGGAAGCCTCACCATCCCGTCAAGCGTTGTGAAGGTCAGTCCCTATGCCTTCAGCCTATATGGAAGCACCCTGCAATTGGAGAAACTCATCATCAAAGGCAATCCCGAATTTGAATTAGACGAAGGCAAGAATGCCCTCGCCGACCTGAACGACTATCTGTCTGTTGTCGAAATTCAGGGAACTGCCATGACCGTGGCGAACATCGGAAAGATGCTTGAAGGCTGCGACAACACGGGAACGCTGGAGAAGATTGACATCTACAACGACGAGTTTCCGCTGGATGCCGTCATTACCTCCGAGGCTATCTGCGTCAACACGAATGCTGTAAAAGTGGTAATGCCGGCAGCACGGGTGGGCACTCAGCAGTTTGGCAACGCAACCGTCTACGGGAGGTTCACGCTGACATCTGAGATTGCCTCTTTTTGTGGCAACGCATGCTTCCAAGACATAGACAACGGGTCGAATCTGCTCTTTTACATTCCTACAGAAATTGTGGAACACGAAGGAGAGAAGATGGTTCACATCGTGCGTGTGCAATACATCATGCCCAATCAAGGTGTGCTGCGGCATAAGGTAGAAGGTTCGTCCCCCTATGTCGAACTTCCAAGAATAGATACCGACAATGTCAGTGACATTGACAAAGAGTTATACGACACCAACTTACTTGTCGGCGTGACCACCCCCACCCCCATCAATGCAATCGAGACTATCGGCGGCGAGGTCTACACCAACATGATACTCCGCAGCGGTTCTTTCTATCGCACCTCCGGCGGTAGGCTCGGGGCCAACCGCGCCTACCTGCAAATAAAAAGTTCGGATGTGGCGGGGCTGGCTAAGTTGTCGACACTGGCCGATGACGAACCGACCGGCATCAATACAATGCATAATGAAGAATGCATAATGCATAATAATCCTTCGGGAAATTCGTGGTACTACGACCTGCAAGGCCGGAAAATCTCCTTCCCTTCGGGGGGAGGTCGGGAGGGGGCTTCATCCTTCATCCCTCATCCCTCATCCAAGAAGGGAATCTACATCATCGACGGCAAGAAGGTCGTCATAGGGCATTAGAAAACAGTAAACAGAATTATGAAGAAAAAAAGTCCTTATATCTCTCCGCTGGCCGAAACCGTCAGCCCGGCTTCATTCCTCTGCGGAAACAGATATGGCAACGACGAAGGGTTCATCGGACTTGGGTCAGGCGAGCTTGACGCCTCGATGGGCGAAGCCAAGACTGGCAGCTACGAGGACTTTGAGGGCGAAGGTGCAACCGACTTTGAAACTTCATTATGGGAAGATTAGCATATATAAGTTTCGCATGTTAGTAGTTAACATGCGAAGCCCTGCGAAACTTGAATAGTAAATCGTCAAATCGTAAATTTAAAAAATATGAAACAGAACGAATATCGAACAAAGGCTACCGCTTTCTGGCGGTTCTTAGGACTTCTGTTGCTCCTGTCGACAAGCACCACCTCGCTACACGCAAGCGACTGGGTACTCAACGAGAGCAAGTACAGTGCGTCTCTGTCTGGCGACCACCTCTGTCTGGAAGTGTTCCTGGCCGACCTCGACTACAGCAACACCTACTCCAAGGGAGGTCACGTCTATGCCACCAACGGTATCAAGACCATCGATCTGATGTATTTGGAATATGTCAATCAAGGCGACGACGAGAGTCAGACGGCCGAGGTCAAGGCATATGTGGTTGAGCCCAATGCACGGGCATGGTTTACCAACTCGCAGATGGGCAATCAGCAGATAGGAACCTCCAGTTCCAGCTATTGGCTGACAAAGTGGGGCAGCGACCATCACTACATGACGGCCAAAATAGATTTCTACTACCCGTCGGAACTGGCTGGCGGCACATGGAAGATTTACTACAACTTCAAGCACAGCAACAACAGCTGGTACACAAAGGTGCTGCACTACGGCTGCCAGACAAGCAGCACGCTGGGCATGTCTCCCATCGACGCCAGCCAATACACTTGCGAGCGCACCAGCCCCAACAACATCAAGTTCAGCGTGCCCAAACTGCCCGACGACATACCGAGCAAGGTCAACGACGTGCGCACACGCTACTGCACCTACAACGTCAGCTACATCTACTACAAGCAGGATGGCAGCAAAGAGACCATCAAAGAGACCTACGAATGTGACAAGATGCAGGCCAAGAGCTTCACCCACACCACACCCGAGACCGTGGGCAACCCCAAACGCATCGACCTGCAGGTTTCTGTCCGCCAAGGTGTGAAAGACCCAAAGGGCGACTTCTGGAGCACAGCAAGCTACTACAACAAGACCGATGTCTTCCCCGTCGTGCCCGTCCCAGGCAGTATAACAACCGAATTCAGGCAGTTCGACAATACCGTCGTGCTGTCGTGGCCGCAGCCCGTCGGCTCAAACTATCTGACGTGCACACCCTACCTTTACAGAATAGAAACCGATGCCAACGGCAACATTCAGTCGGGCAGGTCGTGGAGCAAGCGAGGCACCGTCGACAATGCCGCAAGCAACTCGTCGCTCAGTTTCAACGACGACGGCGTGCAGATGGGCATAAACTACAAGTACATGGTGGTCAACGTGCCGAAGGAATGGATTGGCAGCACCATCAACACCAGTATGCTCAACAATCCCACTGAAGACCTGCTCAAGAAATTGGCCTACACCGTTTCCGACGTCATCACCACATCGCCTGTCCTCAGCATCTATAACCTGCAGCGAGACACCACCATCACCGACGAGGTACGCCTTACATGGGAATACTCGCGCATACCCACCGATGCCGCCACGGTCACCTTCAAGGTCATGCGCAAGACCGACGAAAATGCCACGTGGAGCGAATTAGGAACGGTCAACGGCACGTCCCAACCATCAGCCGGCACCGTCTTGTCGTTTGTCGACAATACTCTGCCCAATCCCAGCGTACGCTATCAATACAAGGTAGTCCTGTCGCTCGTTAATGGAAAATACGAGTTTGAGAGCGATCCCATTTTTGCCGGATACCTGTCCGGGTCGAGCGTAAAGAGCTTCTCTGCCACAAAGGGAACTCACGAGGCCACTGTACGCCTGTCATGGAAAGCCAAGCAGGTGGGCACGGACAATACTTCCTATGTCATCTCGCGCCGATATGTCAACACGGGTGCCGACTTCATGCAGATCTACACCACCAACGGCACGGCCGAACAATATACCTACGAAGACAACACCGTGCAGCCAGGCTACTACTACGAATACAAGATTGAAACCTACAGCGGCAACCTCATTCAAAACACGCTCTACGACGTGGGGTTCTGTCAGGCTCGCGGCGTCATCAGCGGACGCGTCACCTTCGGCACAGGCTCAGCCGTCGAAGATGTCCGTTTGTCACTGCTTCCCTCGGCCACCGGCGACGACAACACCGTGCGAGGCTACTCCCAACGTGTAGAAGGAGCTTCGACAGGCATCATGTGGGACGCTGACAGCGCTGAGGTGGCCAAGGTCTTCGGCGAAGACAAAGACTACACCGTGCAGATGTTCATCAGGCCAGACGAGGGCATGGCTGAAGGGGCGGTCATAGGCGAAATCCCCGGTTGGTGCCGACTCTTGTTGGGCGGGCAGACGGGCAGCGACTATGAGCTGGAACTGATGAAAGTGATGCCCCGTCCAGCCATCGACCTCTCCACTGTGAGCGGTGACTTCGTGGCACGCGACAACGATGTGCTGACGGGAACGCTTCGCCGTAACGTCAAGATTTCCATTGCCGACGGAGCTACTGTGTTGCTCCGCGATGTCACCATCAATCGTCCCTATGACTACTACGACTATGATTATACTTGGGCGGGTATCAGTTGCGAGGGTGATGCCACCATCCTGTTGTCGGGTGATAATCATGTGAAAGGATTCTCCTCGAAATACCCAGGCATCTACATCCCCAGCGGGAAGACTTTGACCATCAAAGGCGATGGCTCACTCAGGGCTGAGAGCAACGGCTATGGTGCCGGTATAGGCGGCGGATATAATAAGGACTGTGGCAATATCGTCATCGAGGGCGGCAGCATTACTGCCTCAGGAGGAACGTCCGTGTCGGCCATCGGTGTTGGAGGATATGGCAGCTGCGGCAACATTACGATATCTTCAGGGGTCACCAGTATCACCGCTGTCAACAAGATGGGCGCAAACTACGCCAACATTGGCGGCGGCGACCACGGTACATGCGGAGTCGTGACCATAGGTGACGTAGTGTATTTTGACGGACAAAACTACCAGAATGGCGGTGAGAGAGTGCTGGTGAACTTCCCATATATCTACAGGGGCAACGGCTCAGGCTCTGTCCCCATGACCGTCACACCGACCAGCTATGTTGAAGGACGTGAAGCCACAGGACTGAAAGTGCCTGTCAATACTTACTCTCTGCTGTCTGTCAGTCGTTCGGGCGACAATCTGAGTGTGCAGCTGAACCGTGACGAGGCAGTGACGCTCACTGCCAAGAGATTAGAGGGGTTGTCGGTCTTCTCTGTTGGTGGAGCCTCTGGCGTCACCGCTGAGCAGGCATTCAGAGGCCATTTCACCGAGGTCCGCGTATGGAACCATGCACTGACGGAGAAAGAACTGAAAAGCCATGCCGACCGAGTGCTGAACGGCCGTGAGCAAGGCCTCATGCTCTACTGGCCAATGGACGAAGGTCTCGAGCGCTACGTTTTCGATGCGTCATATGCCAACGACATGCCCAATGGTCGTCATGCCACAGTGGGCAACAACATCGTGCCCTCCAGCATCATACCCACCGACGCGCAACTCTCACGATATGCCACCACCAACGAGAATGGTGAATACATCATCCGAGGCATCCCGTTCGTGGGCAGCGGATCCACTTACACCATCCTTCCCACACGCGGCATCCACGAGTTCTCACCACAGTCGCGCAACGGCTTCATCGGCAACGGCAATCTGACGCTGAACGCCTACGACTTCACCGACGTGTCGTCGTTCCCCGTCCGTGGTAAGGTCACCTATCTCAACACCAACATCCCCGTCGACTCCGTGCAGTTCATGATCGACGGTGCCCTAGTACAATCGAAAGAGGGCGTTCGCAGCGATGCCAATGGCGAATACGAGATAAGCGTTCCTATCGGCGAACACCTTATCGAGTGCTACATGAACGGCCACCGCTTCACGTCGTTCCCTCTTGACGGCAGCAAATATGACTTCAAACGCTCTGAGGTTGTCAACTTTGTCGACTCCACACTGGTCAACGTCACGGGCCGTATCAACGGCGGTTTCTCCGACCAAAGCGAGCCCGTTGGCTTCCATCGCAGCAAAAACCGCATAGGCAAGGCCACCATCAAGCTCAGCCTCG
>CACYRB010000013.1 GCA_902776685.1 uncultured Prevotellaceae bacterium
TATAATCCGTGCCGCTCACAGGTCATACCCTGGAGCGGCACTTTTCTTTTCGTGGAAATATCCAAAAAGCGGATGATAATTTTATCACATATTACCATTGTGTTTTTTCTTGACCTTATTCTACCTATATTTTATAGAATGTCATCAGATAAGAAAATCAAAGAAACAGCGTATCTTTGATCCGGATCCTGTGCCCATTGTCAATATTATCTTGATTATCGGAGGAAAAATGCATGGCTTACAAACTTGATACCGAAGTCCTTTACCAGGGAACCACTCCGCAGGGAATCATCCGGAATCCCGAATCGCCGGCCATCTATCCTGCAAGCGCCTATATTCTTGAAAACAGAGAAGATTATATGTTTGCGGATAAAGGCGGCAGATACTACTATAACAGAACCGCAAACCCGAACCGGGATGAACTGGGCGCCGCGATTTCCTTTCTGGAGAAGGGCGAGAAAACGCTGATCTGTTCTTCCGGCATGGCGGCCATTTCCACCGTCCTGCTCTCGCTGCTGAAATGCGGAGATCATATCGTCATGAGCAAAGCGATTTACGGAGAGACGATTGAGCTCGCAGAGATGATCCTCCCCGGCTTTGGTATTGAAGTCAGCTTTGTGGACTTTACCAACCTTGAAGAGGTGAAAGCGGCGGTACGGAAGAATACAAAAATGTTCTATACCGAGATCATTGCAAATCCCCTGACTCTGGTCACAGACCTGGAAGCAATTACCGCAGTTGCCAGAGAGAAAAACATTCTCACGGTTGTTGACAGCACCTTTACCACGCCGTTTGTCTACCGTCCGCTTGAGCACGGAGCCGATCTGGTTCTGCACAGCATGACGAAGTATTTCGGGGGGCACAGTGATATCACAGGTGGTTCTTTGACGGCCTCGGGAGCGCTGATTGATCGGATCTATCCCAAATACCTGCTGCTTGGCTGCTGCCTGGACCCTGTCACATCCTGGATGACGCTTCGATCAATCAAGACCATGAGTATGCGTGTACGGGCTCAAAACCAGAATGCCATCCTGATCGCTCAGGCTCTGGCTAAAGATCCTCATGTGAAGGCGGTCTATCATCCAAGCCTTCCCGAGCATCCGCATCATGATCTGGCGTCCCGGATGTTTGACACAGACTACGGATATGGGGCCATGCTGAGCTTCCGCATTGAAGATAAGCGTGAGAAAGTGGACAGATTCATGGAGAGCCTGAAGCTGATTTGCTATCTTGGAACCCTTGGCGGCATTCGCACAACCTTCACGCATCCCAGAACTGCATTCATAAACAATTTCTCAGCAGAAGAACTGGACCGTATGGGCCTTGCGGAGGGACTGATCCGAATCTCGGTAGGCGCGGAAGACAGCCGCGATCTGATCGAGGATCTTCTGCAGGCGCTCGCCGCCCTGGATAGCTGAGTGTTGCAGCTGACTGCACCTTTTATCGCAACTACGTGAGAAAGGAGGATTATCGCGCAATCCGGAGAGCAGCGGCAGTCACCAGATAAACGATATCACAGCAACGAGATCACCGTATTCAATCATTCATTTCAAGGAGAATACAATGAAAAATAAAATCAATTGGAAATCGGTCTTTACCGTAATGGGCGCCATCCTGGCATTTAACATCGGTACCGGATTTGCAACCGGACAGGAAGTCATGCAATACTTCTCGGTCTTCGGCTGGTGGTCCATTCTTACCGGCGTGGCGTTTGCCGCCACGATGGCAATCGGTATTTACTGCTTTGCCTCCGCATCAGAAAAATACAATCTCACCAATGGAGAACAGGTTCTCAAATACTATCTGGGGAATGTGCTGGGAACCATCATCAATTACTTTTATATCTTCTACCTCTACATGTGCGTCATCGTGATGTACTCCGGCGCGGCATCTGCTCTCAATGAGCAGTATGGAGCCCCCATGTGGGTTGGCGCAGCGATCATTGCCGGGCTCTGCTGCGTCACCAGCCTGTTTGGCCTGAAGAACATTGTCAATATCATCAGCAAGATCGGGCCCGTTTTGATTCTTATCGCGTTAGGGATCTCCCTCATTGCCTTAATTCAGGGCATCATCAGCGGCAGCCTCAGTGAGGGTGCAAGGCTGGTCGCAGCAGGCGAAATTGAGCACATGAAAGCCTCCAACAGCTGGCTCATTGCCGGTATTATCCTGGCCACCAGCACGATCCTGTGGTATCCGAACTTCGCCGTTGAACTCAAGCAGGAGCACAGCATGAAGAACCTGATGATCGGCCAGACCATCGGCAACAGCCTGGTCGGCATCGGCGTGGCGCTGTTCGGCATAGTGGCGGAACAGCAGTTCGGAAAAGTGTTTGGGTCCCCACATGCGTTTGAGGTTGTCGAGTCCGGTCGGCATGTCGACGGGTCCGAAGTGCATGCGGTTGGTGTCGACCAGCGAGAAGTGGTATTGTCCGTCGTCGTCACAGTAAAAGAGGATGTTTCCGGGGGTGAAGTCTTTGTGCATGATGCCTTTCTCGTGCATCGTGGCGGCAAAGGCGGCGAGCTGTGCGGCGAGCTCTTCGTAGCTGCCCTCGGGAGCGTCGGCCACCTCGTAGAGCGTGTGGCCGTAGTCGCACTGAACACTGACGAAATAGGTGTAGCCCAGCAGACCGCAATGGCGCTCCTCGATGTAGGCGATGGGCTCGGGCGTGTCGATGCCGTTCTGCAACAGCTGTTGCGGATATTCGTAGGCCCGTTGTCCCTTCGGCTTGCGCAGTCCCAGCGAGTAGACGAGGCGGTTGAGGCCGTGCGGCACATGGTAGCGCTTCACGTTCACTGCCGTGCCGTCGGGCGCCTGCATCACCTTGATGGTGTTGCGCAGGTGGTAAATCTCTTCGCCCTGACCGTCGAATATCTCGGGAATCTGTTCGACGAATGTCTGCAAGTGCTCGTATTTCGGATTGATGGTGATGTCCATTTTCAGTCTTCAGTTTTCAGTTTTTCACCTTTTCAACCTTTCACTCTTCTTATGGCTTTTCCGTTCACCACTTCGTAGAGGCGGTCGAACTCTTCGCGGGTGCGCTTCCAGCGGTTGTGGCTCCAGAGGTAGTATTCGGGCTGTCGGCGGATGGTCTGCTCCAGCATTTCGAAGAACCTTCGGGTGATGCCGAACTCCTCCATCTCGTTGGGAGTTTTCGTGATGAGGTGGTAGGTGCAGGTGTAGTAGCCACGGTGCGGACGAGACATCTCAACGTAGAACACGGCATCGTTCATCTTGCGCATGATGCGCTCGGCACCGGTGAACACACCTGTGTCGTGGTTGAGGAACGGTAGCCATAGGTGGATGTTCTCCCACTTCGGTCCCTGGTCGCTGATGTAGCCGAAGAGCGACATGGTGCCCTCGCGCTTGAAGTTGAGCAGATAGCGCAGGATGTCGTTCTTGGGGACGGGCACGCCACCCACGCAGGAACGGATGTCGCGAAACACCTGGTCGAACGCTGCGTTGCGCAGGGGTTTGTAGATGAGTCCCACCTTGCGTATCTCGGGCAGACCGATGCCCACGCACGACAGCCACTCCCAGTTGCCGTAGTGTCCGAGAATGGCAGCCGCATTCTGTCCCTCGCGGAAGCAGGCCTCAATCTCGTCGCTGTTGGTGATGGTGAAACGGCGTTCCAGTTCCTCGCGACTGATGGTGAGCAGCTTCACCGCCTCGAAGAAATAGTCGCAGAACCAGCGATAGAACTTCCGTTCAATCTGCTTGATTTCCGTGAGCGACTTCTCGGGGAACGACGTCGTGAGGTTGCGTCTGACGATGCCGCGCCGATAGCGCAGCACGTAGTAGAGCACTACGTATTCGAAGTCGGAAATGCAGTAGAGTGCCCGCAGCGGCAGGCGCGAGAGCAGTCGGAAGAAAAAGACGATCAGTTGTGTCATATCATGTTGAAACGTTGTAAAGTTGAGGGCTTTGGTCTATGCCTGCATGTCGTGCAGCTTGTGATAGTAGCCGTCGCGAGCCATGAGCTCGTCGTGGGTGCCGCGCTCCACAATCTCGCCTTCGTGGAGCACGCAGATCTCGTCGGCGTTCTTGATGGTCGAGAGTCGGTGGGCGATAGCCACGGTGGTGCGCGTCTTCATCAGTCGTTCGAGTGCATCCTGCACCAGACGCTCGCTCTCGGTGTCGAGGGCCGAGGTAGCTTCGTCGAGGATGAGGATAGGCGGATTCTTCAGGATGGCACGGGCTATCGAGACACGCTGACGCTGTCCGCCCGACAGTCGCGAGCCGCGGTCGCCGATGTTGGTGTCGTAGCCCTGCTCGGTCTGCATGATGAAGTCGTGGGCGTTGGCAATCTTCGCCGCCTCGACGATGGCAACCTCACTGGGGGTGAGACTGCCAAACGCAATGTTATTTTTGAACGTGTCGTTGAAGAGGATGGCTTCCTGATTGACGTTGCCGATGAGCTGGCGCAGGTCGTGCAGACCCAGTTCCTTGACGTTGATGCCATCGATGAGCACCTCGCCCTCCTGCACGTCGTAGTAGCGCGGAATGAGGTCGACGAGCGTAGACTTGCCCGAGCCCGACTGCCCGACCAGTGCCACGGTCATGCCCTTCGGTATGGTGAGGTTGATGTTTTTCAGCACCCACTGCTCGCCATACTTGAACGACACGTTGCGGAACTCAATCTGGTGTTCGAACGATGCGATGTGCTTCGGGTGTTCGGGTTCCTTGATGGCCACCTCGGCCTGCAGAATCTTGTCGACACGTTCCATCGAGGCGAGACCTTTCGGAATGTTGTAGCCGGCCTTCGAAAACTCTTTGAGCGGGTTGATGATGCTGTAGAGAATGACCATGTAGTAGATGAACACGGGACCCGACAGGCTCTGGTTGTTCAGCACGAGCACGCCGCCGAACCACAGCACGATGACAATCATCAGCGTGCCGAGGAACTCCGACATGGGGTGGGCCATCGACTGACGGATGTTCACACGCATAATGTCGTTGCGGTAGGCCGAGTTGATGCGGTCGAAACGTTCGTTCATCATCCCTTCGGCGCAGAAGGCCTTGATGATGCGCAGTCCGCCGAGCGTTTCCTCTACCTGGCTCATCGTGTCGCTCCAGAGGGCTTGTGCCTTGATGCTCTTCTGCTTCAGCTTGCGGCCTACGAAGCCCATGAACCATCCAAAGATGGGAACGAAGACGAGGGTGAACAGTGTGAGCTGCCACGACACGACAACGAGCGTGGCGAAGTAGACGAGGATGAGGATGGGGTTCTTGAACAGCATGTCGAGGCTCGACATGATGCTTGTCTCAATCTCCTGCACGTCGCCGCTCATGCGGGCGATGATGTCGCCCTTGCGCTCTTCGGAGAAGAACCCGAGCGAGAGCGAGTTGATTTTCTGGTAGAGCTGGTTGCGGATGTCGCGCACCACACCTGTCCGAATGGGGATGATGGTGGCCGACGACAAGAAGTAGGCCCCTGTCTTCAGGAAAGTCAGGAAGGCCAGCACCAGTCCGATGATGAGCAGGGTGGTGGTGGCACCTGTGGCGGCGATGAGCTGGTTCACGTAGTAGTTCATGTTGTTCATCACCACCTCGTCCACGTGTGCCCAGTCCCATGCCATCAGCTGGGTAGCACTCTCGGCGTCGCCCGTCTTGAACAGGATGTTGAGCATGGGCACGAGCGACATGAACGAGAAGATGTTGAGGATGGCCGACAGAATGTTGAAGACGACCGACAGCACAAGATACTTCTTGTATGGCGGTATGAATCGGCGCAATACTTGTATAAATTCTTTCATCAGTTGAATGACAGTGCAAGTCGAATACAATCGAGCTTGCTCGAAATTGTTGAGACGCAGCCTGTCTTATTTAATGACAGTGCAAGTCGAATACAATCGAGCTTGCTCGAAATTGTTGAGACGCAGCCTGTCTTATTTAAATTTTCTGCAAAAATTTTGCAAACGAGCGCAAAAGGAGCTTGCTCCAATTTTGCCGAGTGAAGTTAAATTTTCTGCAAAATTATACAAAATATTTGAGCGGACAAAGAAAACGAGCAAAAACGTGGTATCCCGAGAGGAGGATACCACGTTTTTTTACTTTTTTACTTTTTCACTTTTTACTCTTCTTCGTCCCAGAGGTTTTTCTTGCCGAGGCCTTGGTTCCAAGGGTCGTCGGCACCAGTGGTGGGATCGTCTTCGAGAATCACATCGCCGTTCAGCGTGGCGTTGAGCAGCTGGCCCTCGCTGTTGAGTGCAAGCCACTTCATACTTGGAATGATATATGCTTTCTTGTTCATAATCGTAATATCTGACATATTAACAAAATAACATTTTTTCTTATTCAAGTTTTTCCAGCTTCGCTTGCATTACTTCACTACCACTTTCTTTCCGCCCATGATGTAGACACCATGCTGCGGCTTGTTGACCTTGCGGCCCTGGAGGTCGTAGATGTTGCCTGTGGTCTCGATGATTTCGCCGTCGATGCCGATGATGCCGGTCGACTGGCCGTCGATGGTGAACGTTGCATCCTTGGCACCGCTGCCCGTGCTTGCGGGGAAGTAAGCGCGGAAGCCCTTAATCTGTCCGGCAGTCGTGACAGCCAGAATCTTGTTGCCTGCGGCTACGAGCTTGTCGCCTACGGCAACATCCTGCGGGTCGTAAGAACCAACGAAGTATTCATCGCCGTATGCGAGCGGAGCAGAAATCTTGTCTTTCAGCACATAGGTTGCGGGAGCGTCGGCGGTCGGCTTGATGAGGTAAGCAATACCGGCAGCAATCTCGGTTGCGCTCTGGAAAGAGTAGTTGTTCTGTTCAGCATCGTAGTTGCTCAGCTGTGCCACCTGCGTGCCTTCGCCGAAGGTTGCGGCAATCTCTTCGCCAGTCATCGGGAACGGCAGATAGATAGTATTCCAGGTTTCTTTCACGAGCGGACGGGCGAGGCGCACGGTCTTCACGGCACCACCAGTCTGCGTAATCTTGTCGAAGTTGTCGCTCTTCGTCTCGTCGAGCATGAGGTCGGTGCCGAGGCAGATGAGGCGGAAGTTATCGACAACCACCCAGTCGCCGCCAGGAGCGTTTTCGCGTTCTTTCATCACACCGATGACGAGTTTTCCGTCTTCGCCGACCTCGATGTCAAGCTGGTTGCCGGCATAGAGACCCAGCTCGAACCACTCTGTGGCTTGTCCCGGGCTGTCGGGCATTTCGCCGACCTCACTGTTACGACCCAGACCTGGAGCCTTGTTAACCTCGGTCAGGATGTTGGGCAGCAATACGGCTGTTGCGTCGGCAGCAGCAGAATAGTTCTCTTTGTAGTCGCCAGTGTAAGCATAGAGGCGTGCATAAGATACGGGTGTTGCGGCATTGGCCACTTGGTTCTCGAAGTTGCCGTCGCGATAGTAACCCTGTACGGTGACACGATACTTGCCAGGCTTAAGGCCTGTGAGCACCTGATAGCCGTTTGACTTGTTGCCTGCGTTCCAGTTTTCCAGGGCGAAGTCGGGGAATTGGTCGCCCCAGCGGCCGATGCCTTGCCAGAGGTCGGTCTCCCACTTCGTTGCGCTGGCGCCCTTGATGTAGTAAGAGGCGTCGACAGGATTGTCGGCAGTCGCTTTCTCGAGCAGTGCGTCGCGGTCTTCCTTGGTCACGAGAATCCATTGTGCCACCTCGGCGTTGAGGTCTCCCCACCAGCAGTCGACAGTGTTGAAACGTGTGGATCCGGAATCGTCGAGCCATGTGTTGGGGCTGAATGCCATACCACGGTTCTCGTCGCTCTGGTGTACGATGTTGTAGACACCTTCCTTGCCTGCAACGGGTTTGAACTTCCATACATGCTGGTCGTCGGTGTCGACGAAACCGTCGGGATTGGTGTACTTGCCACCGCTGGTGAGCGTGAGGTTGTGGAAGACGAATGCGTCGTCGCTGCCACTGCGTTCGAGGGTGACGAGCAGACCCGGCATACCTACAGCAGAGTGGGTGCCCCACCATGAGCCATGCTGGAAGAACATCTTTGTACCTACGTTGTAGAAATAGTATGACTTTCCGGCTTCGGGCGCATTGCCTTCAAACTGAGCGTCGAGAGTTTCCATGTGGAGGAAGCGGCGCTCGTTGCGCAGAGCTTCGAGGGTGCTGCTGTATGCAGCGGGGTCGGTACCGTTGACCACGAAGTCTTCGGCTGCGCTGGTGTTGATGCCTTCAGCCTGTGCCAGCGGGATGGTCTGTTCCATATTGGTGTCGTCGATAGCCTTGGCTGCGTCGAGCGCTTGCTTGAGGGCCGAGGTCTTGGCTATCAGCTCATCCGGGTCGGTAGAGGTTCGGGCTGCTATGGCCTCACTCAGGGCGGTGTCGAAGTTGCTCTGCAGGATGTCGGTGGTGTTGCCGTTGAATGCCTCGGCATCAGCAATGGCTTTGTTCAGAGCGTCTAAGTACTCTGATACATCCACCTGTACCGGACCGAGATAACTCAGACGGAACTTGTCGGCACATACCCATGCTTTTCCCGAAGCACCTTCCACCTTCACACCGATTTTCAAAGTACCATCGATAACGGTCACAGGTACTTCTACGTAGAAAGCCTCGTCGTTGTTAGCCACAGTGTAGCAAAACTGGTTGACACCATCAATGGTGAAGGTACCATCAAGGTTCTTCGAGTGGAAGTGAGCTTGCTCAGCAGTGCCTTGCCAAGAGTAAAGAGAAGGAAGGTTCACTTGTTCGTCGTTAGCGAAAAGCCAGCCGAAGTTGGGTAAATTTCCATTATTGTAGGCATTTAGGTTCTCAACGCTGATACCATCGTGTCCTGTAGGACTGTACATGGCTCGTGCCGAGAGGATATATTTACCATTGGGCACATTGTTGATAGTTTGAGTCAGAGTCATGTTGGAGAGTCCCCAAGTTTCGAAGACTGCATTCTTAGAGTTGACACCAAAGTCAAAGCGGCCACTGTTCCATGCGACATTGTTTGAGCCAGCCAGAGTCCAGTAAGCAGTTTTGCGTGTGTCCTCTTGTGCGAAATCGTTGGCACGAATCATCCATGTGGCATCGCGCGGATCGGTCTCCGTAGCGGTGGCCATGTAGTCGAGACGTCCCTGACGGGAAACAATCTGCCATGTGTGATTCTCCCCAGCATTGTTGCGGGTGATGTAGAAGTCGGGCGCGGCCGTTGCACGCAGGAATTGATTGTCGCTCTTGATGCGATAGGCGTTGCTCACACCGTCCACCTCGACTGGTTCAAAGGTCCAGATTGTCACGGGATCCCATGTGTCGAGATACTGGTTTCCGCCGTTCACGCTCTCGTTGTGGGCGAATTTCGGGTTGATTTGCCAACCGTTACCGTTGGCTTTCAGTTCAACGTCGAAGCCCCACTTGTCGAGCATACCGCGGGTGTTCCAGTCGTCGTTCTTACGCTCGTTTTCTTGCAGGAAATAACCACTCTCTACGTTGTAGAGGTAGAATTCCGTTCCGGCCTGCACGGTTGTGCCCTGATAGGGCGAGGTCAGTGTTTCAACGGGTTCGGGCTCAACATACTCCACGATTTTCCAGAACGAGCGGTGGTTTTTTCCTGCCTCGGCAGCATAGCCTTGTACGGTGCCGTTGGCTTTCCAGTTTGCACCGATTGTTCCGGCGGTGAAGTTGTAGGTTGTCTGGTCGGTGGAGGCCATGCCATACATGCCGTCGCCTTCTTCGGTCTTCAGCTCGATGTAGTACTCTACGGGAGTTGTGCCAGTCTGCACTTCTACTTCGTTTGAAGAACAGCTCTGCATGTAGTTGCCAGTAGCGACGTTCTTCACATAGTAGCAGTTGGTGTTGGCGGTAGCCTCAAACTGCCAGTAGGAGTTGGCGTTCTCGCTGCCGAGAGCCACGACTCCTGTGCCATTGTCTTGCATGAAGATGTTGGCATCGTTGCGGTTCACAATCGTGTACTTCTTCGAAGCGTCGAATTGTGCCTGCACGGCAAGTGTGGCCAACAGGGCCAATCCTGCCATAAAGATTCTTTTCATTTTCATTTTCTTTTTAGTTGTAGGTTTTTAGGTTATTGTTATTTTTGTTGCTGTATCTTGGTCTCTGTGCCGACGTGTTTTGTTGATTGCCAGTTACTTGTCGGAACAGATGTCAGTTTCTTTGCAAGCGTGTGGTATAGTTTTATAAATGTGCTGCAAAGATAAAGTTTTTTTTGAAAAAGTGTATAAAAATTTTCAAAAAAATGATGTTTTGTTATATAAAAAAATGGGAAAATTGCGGATGATGTTAACTTTTTCCCCGTTTATTCTTTCAGTTCGTCTTGTGCTTTTTCGAGTGCGCTGAGGATGACCTTGTCCATATCGTAGTAGCGATATTCGGCCAGTCGTCCGCCGAAGATGACGGGTGTTTTGGCTGCCAGCTGGCGGTATTGTTCGGCGATGCGTGTGTTGCGGTCGTCGTTGATGGGGTAGAAGGGTTCCATGCCTTCGCGATATTCGGCGGGGTATTCGCGCGAGATGACGGTTTGGGGGTTCTGGCTGACGGCTGTGCCGAACGTTTCGAAGTGCTTGTGCTCGATGATGCGGGTGTAGGGCACGCGGGCTTCGGTGTAGTTGACGACGGCGTTGCCCTGGTAGTTGGGTGTGTCGAGTGTCTCGGTCTCGAAGCGCACGGTGCGGTAGTCGAGTCGTCCGAAGCGGTAGTCGAAGAACTGGTCGATGGCTCCGGTGAAGACGATGCGTCGGGCTTGCTGCTGCCAGTGGTCGCGGTCGGCGAAGAAGTCGACGCCGGTCCTGACGTCGATGCCGCTGAGCAGCTGGTCGGTGAGTCGGTTGTAGCCGCCGACGGGGATGCCTTGGTAGGGGTCGTTGAAGTAGTTGTTGTCGTAGACCATCCTCACGGGCAGTCGTTTGATGATGAAGGCGGGCAGCTCGGTGCAGGGTCGTCCCCACTGCTTTTCGGTGTAGCCCTTGATGAGCCGTTCGTAGATGTCGCGGCCGATGAGGGTGAGGGCCTGCTCTTCGAGGTTGCGGGGTTCGCTGATGCCTGCCCGGTGCATGGCGTCGAGGGCTTCGCTCCGCTGCTCGTCTATCTTGGCCTGTGCCTCGTCGGGTGTGCGGGTGCCCCACATCTGGTAAAAGGTGTTCATGTTGAAGGGCAGGTTGTAGAGGCGGTCGCCGTATCGGGCCACGGGCGAGTTGGTGTAGCGGTTGAACTCGACAAGGCTGTTCACGTATTGCCACACGCGTCGGTCGGCGGTGTGGAAGATGTGGGCGCCGTAGCGGTGCACGTTGATGCCCGCCACTTCCTCGCAGCGAATGTTTCCGCCGGTGTGTTCGCGACGGTCGATGACGAGACAGCGGCGTCCTGCCTTGCGGGCCTCGTGGGCAAAGACGCAGCCGAAGAGTCCTGCGCCGACAATGAGATAGTCGTAGGGTCTTTCCATAAGGAATGGTTTTATTTATGTATGCAAAGGTAACGCAAATCGAGTGCAATAGAGCTTGTTCTTAATTGCCGAGATGCAGCTTACCTTATGCAAAGATAACGCAAAAAACATAATTCTCTTTTTCGTGTAGGTGCTGAATTGTGAAAATAGTTTAAAATCTAGAACTGTTTTTAACATTTCAATTTTGTAAAAACAGCGCTGAAAAACTGAAAAACGGCCGATTTTTCTCCCTTTCACTCCCTTTTCACTTCCCTTTTTACTCCCCTTTCACTCCCAAACATATATGTTTCGGGTTGCAAAACACGGTCTTTTGCATGCCAAAAGACGGTCTTTCGGAAGGTGAAAGCTTAGCTTTCGCGAGCGAAACATATATCTTTCGGAAGTGAAAAGTGAAGAGTGAAAAGAGAAAAGTGATTTAACGAACTGAACGTCAGCGGGTTGCGAGATTGTAAGAAAAATGCCGTTTTTTCGGCCAAAGTGTCAGCCGTTAGCCGACAAAGCCGTTTTTTTGGTGTTTTCGAGTACGCCGGTTTTAACATGTTTTTTGTTTTTTTAGTGTTGCGGGAAATACATATTTAATGTTTCGCGATGACGGTCCGAACTTTCATTATATGTGAAAATCTCGTTTCTTACAGACCGATATTCGGGAAAAATCATTATCTTTGCAAAAGAATTTATATTTGTGTGTTGTGAAGAAATTTTTTAGTCGTAAGGAAGAACTTTGGAACTCGTGGAGCCATGCCGCGGGCATCCTGCTGGGCATCGTCGTCGGCACGGTGTTCATCGTATGGTGCGTGCGTCAGGCCGACAGCTGGGCCACCGTCGGCGTTTCGCTCTACCTCTTCGGCATGCTCTGTTCCTACATTGCCTCGACCATCTATCATGCGCTGCCGGCCGGCTCGCGCTGGAAGGCGAGGCTGCGACGGTGGGACCATGCCGCCATCTACTGGCACATTGCAGGGTCCTATTCGCCCATCACGCTCATCGCTCTGCGCGGCGAGGGGGCGTGGGGGTGGGCGCTGTTCGCCTTCATCTGGGCGGCAGCCATCGCGGGCACCATCGCCTCATTTGTCCGACTGAAAGACCACAGCCACGTAGAGACCGTCTGCTTCTGCCTGATGGGGCTGTCGGTGCTCGTGGCGTTCAAGCCCCTGCTGGCCTGCGTGCCCACCGCCGCCGTGGTGTGGATTGTCGCCGAGGGTGTCAGCTACATCACCGGAGCCGTCTTCTACTCGCTCCACCACCGCCGCTACATGCACACCGTCTTCCATTTCTTCGTCCTCCTCGGCTCCGTCTGCCACATCATCGCCGTCTGGGACATCCTGATGCAGTATTTGTAGAGAAAAAGACCTGGCAGACCCACACAGACCCACACAGCAGACCCACCCCCTGCCCCTCCCTAAAAAGGAGGGGAGCAGTTAGTTTTTCTAATTGCATATCCGAAACGAGAACAAATAATAATGTATTTACCGACATCCTTAATGGATAGGGAACTGTGAAAAGTGAAGCCCGGAGGGCTGACAGAACACAGGCAGGCGGTGGAGTGAACGAAGTGAGTGGAACCCCTGCGATAGAGTGACAATATATTTAAACCCCGAAGGGGTGACAGAATAATTTACAAAATAATATTATGGCAAGTTCTTTGGTAAAAATCGACGTGCACCTAATCTTTCACACTAAAAAAACCGGAATAAAAATGCATGAAGACGATCTCCCCCGTATTTTTGCATATATCGGCGGTGTCATAAATGGTGTGAATGGACTTCCCATTGCGGTGGGTGGGCGTCCCGACCATATACACATCCTTGCATCCCTGCCGAAAACAATGTCATTGGCCGATTTCATTCGCGCCATCAAGGCAGACAGCAGCAAATGGATAAAGAAGCTACGTGATGATTATGCGTCGTTTGAGTGGCAGGAAGGGTATGGTGCTTTTTCTGTCAGCCCGTCGTTGATAGATAAAACGGTCAATTATATTCGCGGACAAGAGGAACATCATCGGAAACGGTCGTTCCAAGAAGAATATAGGTTGTTTTTAGAGGCATACGGAATACAGTATGATGAGCGATATGTATTCGATGATTGAAAAAAATAGGGGGTGACAGAATTGATGATAGACAATCGATAATTCTGCCACCCCTTCGGGGTTTATTTATTGGTGACCTATTTGCAGGGGTTTCGTTCGCTTCGCTCACTCCACCACCTGCCTGTATTCTGTCACCCCTTCGGGGTTTCCCCTTTACACCCTCATCATTCTGGCGTCGTGGCGGTTGGGGCCACGGTCGCTGCGATAGCTGACGTGCAGCCAGCGGCAGCCGTTCTTCATCCTGTGCTCGAAAAGCAACTGATCGAAGTCGCAATGGGTGCGGACGAACTCAAACATCTTCCGGCCCACCTCCATGTTGGCAATGTGCAGGTCGGCAGCCTCGCCCAACAGGTGTTGCGAACGGCTCACGCCGCCCACCGCCTCGTTCAGCCGCTCACAGCGGTAGCCGCTGGTGATGCGTATGACGCCGAAGCGTCGGCGCAGGGGCTCGAGCACGTGCAGACAGAGCTGGCGCAGCCGCTCCACATGGATAGGCTCGGGGGTGTTGTCGATGTGCAGCTGGCGGGCAGTGCCCGAATCGACAAACTCGCTGAGGCGGAAATGCTCGCTCAGCTGTTGACGCAGGTCGATCTGATTGTTCATGACGACCTCCTTTCTGACGTGCAGCCACGTCGCACGATGTTGCTTAGCGGATGCTTCACGCCTGCCACGCAGTAGAGCCAGGCGTAGCGGTCGAGCAGGCGCTGTCGGCGCTGGCCTTTGCGTCGCATGGCCCGGGCAGCCAGTTCGTAGGGATTGTGCGGCAGAGCCAGACCGAACACGTGGCACGTGCGGCGCGTCAGCTCGGCCATGCTCAGCGGATAGCCGTCGGCATCGCGGAAGTTGCCATTGGCATAGACAAGATAGATGAGTTCCATCAGATCGGCTTGGCTGCCGTGCCACCGGAGCGGAGTGTCGGCACGAAGCAGGACAGAGAACTCCTGCTCCATCTGCCGACGGCTCTCGGTGAGCTGGTCGCGGGTGATGCTACCCGCCGAGGCTGCCGTGAACGGGCAGCCGGTTGTGTTTTCCATTTTCATAGTCGTGTACTGATTTTTTAATACATTAAACATTAAGAGTTAGTAAATCACCGCAGAAGCCCTTGGTGCTAAGGTTCCGGAAGGCTTCACGGCGACAAAGGTAGAGCAATGTGTGGAAGTAATATTTCAATCTGGAATTATTTTTGTTAAATAACGTTTTCAACATACTCCCCACATTTCTCCCCCCATAGGGTCTTGACAACGGATGAAAAATGTTGTATCTTTGCACCGTCAAAACCTCCGAACGGGTTGCACCATCTAACAGCGAGCTCCGCACTCAGCACATCGTGCCGGCAAATGCTGAACGGCTCATCGTCGCCCGACGCGACACAATGGCACTCCCGCACTCTGGAGACGGCGACAACAAGCGTTTATTAATCTTAGTAGTCAAACAATTAAAATTTAAAGAAAGGAAAACACAACTATGGCAGTAAAGTACAAACTCTATCAGGAAAACCGTAAGAACTCGCAGTATCAGGGCAAGTGGTATGCCCGTGCCGTACACGACGACACCGTGGGCATCGACGAACTGGCCGACATCATGCAGGCCAACTGTACCGTGAAGCGTGCCGACATCCTGGCCGTCATCAGCGAACTCGTGGAGACCATGAAGACTCAGCTGCAGAACTCCATGCGCGTTAAGCTCGACCGCTTCGGATCGTTCAAGATCGGTCTCAACACCTCGCCCGCCGACTCGGCCAAGGACTTCACCCCTCAGAAGAACGTGAAGCGCCTGCACGTCATCTTCCAGCCCGAGGTGAAGGTCGACAACAACGGTACCCGCACCCGGTCGTTTCTTACCGGAACTAAGCTGCGCGAGCTCAACACCTACAACGTCGACAAGTCTGACGACGATGCCGGTAACTCTGGAACTGGCGGAAACAGCGGAAACACTGACCCCGTGATGCCGTAAGCGGCCTGCGGCCTAATGAAGAATGAAAAGTGAAGAATGAAAAATGAAGAATGAAAGGCGAAGAATGAAAAATGAGAAACGTGTAGACTGGCGCATGATTTTGAAAATCGTCATCGCCATTGCCACCGCCATCGTGAGTGCTGTCGGTGCGCAGGAAATCGGAATGTTGGAATAGGAGAACGAAAAGACTCGTAGCGTCTTAGATTGAAGGCTTCAGGCTGTCACCCGGGTGGGCAGCCTGAGCTTTTGTTTTCGCAGTCTTGGCCGCCTTCTCGGCTTTATCGGCCCTCTTCTTCAAGATCAGCCTGCGAATGCCGGCCGTGTTGTGATGACAGATGTAGCCTGTGCTGGTGAGCGTGCCAAACTCGTAGCCGCGCTCCTTGAAGAAACGGATGATGGTGGGCAGCGCCGTCACGGTGGACCTCTTGGCATCGGTATCGTGCATGAGCAGACAAATCTCGCCTCCCATGTCGCGGCAGGCACTGCTCACAAGACGCTGCACGGGAACGTTGTTGCCCGACGCGTCGCGAGAGTCGAGGTTCCAGTCTACATACTGGTAACCCCGGTACTGTACCTCGCGGCACAGGCTGTCCATGAAGTTGATGTCGGAATAATGGGAGTAGGCCATGTTGCTGCTACCGCCGGGGAATCGGATGATGGGCGAGCGGCTGCCGGTGTACTTCTCGATGACCTGCTCAATGCGGTCGAGGTCGTCGAAATAGGTCTGGAAACTGCGGTAGATGGAAAATTTGTGCGAGTAGCTGTGGGCAGCAATGGCGTGACCTTCCTGGTGGGCCTGAGCGATGTAGTGGAAGCAGCCGGGCATCTGGGCCGTGATGAAGAAGGTGCCTCTCACTCCCTCCTCGCGCAAGATGCGGAGCACCTCGCCGGTGTTGTTCGACGGACCGTCGTCGAAGGTGAGATAGATCACGCGGCTGTTGCGGTTGGCCACGCGCAGCGTCACCTCGCGACGGGTCTGGTTGCCGAGCGAGTCGGTAGCCGTGTAGACCACGGGGTAGTCGCCGGCACGCTGCAGGTCGACCTGCGAAGAGTCGATGTCGAGCTGATAGTGACCGGAGTCGTCGCTTACCTCAACATCCTTCATGTAGTCGGGATGCTCGCCAAGAAAGATTTCCATGGGAAGAACGCTCAGGTGCGGGGCTACCGTGTCGGAGGGCTCAATGCCGAGCAATGGCACGTCGAGCTTGCCAAAAAAGTTATCGGCCACATGCATCTGGCGAAGGATGACAATGGCAAGCGAGCCAAGAACCACGATGGCGGCAAGGCAGATAAGAATTTTCTTCAGCATGTGACGATAATTACCTGTTAAGCGTTTTTTAGATGGAAACAAAATTTTGTTATTGCTTTGCAAAGGTACAATTAAATTTCAAGTCGTACAAATAATTACGATTTAAAAAAATATTTTCTGTGAAAAAATGATTTGGATTAAAAAATTATCCTTATATTTGCGGTCAGATAATATTTGTTGATTTTGACATGCGACAACCCAAAAGCCGGACATGCCCTATATTTCTGTGCTTGTGCTTCGCCATCATGCTGTTGACAGGATGCGAGAAAAGCGAGACATGCGTCATGCCTGCAAACGTCAGACTCGAAGAGGGCGACATCGTGTTCAGGCGTGGGGGCGGCTTTACCAGCCATGCTGTGCTCATGGGCGACCGTGGCGGACAGTATTCGCATGTGGGCATCGTGGCCGTAGAGGGCGGCAGGAAGGTCATCGTGCATGCCGTTCCTGGAGAGCCCGACTTCGACGGTGACCCCGACCGCGTGAAGATAGAAAGTCCCGAGGATTTTTTCTCGTCGCTGAAGACCGACATCGGCGAGGTGTGCAGGGTGGCCGACAGAGCCGCTGCCAGGCGGGCCGCAGCCAAAGCCTTGGAGATTTACAGGCGGCACACGCTGTTCGACCACGACTACGACGACCACGACACGACGAAAATGTATTGCACCGAGCTCATCAGCTACGTCTACAACTGCGCCGGAATGCCTCTGGTGGGCAGCAAGCGACACCGCGTAGACTTGCCCATGCTGCATGCCAATGTGCTCTATCCGTCGGATATTCATCATTCAAAGAAAGTGAAAACCATCTATATTTTTTAATTACTAAACTTTTAAGCGTATGAAAAAATTATTTGTATTTGTTATGTGTTGCGTAGCAGCCATCGTAATGACCAGCTGCGGCGGCAATGCAGCCGACAATACTCCGTCGGCAGTGGCAGAAAAATCGATGAAGTGTCTGAAGGACAAGGACTACAAAGGCTATGTAGACCTGATGGACATTAAGGCCAAAGACGGCTCAAGTGTCGAAGAGACCAAGAGCGCATATACTGCCATGCTGTCCAGTAAGTTCCAGGAGGCTGAGAAAAAGAGCGGCCCCATGAAGGACTTTAAGGTTCTGGGCGAGGAAGTGAAAGACAGCACGGCTGTCGTAAAGGTTGCCGTAAACTACGAGCAGAAGAGCGATACCACCGATGTGAAGCTCAAGATGAACAAAGACGGCGAATGGAAACTTGATGTCGGAAAGTAAAAAATGAATTATTGAGAAAAGTAGAGGGGTCGGACAAACTGTTCAACCCCTCTACTTTTCAATCTTTATTTCACCACGGAGGTGATGGGATTGCGGGTGCCTTTCATATTGACAAGATAGGCTTTGGCCGAGCCGAAACGCAGGAACATGTCGAGCCGGATGGGGACATGGTTCTGGTCGTCGGTGACATAGAAACGTACGATTTCCGTCATCTTTCCCTTTTCTTTCTCATAGTACGACAGTTTCAGGCAGCGGTATTTCTTGCCGTTGTCGGCTTTGATGTTTTCTTTTCCGCCGTAGCGCAACTGAGCCGGGGTGATGCCTTTACCATCGGCGATAGAGAAGTTGAGGGTATGTCCGGTCTTCCAACCGGTGGTGTCGAACGAGCGTGAACGCAGGAAGATGCTCAGCATGTCGTAGAGACAGGTCGACGAGGTGTGGCTCTCGCGGCTCACAGTGCCGTCGCCGTGCCGCCGTTGCTGGCGGGTGTGGCTCTTGCCACCCTGATAGCTATAGAACACCTCGTCGACGGTGTAGCGCTTGCCTTCGCGGGCTCCTTTGCGGAAGTAGAGGGGGGCAAGGTCGGTGGTGGTGTAGCTGAGCAGGGTGTCGCGCAGCATGAACATTTCTTCAACCTTCTTCAGCACACGGGTGGTGAGCGACGCGCGGTAGGCCTGCTTGCCATGATAGACGGTCTGCACGGTCGACATGCTGGCTGTTCCGGCTTTCACCCAAACGAACTTCCAGTTGTAGTAAAGATTGTATGTCAGAAATTCGTTGCCTTGAAAAGCCGTATTCTTGTAAGTGCATTGTGCTTCGCCTTTCAACGATGTAAAGACTGCAAGCATGATGGCAAATGCGATTTTCAAAATAGATGGGTTCATAGATTTTCCTTTCTATAGTTTTATTTTGTCGGGTTCGTAGGGTATGCCGAGTTTTCTGGCGCGGTCGGCGTTTCGCTGCTGAACCTTCTTTTCTTTGTCGGCTTTCTGTCGTGTGATGGCCGAGGGTTTTTGCTGATAGAGCGGCTTGGCTTTCGGGTTCCACGTCTCGCTGAAGTCCCACTTGGCGCGGCACTCGATGGCTTGCGGGTAGTAATACACTTCGTCGGCCTGTCGGTCGAGCGCGTATTCGCCGGTGTCCCATCGGCCATTGCTGTTCTTATCGACAATCACTCTGACGTAGTAGGTTCCCGGTGCGACATAGTAGAACGTCAGTTTCCCGTTGTCGGTGATGCATTGCTTGACGGGTTTGTCTTGCTGGTCGAGCAGCTGCCCCACGATGTGTTCGCCCTGCATGCCTCCCAGAGTCATGGAAATGGTGGCATAGTCGCCCAGCGATTTCACCTTAAACCCGCGTTTCACCTTGTCGGCTGCCTGTCCGTAGATGTTGGTCATGTAAGCCGAATCGAGCTCAAGGCTGTACTCGGTCTCGGGTTCCCACTCGGCAGTGAGCCGATAGTGCATGACGGCATGTCCAGGGTCGCCGTTGCCGGTTGAAGTGTTTATAAGGGTGAAAGGTTCGTTGTGCCATAGCGAGTCGCGCCGCGACAGATAGTAGAGATGAATCTTTGTCGTGTCGAGGTGTGCCATGGGTTCGGGCATCTCGAAGGCTATGCGTTGGTCGGGATCAATCATCGGGACGGCCCTCACTTCAACATTGTAGGGTTCTGGCTTGCGCTCGGTTTCATAGGGAAGCCCGCGTTTCTTCTGTCGCTCTTGGTTCTTCTGCCATTGTTCAAGGTCGCGCTGCTGTTGTTTCAGACGCTTGGCATAGGGCTGCCGCGAAAGAATGCGCTGTGTGTCGACCTGTTGCACAAGGTTGCCGAGAGTGTCGGTCATCAGGTAGCGCATCTCAATGTCGAGCGTGTCTTGATTGACGAGGGCCGTGTCGCGTAGCCAGTAACGCAGCGTGTCAAGGTGTTCCGAGGCCTCGAGCAGGAAGGCGTCGCGACTGTCGAAGTTGAGTCCCCGCAGTTCGGGCAGTTGCTCGTTTCCGTAGCTGAAGTAGAGCGTGAAGCGGTTGGCCTGCTGGCGTTCGGTCTTGACGAGATAGCGTTCGGTCTGTTCCTCGGTGAAGGCGCGCAGCACGATGTCGTCGGGCAGGAAATGGGTGTAGCCCACCTGTCGGATGTCGTCGATGTGGAGCGAGTCGCGCCAAAGCGTGTCGCGTCGCACGTCGGCTTTCCATGTGGGCGAGATGAGACTGTGCGTGTAGCCTATCATCTCGCTTTTCTGCGAGAAGCGGTAGTCGCCGTCAACATCTTGCAGGGCATAGATGCGATAGCTGCCGGGTGCCACGCCCTTGATGACAAAGTGTCCGCGCGAGTCGGTTCGCGAGACGCGCAGCATGGGCCGTGTCTGGAACACCGAGTCTTCGATGTTGTTGTAGAGTCCGACGAGGATACCTTTCACTGGCTCCAGGTTCTCAGCTTCAAGCACGTAGCCGGCCACTTGCAGCGTGTCGATGGCATCGCCGGTTGAGAAGCTGAACGTGTAGTTACCCATGGGGTTGTTCTCGTTGTTGTCGGTAATGGCATCGCTGAAGTCGATGGTGTAGGTGGTGTTGGGTAAGAGTGTGTCGTTGAGCTGTACCTCTATTTTCTTTCCGGAAGCCTTGATTTCGGGTTGTTCGAGCTGTGGTGGCGAGATGATGACTTTCTCGTTGGGATTGTCGACCTTGATAAACTCATCGAACAATATGGAAATCTTACGTGCCGTCACGTTTGTGCCGCCGTCTTCGGGCGATGCGCTGACAACGCTGGGTGGTGTCTCGTCGTACCATCCTCCGTCGGGGCGTCCCATGCGGGCACAGGAGATGAAGAGTGAAGAAAGAAATACGAACAATGTTGTTGCGCACAACAACCATTTCATGCCTTTCTTCTGTTTCATGTCAGCCTGTGGGCTCCGTGCGAATTCGTCGTGCTTCATGCTTTATTCATTTGTAGCAGTTCGTCGATGTGTGTGCGGTTGTTCGAGAGTCGGGGCACCTTGTGCTGACCGCCCAGCTTTCCGTGAGCCTTGAGCCAGTCGTTGAAGAGTCCCTGTCGTGCCTTCACCACTTCGAGATGCTGAAGTGTGATGTCGTGATAGCGCTTGGCCTCATAGTCGCTGTTCAGCTCCTGCAGTTTCTGGTCGAGCAGCGTGGCAAAGGCTTCAAGGTCTTCGGGTTCGCGTGCAAACTCGATGAGCCACTGGTGGCGACATTGTGCATGGCTGTTCATGAACACGGGAGCGGCGGTGTATTCGCTCACCTCGGCGCCGGTCTGCTCACAGGCATAGGCCAGTCCGCGCTCGGCATTGTCTTGGATGAGTTCTTCGCCGAATGCGTTGATGAAATATTTGGTGCGTCCGGTGATGATGAACTTATAGGGATTCTTCGAGGTGAACATGACGGTGTCGCCTATCATGTAGCGCCACAGTCCGCACGATGTGGAGATGAGCATGGCATAGTTTTTCCCTGTCTCTACGCCCCAGATGGGCACGATGTTGGGATGGTCGGTGCCAAGTTCTTCCATGGGAATGAACTCGTAGAAACATCCGTAGTCGAGCATGAGGAGCATGGCCGCGTCTTTCGGGTTGCTCTGAATGCCGAAGAATCCTTCGCTGGCATTGTAGGTCTCCATGTATTGCATACGCTCTGAGCGGATGAGCTGCTCATACTGATGGCGGTAGGGTGTGAAGGCGATGCCTCCGTGGAAGAACACTTCCAGGTTGGGCCACACCTCGTCGATGGTCTGCTTGCCCGAGAGCTCGAGCACACGAACGAGCACCGACATCATCCACGAGGGCACACCCGAGATGTTGGTCACGTTTTTCGTGAGTGTCTCGTGGGCAATGCGGTCGCGCTTCACTTCGAAGTCGCTGAGCAGTGCCGTCTGCTTCTTGGGTACACGGGCAAGGTTGACAATGGGGTTGATGTTCTCGATGAGAATGGCCGAAAGGTCGCCCACGAGCGAGTTAGGAACATCGTAGTTGGGTTGGTGGCTGCCGCCGAGGATGAGGCCCTTGCCGTCGAACAACCGGCTGTCGGGGCGATTCATCAGATAGAGTGCGATGCTGTCGCGTCCGCCGGCATAGTGCACATGCTGCAATCCCTCTGCCGACACGGGTATGAACTTCGACTTGTCGTTGGTCGTACCCGACGACTTGGCATACCACTTCACACGCCCGGGCCATAACACGTTCTGCTCGCCGTGGCGCATACGGTCGATTTGTTCCTTCAGCTCCTCGTAGGTGTTGACGGGAACGTTACGGGCAAAGTCGTCGTATCCGCATGTGTTGTTGAAAAGGTGGTTGCGCCCATACTCGGTGTCGGTGGCTCGCCGTAGCAGGTGTTCGAGTACCTCGCGTTGCAGGGTTTCTGCCTCGTTCTGGTGACGTTCCAATTGTTGCTGCCGCCGTTTGAAATATAGGCTGGCTATGCTGGTTAAACTCATCTGTCTTTATATTTTGCCTGCAAAATTACGTAAAACCTTTTGAAAGACAGGAAAATTTACTATTTTTAATATATGTAGGGCTGATTATCTGACGACAATCTTACATAAATCGTTCATGTTCGGCAGCGTTAAAACAAGTTTTACGCTGCGCTCACTTAATCGCGATTTTCTTTCCGTTCACGATGTAGATGCCTTTTTTGGATGAGGGATAAGAGATGATGGATGAGGGATTGTCAGCAATCTTCCGGCCTTGCAGGTCATAAACGGATGAGGGATGAGAGATGAGGGATGAGGGAGCATTATGCATTATATTGATGCCAGTGGGTTTGCGCAGGGCATTGCACAGGCGTGCCACACCCTCCATGAGTGAAGCACCGCTGACCATGGCTCCCATCGAGGCGTCGTTTGCATTTCCCGTGTAGAGTTCGCCCCAGTAGAAGTTGCAGAACATGGCTCTGGGATATTTATCCTTGTCAAGGTTCTCCCATAGGATGTCGGCACAGTTCTGCAAACTGGTAACCAGTGTGACGCGACAACTCTTGATGATGGAAGACACTTCCATTTCGTCGTCAAGAGCCATGTTCACCGCGTAGGGAATGAGCACAGCCTTGAAGATACTCTGGTCCATGGTGGTTCCTTCGTGACGCAGGATTCTTACATCTTTCCCGTTAAGCGGTGATTTTTGGGTACAGCGTCCGCTGGTAAAGGCATAGTTCATGACACGTGCACCCATTATGGCATATTTTTCCTCGCCGGTGATGTGGAACAGCTGGCGGCAGGCTTCGGCAAACGTACCTTGCGTATAGGTGAGTGGCGGATCTTCTACACTGTAGTCAAGGTTTCCTGATGCATTTCGCGGCATCTGCACGTTCTCCATGAAGTCGTAGATTTTCAGTGCGTCTTGCAGGTATTTCTCGTTGCCATACTTCTGGTAGAGCAGTGTGGCGAGCAGACAGCCCGGACCGTTGGTACAGGCGTTGCGTTCGCGGTTATCACTTTTCCAAGGCAGCCCGAAATAGCCGTTGCTGTCGGTCCATCCGCGGGTGATGATATAGCGGTCGTAGAGTTGGCGGGCAGTGTTGATGTAGGAGTCATCGCCCAGTGCATCGCTAATGTGTGTCAGTGTAAGGCCAATCCAGCACATATCATCGGTGAACGGGTTGGAAAATCCAGTGGGATCGTTCTCATCGCGGTGGTAGTTGTTGGCGTGATTCTGATACCAGCGTTGCATATAGGTGGCATAGGTGTTGGCCAGCGTGGGGTTGTCGTCCTTGATGCGCAGGTAGGAGTAGATGACAACGTCCATGGCATGGGCCTGTTGCCAATAGATAAACTCTCCGACTTTGGAAGGTGTTTCCCTGAAGTAGCCATACGCCTTTATCATAAAGCGGTCGATGAGCACTTTCGTAATCGAGTCGGCTTTGGTGGAATAGTCGCCACGGACAAGCTTTTCGTAATCGTAGGCACTTGCATTGTTTATGGCTGTCAGCATTAGAAACATGCACGACAGGCGGAAGAGGTAACTTTTCATTGTTTTTTGCGAAATGGTAAATGTGTTGCAAAGGTAATAAATATTTCATAATGCTTTGCGCATCATGCTTGTTTTTTCGCTTTTTGCCAACTATTTTTAAGGAATGACGGGTTGAAAAGAAAAAACTCGTGAAAATTTGAATCGAAAGTCAGCCTTTTGAATCAAATATTCACGAGATTTGTTTGTGTTTGAGCGTGTCTTGCACTTATTCTTCTTCCCATGCAGCCTGCTCTGCAGCAGCGATGATGTCTTCGCGGCTCATGTGCTGCATGCTGATGTCGGTCAGGTCGAACTCGTCGTCTTCATAGGCTGACGGTCGCATCGAAGTTTCCTTGGTCGGTCTCTTGGCCTCGGCTTTGATGGTGTTGTCGGTCTCAGCCTTTGGTGTAGTATCCGCCTCGAAATGGCTGATAACGATGAAGTCTTCGGCTTGTTCCGTCTCGGGCACAATCTGCACGGGTTCTTCCTCCATCTTCGTGCGGTCCGACTTGGCAGCAAACACGCTGTCGAGGAACTGCGGTTTGCGTTTGAGTTGTTCAAGAGTGAGCTTGGCGGCCTTCTGCTGGCTCTCTTTCTTGCTGTAGCCTTCGCCCGAACAACCTTCGATGCCTTCGAGCATGACGGTGTGGCAGAAGATAGGACTGCCTTTGTCGTCTTTCTTCTGGGTGTCAAGATGGAACTCCAATTTCACGCGGTTCTTCTGGCTCCATTCGAGCAGCTTCGACTTGAAGTTCACTTCCTTGTAGGCCACCTTGTCGATGTTGATCATCTGTGCCAGGATGCGCTTCTTCATGAATCGCATGCAGGCATCGTAGCCACGGTCGAGGTAGATGGCACCCACAAGAGCCTCGAAAGCGTTTCCTCCCATGTAGCTGTTGTGCGATGTGCCCTTTCCGTTCGAGCGGACGAGAGAGTCGAGTCCCATCTCATGGGCCAGTCGGCCGAGTGTCTCACGCTGCACGAGTTTTGAGCGGGTGTTGGTCAGGAATCCCTCGCGCTTGCCGGGGAAGTGACGAAACACGATGTCGCCCACGGCGGCGTCGAGAATGGCATCGCCGAGAAACTCCAGACGTTCGTTGTTCAGGGGTTTCCCCTTGGCTGTGCGCTGTGCGGCACTTCGATGAAGAAGGGCTTGCTTGTAGAGTTCTATCTTTCGTGGATAGAACCCCATCATCTTGTATAAAGAAAGATAAAGCTCCTTTTCCTTTCGGAAGGGGAGCTTTATCTTGTCTATAATATTGTTATTCAACATACTTCTTGAAAACAACACTTGCGTTGTGGCCGCCGAAACCGAAGGTGTTGCTGATGGCAGCACGCACCTCGCGTTTCTGAGCCTTGTTGAACGTGAAGTTCATGCGGTAGTCGATGTCGGGGTCATCGTCGCCTTCGGCATGATTGATGGTTGGCGGGACAATGTCGTCGCGGCAAGCCAGCACGCAAACCATGGCTTCGATGGCACCGGCGGCACCGAGCAGATGACCGGTCATCGATTTCGTTGACGAAATGTTCAGCTTGTAGGCTGCGTCGCCGAAGACCTCTTTAATAGCCTTGGCCTCAGAGATGTCGCCCACGTGTGTTGATGTACCGTGCACGTTGATATAGTCGATATCTTCGGGTTTCAGACCGGCATCAGCGATGGCTGCCTGCATGACGAGCTTGGCACCGAGGCCTTCGGGGTGCGATGCGGTGATGTGATAGGCATCGGCACTCTCGCCTTCGCCCACCATCTCGGCATAAATCTTTGCACCACGAGCCTTGGCATGCTCCAGTTCCTCAAGGATGAGGCAACCGGCACCTTCGGCCATCACGAATCCGTCGCGCGAAGCACTGAACGGGCGCGAAGCACCTGCCGGGTCGTCATTGCGGGTGGAAAGAGCCTTCATGGCATTGAAACCGCCAATGCCGCACATGCACATGGCACTCTCGGCACCACCGGCTAATATGGCATTGGCTTTGCCCAGACGCAGCAGGTTGAATGCCTGTGCCAGTGCGTTGCAGCTGGAGGCACATGCCGAGGTGGTCGTGAAGTTAGGACCGTGGAAACCGAAATGGATGGAGATGTGGCCGGAGGCAATGTCGGCAATCATCTTGGGAATGAAGAACGGAGAGAACTTCGGACCGTCGTCGATGTGCTGGCCGTAGTAGACCACCTCATCTTCGAAAGTCCTGATACCTCCGATACCCACGCCATAGACAACGCCGATGCGGTTCTTGTCTTCGGTCTCCAAGTCCATTCCGCTATCTTTGACAGCCTGGATGGCTGCAATCATGGCCACCTGTGTGTAGCGGTCAATCTTGCGTGCTTCCTTGCGGTCGAGATATTCGTTTACGTCAAGGTTCTTGATTTCGCAACCGAAATGGGTCTTGCACTTTGAAGTATCGAACTGTGTAATAGGACCTGCTCCGCTCACACCGGCGCAAAGGTTCTTCCAAGTCTCCTCGGGAGTGTTGCCCACGGGTGTAACCGCACCAAGTCCTGTTACTACTACTCTTTTTAATTCCATTATTAAACTTTTAGTTGACGAGTTGACAAGTTGACGAGTTGACGAGTTGCTGCTGTTCTTTGTAAAAACAGCGACAGGTCAACTCGTCAACTTGTAAACTTGTCAACTAAATCCTAAAAAAATTATTTTGAATTTTCTTCGATGTAGGCAATGGCGTCACCAACGGTGGCAATCTTCTCAGCCTTGTCGTCGGGGATAGAGATACCAAATTCCTTCTCAAACTCCATAATCAGCTCTACGGTGTCAAGAGAGTCGGCACCAAGGTCGTTTGTGAAGCTTGCTTCGGGCTTTACTTCTGCTGCATCTACACCAAGTTTTTCTTCAATAATAGCAACTACTTTGCTTTCAATTTCTGACATAATTTTAACTTTTTAAATATTAATAATGTTACTAATTTTTAAAATCCGGCTGCAAAGGAACAAATTTTTATTCATTCCTGCAAATATTTTCATCAAAAATACGCCCTTTGTTGCACAAACGTTGTTAGTTTGTGCAACTTTTACTTCCTTTTTCCCGTTTTCTTTTGTTTTTCAATTCTTTTTAATTATATTTGCACCATAAATCACTTAAATCTTAGATTGATATGACTTTTACACAGTTGAGCAACCCCATTTTCGTACAAGCCATTCGCGACTATCATGTCACCGACAACGTAGACACGCCGATTGCCAACCCCTATGAAGAGGGAACCATCGAGAACCGTCTTTACCTGAAGTGTTGGATTGACACCGTTCAGTGGCATTTCGAAGACATCATCCGCGACCCCGACATCGACCCGAAGGAGGCGTTGGTGCTGAAGCGCCGCATCGACCGCAGCAATCAAGACCGTACCGACCTGGTTGAGCAAATCGATACCTATTTCCGTCAACGCTACAGCGAGGTCACTCCGTTGCCCGATGCCACCATCAACACCGAGAGTCCGGCTTGGGCCATCGACCGTCTGAGCATCCTTGCCCTGAAGATCTGGCACATGCGCGAGCAGGCCGAGCGCACCGATGCCTCGTCCGAGCACCTTGAGCGTTGCCGCCAGAAGTTGGCTGTGCTCGAGGAGCAGCAGGTTGACCTCTCCACTGCCATCGACCAGTTGCTGGCCGACATCGAGGCTGGCCGAAAATACATGAAGGTGTATCGCCAGATGAAGATGTACAACGACCCGGCCACCAACCCGGTACTCTATAAAAAAGGAGAATGAAGACCGAACATTTGCTAAT
The DNA here is from genome assembly GCA_902776685.1 of uncultured Prevotellaceae bacterium. GTDB lineage: Bacteria > Bacteroidota > Bacteroidia > Bacteroidales > Bacteroidaceae > Prevotella. The sequence goes on from CACYRB010000013.1 coordinate 27,624, forward strand.
CATCCGATTCTCTGCCATCGGTGATGTAGCTATGGCCGTACCGGTAGTAAAGGCATTGGCCGAGCAATATCCCCACCTGCGCATAACCTTCCTAAGTCGGCCGTTTGCGCGTCCGCTCTTTGAGGGGCTGGCGCCAAATGTCGGATTCATGGAGGCCGACATCAAAGGTGAGTATCGGGGAGTGAAGGGACTCAACAAGCTCTATCGTCGGCTCACGGCAAAGCAGTTCACGGCGATTGCCGACTTCCACAACATCCTGCGCTCCAACTATCTGCGTCTGCGTTTCAACCTCGGCATGTTCCGTGTGGAGCATATCAACAAGCACCGCTCGGGTAAGCGCCGTCTGACCTCACAAAGCAAAAAGCGGCTCGTGCAGCAGCCCACCACCTTCGAGAACTATGCCGACGTGCTGGCCCGATTGGGCTACCCGGTGAAGTTAGACGAAAAACTTGAAGTGCTCGTACCGGGGTTAGAGGGCAATCCTATAGACAGTTCGCCATTCCATGTGTCGCATGCGCCGGTCATCGGCGTGGCTCCGTTTGCAGCACATCGTGGAAAAATCTATCCGGAGGAAAAGATGGAAAAAGTCTTAGACCTCCTCACCGCCCGCTGGCCGGGATGCAGGATTTATTTGTTCGGCGGCGGTGGAAAGGAGCGTGAGACCATGACGGAGTGGGCAGCAAAATATCTGCAGTGTACTCTTGCTTCCACTGTTGCAAAGGGACTGAAAGAGGAGTTGCAGCTCATGAGTCGGCTCAGCGTGATGCTCTCGATGGACTCAGCCAACATGCACCTGGCCTCGCTCGCCGGCGTGCCCGTGGTCAGCGTGTGGGGAGCAACCCATCCCTATGCAGGGTTCCTCGGATGGGGACAGACGGCTGACAACTGTATACAGACCGACCTCGACTGCCGCCCGTGCAGCATCTATGGCAAGAAACCCTGTCAGCGCGGCGACTATGCCTGCCTCAATCTCATCACCCCCAAGCAGATTGTTGACAAGCTGGAAATCTATCTGAAGTAGTATATATATAAATAAGGTATTATCGTAAAACAAGAAAGAACATGAAAAAGTACGTTTGTGATGTCTGTGGCTACGTTTACGACCCGCAGGCCGGCGACCCCGACAGCGGAATCGCCCCCGGAACACCGTTTGAGGAAATTCCCGACGATTGGGTATGCCCACTTTGCGGTGTAGGTAAAGACGATTTCTCACCCGTGGAGGAATAATTTAAAACCCTTGATTTGTCGCATTTTTATCGTCAAACACGATGAAAATGCGATTTTTTATTTTCTATTTCAATTTTTTCCCGTATCTTTGCAAGCCGAAAAAATAAGTCAAATCCGACGTAAATTTTTTTAGTTATGGCATTCAGAATTTTGACGGCCCTTGAGGCTGCAGAGATGATCAAGAACGGCGACATGATGGCGCTGAGTGGTTTCACCCCTAACGCCAATCCGAAAGCCATTTTCCGCGAACTTTCTAAACGTGCCATCCGCCTTCACGAGGCTGGCGAAGAATTTCAGGTGGGCGTGCTCACCGGCGCTTCGTCGTGTCAGAGTGTGGAGGGTGACATGGCCAATGCCAAGGCCCTGAAGTTTCGCGCACCGTTTTCAACCAACAAGGATTTCCGCACCCACACCAACCTGGGCGAAGTCGACTACGAGGACATGCACCTCGGTCACATGGCCGAGCGCCTGCGCCGAGGATTCTACGGCGAAGTAGACTGGGCTGTCGTCGAGGTGAGCGACTACGAAGTGCGTGACGGCGAGTGCCGTGCCTATCTGACCTCGGCAGGCGGCATCGTCTCGACCATCGTGCGTCTGGCCAAGCGCGTCATTCTGGAACACAACCATTTCCACAACCCCAACTCGCGCTACCTGCACGACACGTGGGAGCCGCGCGAGGTGTGGGAAGGCCGCGAGGTGATGGACATCCATTCGCCCTACGACCGCATCGGCAACGACTACGTCTCTATCGACCCGAACAAGATTGTGGGCGTCATCGAGAGCAACATTCCCGAAGAGGCCCGTGCCTTCAAGGACCCCGACGAGGAAATCATGAAGATAGGTCACAACGTGGCCGACCTGCTGGCCAACGATATGAAGCACGGCCGCATACCCAAGCAGTTCCTGCCCATTCAGAGTGGTGTAGGCACCACCGGCAACGCCGTGCTCAAGGCCCTCGGAACCAGTCCTCTCATTCCGCGCTTCAACGTCTATAGCGAGGTTGTTCAAGACGCCGCCATCGACTATATGCTCGAGGGTCGCATCGGCTACGCCTCGGCAACAGCCATGACCGTGACGAACGAGGCTCTGATGAAGGTCTACGACAACATGGACTATTTCTCGAAGCACCTCACCATTCGCCAGAGCGAGATAGCCAACTCGCCCGAGGTCATCCGCCGACTCGGCGTCATCGCCATCAACACACCGCTCGAGTGCGACCTCTACGGCAACGAGAACTCCAGCCACGTCTGCGGCTCGGCACTGATGAACGGCATCGGCGGCTCGTGCGACTACGAGCGCAACGGCTACATCTCCATCTTCACCACGCCCTCCACGGCTAAGGGTGGCACCATCTCGGCCATCGTGCCCATGTGCTGCCACGTCGACTCTACCGAGCACGACGTCGACATCATCGCCACCGAGCAAGGCATTGCCGACCTCAGAGGAAAAGGCCCGTATCGCCGTGCACTGGAGGTCATCGAGAACTGTGCCCACCCCGACTACAAACCCCTGCTGCGCGACTACCTGAAGCACATCGCGCCGATGGGTCACGAGCCCCAGCACATGCGGGCAGCCCTCGCCTTCCACGACACCTTCCTCCGCAAAGGCGACATGCGACTCACCGACTTCTCTGAATATCTCTAAGCGAAAATCGTCAAGAAAACGCAATATTGCAAGAAGTCCAAACGCAATAATAAGAACGGAAATCAGGAAAATATCCTGGTTTCCGTTCTTTTATTGCCTTAATTCAACTTTAACACATCAGGCAAAACGATTTTCGTGATAAATGACTTATGCCAGTTGACGTGAGTGCTTTGGCAGACAGATGAAAACCTGTGTGCGGCTGATAAAACATCTTTTGCCTCAGTACTCCTTAGGGAGGACTGGAGTTTTCCTTAGGGAGGACGAGAGTTTTCCTTAGGGAGGACGGGGCGAAAGATAAAGTATTGTGCGACAGGGATTTTTGTTTTGCGTTGTAGGATGGAAAGAATTGCGGCAGCGAAACGTGGTGGTTTCGCTGCCGCAATGGTTGTATTGGGGGGTGTGGAGTTTTACTGCGGGTTGATTTCCTTGAGCAGGCGGTCGGCGTGGCCCCAGCGGTCCATCATGTAGAGCACGAAGCGTATGTCGACGCCGATGCAGCGTGCCAGGCGCGAGTCGAAGTTGATGTCGCTGGACAGCGAGTCCCAGTTGCCGTCGAAGGCGAGTCCGATGAGTCGGCCCTTGCCGTCGAACATGGGCGAGCCTGAGTTGCCGCCGGTGATGTCGTTGTTGGTGAGGAAGCAGAGCTGCATCTTACCGGTGGTCTTATCGGTGTAGGGACCGAAGTCGGTGGCGCTCATCAGCTCGTGCATGATGGGCTCGGCGAAGTATTCCACGTTCTCATCGGCGCGGTTCATCTTCTCGACCAGACTGCTGGCTTCGGTGTAGTAGCCCGATGGTTTTCCGCCGAGCTCGTAGCCGCCCACCTGTCCGTAGGAGAGTCGCATGGTGAAGTTGGCGTCGGAGTAGTGGGGCATGTCTTCCTCCATGCGCAGCTTGGCGGCGCAGAGGTGTTTCTCTTGTTCGGCAATCTGCTGTTCTATTTCGTTGGATCCTATGTAGCTGGCCATAATCATCATGCTGAGCTCGGCGCCGTATTGCAGTCCCGGGTCTTTCTTGGCTTTCTTGGCGAAGGGGTAGATTTTAGCGCCGGGTTTCATGATGACGGATTTCATGATGACGGATTTCTTGTAGAGGTAGTCCACGTATTTGCGGTAGTCGCCCTTGAATTTCTTTTCGATGGTCTTGTAGAACGCGGGCAGCTTGTCGGAGCCTATTTGCTCGGCATAGTTCTTGAGCAGGGCGGCCATGACGTCTTTGTCGAGGGCCTCGTCCCACTCGCTGCTGTTGTCGTCGAACTGTATGTACTGCTTCTCGGGCTGGTCTTCGGGGCCTTCGAGCTGCGGGGTGCCGATGAACAGCTTTAAGGCGCGGGTGTTGAACTCGCTGGTGCGCCAGAAGGTTTCGTAGAACAGCGTCTGCCAGCGAGCCAGCTCGAAATGCTGGTTGTAGAGGGTGGCCATCTTGTCGAAGTCGAGCTTGTCCTTGAGGAAGCCTGTCTGGTCTTGCCATACGCGGATGCGGTTTTCGTATTCGCGTTTCTGGTTGACGATGCCGATGCTGTCGATACACTTGTTCATGCCGATGGAGTTTTTCCAGTAGTTGGAGCTCTGGGCATACTTCGAGTCGTACTTGATGCGCACGGCTTCGTCGGCCCGCATGTGGCGCAGCATGACCTCCTGCTTTACACCGCGCACCTGTGCCCGCGGGGCGTTCTCGGCGTCGCGCATCTCCTTGATGCCGTAGCTTGAGAGGTAGCGCGAGGTGCTGCCCGGGTAGCCGATGGTCATGGCAAAGTCGCCGTCTTTATAGCCTTGCATCGAGACGGGTGCCCACGATTTGGGATGATAGGGCACGTTCTCTTCGGAGTAGTCGGCGGGTCCGTTGGTCTTGGGGTCGGCATAGATGCGGAAGACGGAGAAGTCGCAGGTCTGTCGTGGCCACATCCAGTTGTCGGTCTCGCCGCCATACTTGCCCATCGACTTGGGTATGGTGAAGACGAGACGCAGGTCGCGGAAGTCCTGATAGACGGTGGCATAGTAGTCGTTGCCCTCGTAGAAGGGGTCGATGCTCACGCGCAGGGTGGGGTCGACCAGTTTCACAGAATCGGTCATGGCCTGCTGCATCGAGTCGATGAGCAGTTCCTGTGCGTCGCGGCTGAGCGTGTCGAGTCCGTCGGCACGCAGTCGGTCGGTAATCTTCTCCTGACTGACCATGAACGAGACAAACATGTTCTCGTTAGGCAGTTCCTCGGCGTAGCTCTTGGCATAGAATCCGTTGAGCATATAGTCGTGTTCAACCGTGGAGTGAGAGCGGATGGCCTCGAAGCCGCAATGGTGGTTGGTGAATACCAGTCCGTCGGGGCTGACCACCACGCCGGTACAATAGCCCGAGAAGTTCACCACGCAGTTCTTGATGGCGTTGTCGCTGCCATACAGGTCGTCGTATGGCATCTGGAAGCCTTCTTCCATCATTCTGTTGTAGACGGCCTGTGGCAGGTTGTAGAGTGTCCACATGCCCTCGTCGGCTCTGGCTCCCGTCAAGGCAAGCACACCGACCAATGTTAGAAAGAGTTTTTTCATTTTTACCTTTTTTATTATTTTTGTTGTTGTTATTTCTGTTCTCTGGGTTTTCCGGAAGTTCCGGGTTATTTGTCTTTCCTGGAGTGGCGGCCGATGACGGGGAGGTGAGACAGGGGTAGGTCGCGCTTGACGACAACGGCCAGGAAGACAATGACGCAGAGCGTGGCGCAGACGAGCTGTGCCCATACGGGTAAATAGCGGTTACCTAAGAGGATGAGGGCATAGAGTAGGATGGCCAAAGCGACGTAGACGGCGATATCCTTCATGGGATAGTCTATGGGGTTCTTGCGCTGTCCGACAATATAGCTGAGCACCATCGCGGTGCCGTAGCCGGCCACACCGCCCCATGCGCAGGCCATGTAGCCGTAGCGCGGGATGAACAGAATGTTGACGGCGAAGAGCACTGTGCAGCCGATGAGAGAGAACCATGCGCCGTAGATGGTCTTGTCGATGAGCTTATACCAGAACGACAGGTTGAAGTAGATGCCCATCATGATTTCGGCAACCATGACGATGGGTACCACGCGCAGACCTTCGCGGTAGTCGGCCCCGATGATGTATTTCAGCACGGGCATGTAGCCCACGACGAAGAGGAAGGCCAGCAGCGTGAACACGATAAAGTATTTCATGGCGGCGGCATAGTATTCGTTTTTGTCGCCGTCCTTGCTCTTGGCGAAGACGATGGGCTCGTAGGCATAGCGGAAGGCCTGTGTGATCATGGCCATAATCATGGCAATCTTCACGCACGAACCGTAGATGCCCAACTCGACGTTGGTCTGAGCCTTGTCGGGATAGACCAGCGGAAAGACAATCTTGTCGGCCACCTGGTTCAGGATGCCGGCGATGCCGAGGATAAGAATGGGCCACGAATAGCCGAGCATACGCCGCAGCAGAGAACCGTCGAAGTGCCACTTTATCTTGAACAGGTCGGGGATGAACAGCAGAGTAATGAAGCCTGTGCAGAGTAGGTTGATGAAAAACACATAGTAGACCGACGTCTTGCCCAGACACACGAAGTAGACCACGTTGAGGCCGATGCTCAGCACGATGTAGAGCAACTTCAGTGAGGCGAAGCGGATGGGACGTTTCTGGAATCGGAGAAAGCTGAACGGGATGGCTTGCAGCGCATCCATCGCCACCACGACGGCCATCATCTGCAGATATTCGTGGTGGTCGGCATAGCCGATGAGCTGCCCGATGGGGCCGATGAAGCCGAACACCATGATTAGGAAGACTGCCGTGAGCCCACCCACGACGGCCATCGCCGTGGAAAACACCGTGTCGGGCCATCGCCGCCCATCGTCGGCAGCCGAGGCCGGCGCATCGTTGGCGAAGCGGAAGAGCGTTGTCTCCATGCCAAACGTGAGCAATACCAGCAACAGTGCCACATAGGCATAGACATTGGTGCTCACACCGTAGTCGCCCGATGCCTTGGGCATGTAGTAAGTGTAGAGTGGTACGAGCAGGTAGTTGAGAAATCGGCCTACGATGCTCGACAGTCCATAGATAGCCGTATCCTTGGCTAGAGATTTTAGATTTGCCATACGTTAATACACGTATTCCTTGATGCCTTTGTTATGTTTTTCGAAGAGTGTGCGCTGCGAGTTGATGAACTTCTGGCGTAGGGCTCGCTCCTGAGCATTCATCTTGTCGGTGGGATAGCCGATGGGGTAGATGCGATAGTTTTTCTTACCCGACACGGCGGGCCGCGACACCCAGTGCAGCGTGTAGCCCGACGAGGTGAGGCTGGTCTTGTCGCCTATCTTGGTGAACACGAGTTTCACCATGCCGCCGCCGTCGGTGTTGGGGCGCGACTGGTTCGACACGTAGTTGCCGAGCGAGTAGGCCACAAGATGCTTCTTGCCGTTCTGCTCGCGCACCTCGAAGGGTTGCAGCACGTGGGGATGTCCGCCGATGACGTGGTCTACACCACGGGCAAGCATCCAGTCGGTCAGCTGTCGCATCTCCTCGTTGGGCAGCTGCGCATACTCGATGCCCCAGTGGGGGAAGGCGATGATGACATCGGGCTGCATGGTCTTGGCCTTAGCAATGTCGCGGGCAATCTCGGTGGTGTCTTGCCAGTTCACGACGAACGGCTTGGGCACGGGAATGCCGTTGGTGCCGTAGGTGAAGTTGAGCAGCACGAAGCGTATGCCGTTCTTCTCGTAGAGCATCGGGTAGTTCTTGGCGCGTTCTTCAGCATTCATATAGGTTCCGAGATGTGGCACGCGGGCCTGGTCCATGAGCTGGATGGTGCGCTCCAGACCTTTTGCGCGACGGTCGCAACAGTGGTTGTTGGCTGTGAGCAGGATGTCGAATCCGGCATCGATGGCCGCACCGAGATACTCGTCGGGTGCAGAGAAACAGGGATAACCCGTGTAGGGCTTGCCGCCGAGCGTCACCTCGAAGTTGGCGATGGCCACGTCGGCCCGGCTCACCTCGGGCTTCACCAGTTCAAACACGTAGTCGTAGTTGTAGGTGCCGTCGCCCTGCTGGGCGGCGCTCACCTGTCCGATGTGCTGCATCAGGTCGCCAGCCACAAGCATGGTGACCTGTGTCGTGTCGAGTTCGGGGGCTGCAGCTTGCGCCGGTGTGCCGGCGGGATGGGTGCAAAACGATGTGAGCACCATGAACAGCAGTGCTGCGGGGAAGATAGAGCGTTTCATCATTCAGATATTTTTTCTTGTTTATGGCTGCAAAAGTACGAAATAATTATGAACTACAGCCGTTTATGTGTCTATTTTTTGCCGGGCAGGTGGTTTTGGCGGCTATTGCTCCATCCACTGTCGGCGTTCGTCGGCCGGCATTTTCTCGATGGCATAGCGCAGCATGGTGCGTGGCATCTCGCGGGCATGTTGCCGCAGGAAGTCGCGCAGCAGGTCCATGCTGACCTGTTTGCCCATCTCGCGCAACATCCAGCCCACGGCCTTGTGCATGAGGTCGTGAGTGTGGTGCAGGTGCATCTCGGCATAGCGCAGACACCACGAGGCGTCGCCCTGCTGCGAGGTCTTCCACGTGCATACCATGCTGATGCGCTGGCGCCACAGGTTGTCGCTTTGTGCCAGAGCGTCGACGCGCCGCAGTTTCGTGTCGGTGTCGGCCGTGCTGAGTACGAGCCAGTGGCCGAGCAGCTTCGGGGCCGACAGGTCTACCAGATCCCAGTTGTTGGCTTGGTCGGCGTGCTGAAGATAAAAATCTACGATTTCATCGCGATTTTTTGCGGCGTCGGCATTGTTGACGAGCCGTTTCGTGGTCAGCTGCTCAAACCGGCGGACAAGCATCAGCAGTCCGCACAGGCGCACCTCGTGCCAGCGACTCATGATCAGGGTGTGCACTTCGCCGAGCGGCATGTCGGCATCGGCCAGTCTAACCACCTCGCGCGTCTGCGGAACCCTCAGCCCCAGAAACTCGTCGCCCTCGCCGTATTGGCCCTTGCCGGTCTTGAAAAACCGCATCAACACCTCTCGCTGCTCTTCGTTGCGCAGCGACTCCATGTAAGTGATAATCTCGTTTGCTGTTGTCATGACGGATGCAAAAGTAATTATTTTCAGGCGAATACGTGCAGTTTGCTTCAATTATGTCAAAAAAGGTGTCAATTTTTGATGTATTCAGAAATTTTATTACCTTTGCATTCGGAATTGCCTATATCTATTTAAAATGAAAAGAAAAACAATTCTTCTGACCAGTGCCTGCGCGCTTTCGCTGCTGTGCCTGGGTCTTGTGTTTGCGTTGCAGCGGAAAACAAAAACCGACGACAACAGCGAGTTTGTCACCCTCACCGATGCTGTGCCCGACGCCATTCTGGAAATCAGGTATTTCGGTACCTATAACTTTGTGGGTACCCGCATCGACGGCTACGAAGAGCCCACCGCACTGCTCACCCGACGGGCTGCCGACAGTCTGCGAGCTGTGAGCGACGACGTGAAACAGCAGGGCTACCGACTGAAAATCTACGATGCCTACCGTCCGCAGAAGGCTGTCGACCACTTCGTGAGATGGTCGAAAGACGTGAACGACACACTCATGAAGCGCTATTTCTATCCCGACCTGCCGAAGGACGTGCTCTTCCCCCGCGAATACATCTGCGAGCGAAGCGGCCACACCCGCGGCTCGACCGTCGACCTGACACTCTTCGACATGAGCACCGAGAAGGAGCTCGACATGGGCGGCACGTTCGACTGGTTCGGCCACGAGAGTCATCCCGACTTCTGCGGCAATCCCGACACGCAGACCTATGCGCCGAGCGACAGCCTGACCGCCGAGCAGTTCAACAACCGCATGACGCTGCGCCGCGCCATGCTGCGCCACGGCTTCAAGCCCATGCGCACCGAGTGGTGGCATTTCACCCTGGCCGACGAGCCTTTCCCCGACACCTATTTCACTTTCCCCGTCAAACAGATAAAGAAATAAACAAGCAAAACCATGATGCATATTCACGAAGAGGCTACACGCTGTCTGCTTTGCATAGACGCGCCATGCAGCCGAGTGTGCAAGAAGGGCGACCCTGCCCGCGCCATCCGTGCCATCCGCTTCGGCAACGAGCGACTGGCAGGCCGTTGGGTTGCCGAGTGTAGCGACGAAGAACTGGAGCAGGCCGAGGCTGCCTGCATCCACTACGACCGACCGGTCAGAATCAAGGAGCTGGTGCGGGCTGCGGGCAGTGGCGACGGCAGCCCCGACGGAGACCTACCGTCGCTCGCCATCGACTTCGTGGGACTGCGTTGCGAAAATCCGTTCTTCCTCGCCTCGTCGGCCATCTGCACCAACTACGAGATGGTGGCGCGTGCCTTCGAGGCAGGGTGGGCAGGCGTGTTCTACAAGACCATCTGCATGCAGGACATTCACGAGGTGTCGCCACGCTTCGATGCCGTGAAGCGCGGCGCGTCGTTCGATGGCTTCCGCAACATGGAGCAGCTTTCGGAGAACCCTGTCGACGTGGACTTCGACATCCTGCATCGGCTGAAGCAGAACTATCCCACAAAGATTGTCGTGGCCTCTATCATGGGCCAGACCGAGGAGGAATGGATTGAGCTGGCGAAGATGGCCGAACAGGCTGGCGTGGATGCCGTGGAACTGAACTTCTCGTGTCCGCAGATGCGACTGGCGGGCATGGGCAGCGACGTAGGACAAAACGCCGAGCTGGTCACGTTCTACACGGCATACGTGAAGCGCACTGTCAAGATTCCGGTCATTGCCAAGATGACGCCAAACATCACTAAAATCAACGAGCCCGCCATGGGGGCCTACTTTGCCGGCGTTGATGCCATCTCGGCCATCAACACCATCAAGAGCGTCACCATGTCGCCGCTCTCGGCGGTGAGCGACAAGCTGACCGTCTCGGGCTACAGCGGGCGGGCCGTCAAGCCCATCGCCCTGCGCTATATCTACGAGATGGCGTCGAACAAGATTATGAAGAATGTAGAGTTCAGCGGCATCGGCGGCATCGAGACGTGGAGCGACGCACTGGAGTTCATCCAGCTGGGCTGCCGCAACGTGCAGGTGTGTACGGCCGTGATGGAATATGGCTACCGCATCATCGACGACCTCGTGCTGGGCCTGCAACATCACATGGCCGAGCGCGGCATCGACGACCTCGACGAGCTCGTCGGCGAGCAGCTGCCCAACTTTGTGCGGCCTTCTCACCTCGACCGCACGACCGTCGTGTTCCCCAAAATCGACCGTGAGGTGTGCATCGGCTGTGGCCGCTGCTACACCTCTTGCATGGACGGAGGCCATCAGGCCATCAGCTTCGACACCGACACCCGCCAGCCCCACATCGTCGGCACCAAGTGCGTGGGCTGCCACCTCTGCCGACTCGTCTGTCCCACCGGAGCCATCGGCCTCACCAAGCGCATCAGCAAGAAGGAATAGCTACAGACCAACCCCCTGCGCGGCTCGTTTGAACCCTGCTCGTGTTAATGAATCTTAATTACAGCGGTGAAACATATATGTTTTGTCGCTGTAATTGTTAAAACCGAACCGACCGTTTAACGATTGTGAAAAACCCTTCGTCGGGCAAAAAACAACCCTTTCACCCCCTTTCCTGCATCTTTCACTTCCGAAAGATAAGCTTTCACCTCCCAAAAGACCGTCTTTCAGGGTGCGAAAGACCGTCTTTCGCACCCCGAAACATATATCTCTCGTAGCCGAAACATATATCTTTCAGAAGTGATAAGTGAAAAGTGATGAGTGAAAAGTGATAAAACGCATTGACAGTCAGCGATTTACAAACCGTCCGCCAGAATCGTCTGTTTTGATGCTTGTGGGCAACGGCTCCACCGCGACCTTTTCGGGCGATTACAGACGTTAAAATTCCCCGCCCAAATCCCCCTGATTTTAACATTTCACCCAGCCAAGCCACGCCGCCAGCCCATCATACTGCCGTTGTTTATTGCCTTGTAAGCCTGCTTGTCCTACCTTCGCATTGTCTCTGTCTAACATACTGCCGTTGTTTATTGTTTTGTAAGCCCCGACGGGGCGACAGAATACAGGCAGGGGTGGAGTGAGTAAAGCGAACGAAACCCCTGCAAATGGTATTACCAAAGAGTAAACCCCGAAGGGGTGACAGAACAATTTCTCATTCTGCCGCCACCTTCGGGGCTTAATATTATGAATTCCTCATATACAAGGGTTCCGCTGCGCTCCACCCCTGCCTGTATTCTGTCGCACCTTCAGTGCTCAAAGAAGTCAACTACTATATTGTTGCCTAAAATTATTCATCTTTCTTTAAAAACTCAGAATACTTGATATTGAATTGGTCGATTTTTTTAGAAATATTTTCTGATGTTTCGTGCACACTGTTATTAAATGATTGTAGACTCCCAGTAGGATCTGTCGCCATTCTAGAAAAAGAGCTTACTTCGCCAATAATCGCAATAAAGTCGTTATAACAATCCTTACGACTATTAGGCGGATTATTCAATTTAGATGTAGCGTCTTCCATTTCTTTTTTATATTTTGAAATGGAATCGAGTAAGCCTACTTCTTTATATTTCTCAAATAACTCTTTTAGTGCAACATTGAAATCACTACAATACTTTCCACTTGGAGTTTCATGGTCATAAATAGCTTTTCTCCATGAGCTTGAAGTTTGACTGCATACTATTTGGCTGGCCATCGTTGTTTTACCCATTGCCAAGTATGCTGCTTGAAGATTCTTGTCAAACTTCTTTTCGTTTCCACATGACACAAAGAATATGAGGAAAGATATAATCAAAAAAGGGTTCATCCGACATTTCGAGTGATATATTGACAAGAAAATGAAGAAAACCGCTGAACATTTTGTATATTTGAATAACCACAAACAAATGTACAAGTATG
>CACYRB010000014.1 GCA_902776685.1 uncultured Prevotellaceae bacterium
GGGGGCTTACTTTTCTGAAAATAAAACCGCAACGCCTATTTAAAGGCATTGCGGAAGATAATTTTTGCGCATTTCACTTTTAGCGGACAGCAATAATAAAAAGTAGCGTCGTTTACAAAATAGTTGCGTCTGCATATATGAATATGCAGACGCAATCTTATTATCCGAACTTATATTTCCTATATTGTTTTTCTTCTATATATTACCCTACGGCACCTGCGAGCCACTCGTAGATGCACGAGCAGACTCCGAACAGGACGACACCTGCCGTGCTGAGCGCCAACGCGAGTTTTGTGGCATTGTCGCTACGGAAGGTTGGGAGCGGTGTCTCGGTCTTCTTGATGTACATCTCTTTGACGATGAGCAGGTAGTAGTAGAGCGACACGACGGTGTTGACCAATGCGATGAAGACCACGGCATAGGCCCATTTCGAGCCTTCGCCTGCTGCTGCCATGAAGACAAAGAACTTCGAGAACATACCTGCGAACGGCGGGATGCCGGCCAGGGAGAACAGAGCCAGCGTCATGAGGAACGAGAGCCGCGGATTGGTCTGATAGAATCCGGCATAGTCGTCCATGTCGGTCGTTCCGCCATTGCGTTGCTCAACGATGTTGATGACGGCAAAGACGGCCAGGTTGGCCACGACATAGACCAGCGTGTAGTACATGAGTGAGGTGACTCCGGCGACGGAGTTGCCTACAACGGCAAGCATGATGTAGCCGGCTTGCGAGATGGACGAGAACGCCATGAAACGCTTGAGCTCGCGCTGACGGATGGCGAAGAGGTTGGCCACGGTGATGGAAAGCACGATGACGATGTAGAGCAGCATCTCCCAATAGGCGACCATCGGTGCAAACACCTTCATGAGGATGGTGCAGAGGGCGAAGGCGGCTGCTCCCTTCGACACGACCGACAGATAGCCGGTGACGGTGGTCGGGGCGCCCTGATAGGTGTCGGCTGTCCAGAAGTGGAACGGCACGAGTGAGAGCTTGAAGCCCAGTCCGCTGAAGAAGAACACCAAGCCGACGATGAGGAAGCCTACCCCTAACCCCTCCCTGAAGGGAAGGGAAGTGAGCGCCGTGGCGACATCATCGAAGTAGAGTGTGCCGCAAGCCGCATAGAGCAGGGAAATGCCATAGAGCATGACGCCGCTCGAGAAGGTTGCCGTGAGTATGTATTTGGCACCCGCCTCGGCCGAGTTCTGCTTCCACTTGTCCATGGCGACAAGGCAGGCCATGGGCACGCTGGCCATCTCGAGTCCGAGGAAGAACATGAGGAAATGTCCGCTCGACATCATCATGTACATACCCAGCAGGGTGCAGACGACGAGCATGTAGAACTCGCCTTCGTAGCGGCGGCTCACCTCATGGTTCTCGAGCCAGGGCTGAGCCATGATGCACACGATGAGCGTTCCTGCCGTGAGGATGACCTTCATCACGTTGGCTGCCGCCGTGGCCACATAGATGCCGCCAAAAGCCTCGGCAGGCGCAGCCATCAGGCAAGGCACAAGCTGTAGCAGGAGCAGCGTGTGGGTGAGGCAACGCATGACGGGATGCTTCTTTGTGCTGTTGCTAAGCGCAAAGTCGGCCACAAAAAGTATTACCAATATGGCAACCAACGTTGCCTCTGGTATCATATTTAAAAATTGACTGTAATTCATCTAATTTACTATTTTACGATTTACAATTTACGATTTCTTTAAGCGACCTTACATGATATTGCCGAGTATAGGCAGCACACCATTGTCGATAATGGGTTTAAAGAAGAACGGCGTGAGGCCCAGTCCTGCTACGCAGAAGATGAGACAGGCTACGGCAACGCGCTCATCCCACGTGGCGTCGGTCAGTGTCTCGTAGTGCGGGTCGGCAACCTTACCCATAAGAATCTTCCCGGCTACGCGAAGTATATAGACCGCCGTGACGACGATTGAGGTACAGGCAATGATGGTGCAGACGCGACGGAACGTGTCGGCATTCTCAAACGAACCCACAAATATCGTCATCTCGGCCGTGAAGCCCGAGAATCCGGGAAGACCTAAGTTGGCCAGACCGGCTACAAGATAGCCCACGGCAAGGAAGGGCATAATCTTCATCAATCCGCCAAGCCGACGAACGTCGCGCGTGTGAGTACGACCGTAAATCATACCGATGAGCGCAAAGAAGAGGGCCGTCATCAAACCATGTGAAAGCATCTGAAGGATGGCACCCGAGGCCGCATTCTGCGTCATCATGAGCAGTGCGAAGAGCACCAGACCGCAATGGCTCACCGACGAGTAGGCATTGATATACTTCAGGTCGGTCTGCACACAAGCCGAGAGCGCACCGTAGACCACCGAGATGGTGGTGAGGATGAGGAATATCCACGCCAGTTCGCGGGCGGCATCGGGCAACAGATACATGGCCACGCGGAAGCAGCCATAACCTCCGAGCTTCATCAGCACACCGGCGTGTAGCATCGACACGGCCGTAGGCGCGCTTGCATGACCGTCGGGGCTCCATGTGTGGAACGGGAACATCGCACCAAGCACACCGAATCCGATAAAGATGAACGGGAAGAATATCTTCTGAATGTTCACGGGAATATTGTGCAAGGCGGCTATCTCGTTCACATTCATGGTCTGGGCTCCACTGAAATAATAGATGCCGAGAATGCCGAGAATGAGCAAGGCCGAACCTCCCATGAGCATCAGCGTGAGCTTCATGGCCGAATACTCCTTGGCTCCACTACCCCACACGCCGATGAGCAGATACATCGGAATCAAGGCTACCTCGTAGAACATGAACATGGTGAACAGGTCAACGGAGATAAAGAACCCGAACACACCTGTCGAAAGCAGGGTGAACCAAAGGAAATACTCCTTTGTGAGCGGTTTCAACTGCCACGAGGCAAACGTTCCGGTGAATACGATAATGCTCGAAAGCAATAGCATCACAACGGAGATTCCGTCGACACCGATGGCATAGGCAATGTTCAACGGCTTAAACCAGGGTATGCTATAGGTGAGCAACATCTCGCTGGTGTTGCCCGCCGAACGTTGTTGCACGAAATAGACGGTCAGCCATATTGAAAGGGCCAGCAGACACGAGGAGCCGGCAACCATCACACCACGTACCTGATTCAAGTTGCGCGACAACCAAAGGCCGAGCAACATCAGAACGGGAATCAATACAAATAGACTTAATATGTTCATAGCTTTCAGATGCTTAATAAGATTAATGTTAATGCTACCGTTCCCGTGAGGAACCATACGGCATACTGGCGAACGTCGCCACTCTGCCACGGACGGATTGACTCGCCGGCCTCATTCGTTCCCCACGCCATGAAGTTGAACGTTCCGTCAATCACACGACGGTCGAACCACGCTATCGGGCGCGACACACAACGGAAGATGATTTTGTGGGTGACGAACTGCCATATCTCGTCTTGATAGAAACGCTTGTAGGCCGCACGATGCAAACGCGGGAAGGTTTTATAGAGCTTGTCGGCAATAGGCTGACGCTCGCCTTTGTAGATGAACGTGGCAAGCAGAATGCTCAACACGGCAATCACAACACTTGTAACGGCGACATTTGTATCGAGATGAATAGCATAAGGCTGGCCGCTGGCCGATACCAGCTGACCAAATCCCATCCAATGACCATTAACGGGAAGCCAACCGCAAACGCAAGTGACGGCCGCAAGGAAAATGAGCGGGAAGGTCATGGTCCAAGGGGCCTCGTGCGGTGTGTGATGGGCATGGGCCTCTTTGTTCTCCGTTCCCCAGAAGATGCCATAGTAAAGGCGGAACATGTAGAATGCGGTCATGGCGGCCACACCCGTCATAATCCAACCTACGACAGGGCTATATTGCATGCAAGCCGTCAGTATCTCGTCCTTCGAGAAAAAGCCCGAGAACGGAGGAATACCGGCAATGGCCAGACACGAAATGAGGAACGTGATGTGCGTGATGGGCATGTATTTACGCAAACCGCCCATCATCGACATTTCGTTGGAGTGTACGGCATGAATGATGCAACCTGCTCCCAAGAACAAGCAAGCCTTGAACATGGCGTGTGTGAACAGGTGGAACATACCGGCCATATAGCCCAGTTGAGTATGATTGTCGAGCATGGCCTCATGTCCGGGCAGACAAACGCCTAACGCCACCATCATGAAAGCTATCTGCGAGATGGTTGAGAAGGCCAACACGCGTTTAATATCGCTTTGCGCACAAGCTACGGCCGCCGCATAGAATGCGGTAAACACGCCCACCCAGACAATAATCGACATGGCCTGAGGAGCATACTCAATCCACAAGGGGAACATACGGGCAACCTGGAACACACCTGCCACAACCATCGTCGCGGCATGGATAAGCGCCGAGACGGGCGTAGGACCTTCCATGGCGTCGGGAAGCCAGATGTGCAAGGGGAACATCGCACTCTTACCGGCACCGCCAATAAACATCAAGGTGAGTGCCGTAGGCAAGATGAACCCTGCCGCCGTCATCGCCTTTACCGCATCAACGGGAATAAAGGGTGTTGTGCCCTGCCCCATCACCACGTCGCCGGCAAAAGAGAAGCTGAACGACTGGGTGTAATAGCCGAAGATGAGAATACCGATGAGGAAGAACATGTCGGCAAAACGAGTCACGATAAATGCTTTCTTCGATGCCGCTACCGCCGCATGAAGCGGATAATAGAAGCCGATGAGCAGATATGAGCTCACTCCCACAAGCTCCCAGAAAAGATACATCTGGAAGATGTTTGTGGCGACAACCAGTCCGAGCATCGACATGGTAAACAGAGAGAGGAACGCATAGTAGCGCTGGAATCCCTTTTCGCCATGCATATAGCCGAACGAATAGATGTGTACCATGAACGATACGGTGGAAATGACGACAAGCATCATCACCGAAATCGGGTCGAGCAAGATGCCCATGTCAAAATGTAAACGTCCGAGAGGCAACCATGTAAAGTTGTAGGGAACAATGGTTGCAAACGTACCATCGGCCAGACGGTCAGCTGAGAAATAGCTGATAGCCGTCAGGTAGCTGAGCACCGTCACAAGCCCCAAAGAGGTCGTGCCGATGATTCCAGCCGTCTTATGTGACATTTTCATGCCCGCAAGTCCAAGCAAAAGGAACGAGAATGCAGGCAGAAGAAGTATCAAAAATGAATATTCGTACATAATTCTTATTTGACTTTAGATTCTGATTTAGGAATTACCACTTCATATTTTCAATACTGTTCACCTGATCACTATGGAAATTGCGGTAAACATTAATAATAATAGCAATGGCAACGGCCGTCTCTGCCGCACTCACTCCGATGGAAAAGAGCGTAAAGAAGAAACCCTCCATCTGTCCGGGGAAAAGCAGACGATTGAAAACGGCAAAATTCATGTCGACCGCATTCAACACAAGCTCAACGGAGATGAGCATGGCCACCAGATTGCGACGGGTCACAAATCCGAAGACTCCGATGAAGAACAACATTGCACTTAATACGAAATAACAATAAACGGGTATCATTTCTTCTCCTCCTTTCTTGCTATCATTATACCACCAATTATACATGCCAGCAGGAAGATTGAGATAAACTCAAACGGTAGAACCCACTGATACTTTTCCGAGCCAAGCAGTGCCGTACCGATTTGCTCCATAGGCACCTCTCCCGCTTCTGACATTTGTGTCATGCGGTCGAAGAGTTGGTTTTTGAAAAATACGACGATTACGGTTGCAAACGCAATGAGAATCGACAAAGCTCCCCAAAGTACACGACTGCCTTTGACATGCTCTTCCAATCCTTGAAGCGTGCGCTTGCTGACCAGTTGTATAGCGAAGATATACATCATGGTGATACCTCCGGCGTAAACACTGATTTGTGCCGCTCCCAAAAACGTATAATCAAGCAGGAAATAGATACCTGCCACACCGAAGAGAACAAAGAGCAGGAATGTAGCAGCTCGCATGATTCTCTTGGTTGTTACGCACATAATGGCCGAACCGATAATGACCACAGCCAAGATGCAAAACATTACTAAATTTGCCATATTCCTTATTTCTTTTTGGTGTTAAACTTTCCGATGGTCAGTTCTGCCCCACCCTCGATAAGGTTTGGCAACGAACCTCCTTCATAGACTTCTTTATCAAGATGAAGCACCAGTGAATTACGGTCGAACACTGCATTTTCAAAGTCGTTCGTAAACTCAATGGCGTCAAAATTACAAGCATTTGTACACAACTGACAGAACATACAATCGCCAAGGTCGTACTGATAGTCTATCAAGTGGCGTTTCTTCTTGCCTGTCTCCGGGTCTTCACGCATCTCAGACACAATCTTGATGGTCCCGTTAGGGCACGACTTCTCGCAAAGCGTACATGCCGTGCACTTGTAGCTTCCGTCTTCATTGCGTTTGAACACCAGGCGACCACGATGGCGCTTGGCCACATGTAACGTGGTTTTTCGGTTTTCAGGATATTGCTCGGTCGATTTCTTGATGAAATATTCCTTCAGCGTGGTTTTCAAACCCACGGCCAAAGTCTTCACCCCCGAGGCAAGCTCACTAAAATATGATTGATTCTGTTCCATGTCCATACCTTATTTAATATAAAGATTAAGTGCCACAACAACGGTCATCAGCACAAGGTTGATGAGCGAGAGAGGCATCAGATACTTCCATTCGAGCTTCAAAATCTGGTCGATACGCAGACGAGGGAATGTCCAACGCACCCACATCAGCAACCAAACCACGGCAAATGTCTTACCCATGAACCACACGATGCCGGGAACATAGTTCATTGCCGTGTCGAAACCTTGAACGCCAATATTGACAGGTGCCCATCCGCCAAGGAATACCGTAGCGGCAATACCTGAAATTACAAACAGGTTCAGATATTCAGCCAGATAGAAATAGCCAAAGCCCATACCGCTATACTCTGTATGGTGACCTGCCGTCAACTCACTTTCAGCCTCGGCCATGTCGAACGGGCCACGATTGGCCTCGGCATTTCCGGCAATCAGGAAAACGAGGAAAGCAATCAGGGCAGGAATGTGGCCTTGGAAAATCAACCACTTCCACGGACCCGTCTGAGCTTCTACGATTCCGCTTACCTGCATCGTACCGGTCAATATTACCGCGGTAATCAGACACAGGCACAACGACATTTCGTAAGAAATCATCTGAACGGCGGCACGCATAGCTGAGACCACCGAATACTTGTTATTCGAGCCCCATCCGGCAAGGAAGATACCAACTACACCAATTGACGAAATAGCGGTGATGAGGAACACGCCGACATTGAAATCGAGTATTCCGGCACCTTTATTCCATGGCAGGAACGAGAATGTTCCAACCGAGGCAATAAGCACAAGGAACGGAGCGACCGCATAAAGGAATTTGTCGGCCTTGTCGACAAAGAAAATCTCTTTAATGAGCATTTTCAGCACGTCGGCAAACACCTGGAAGATTCCCCAGGGTCCGACACGCATCGGGCCAAGACGGCATTGGAAGTAGGCACAAACCTTACGCTCCATGAAAATCAATACAATTGCAATGAGAGCATAAGCCGTGAGAATAACAAGTCCCACCAGCACACACTCTATTAGGATTGCCCAAAAATCGTTCAGACCCCATGTGACCCGAAGCAGATTGTCAATCCATTGTGTTACTATTGAAAAATCAAACATAATGTTATTTACGTGAAAAATACGAGAATCCAAGATAAATCATCGAAAAGTTTCTCAAAAAAATCTCTCAGTTTTCTTTTCATCTCAGTTTTATTATCGGTCAATATCAGGGATTACGATGTCGATAGCCGCGGTTGTAGTCACCAGGTCGGCAATCTTTTGTCCACGTAGCATCGGGTCGAGTGCACCGACAAGGCTCAGACCCATCGGACGCATCTTCAGGCGATAGGGGCTCTTGTCGCCCTTCGAGTCAATATAGACACCGAACTCACCACTGGCACCCTCAACAGAGAAGTACCATTGTCCTTCGGGCAACTTGATGATAGGCTTCTGCTTCACATAGAAGTCACCTTCCGGAATGTTATCGATGAGCTGTTCTATAATGTTCAAGCTCTGATACATTTCCTGAATATGAACAAGATAGCGATCCATCGAATCACAACCCTTGAGCGTAATCTGTTCCCAGTCGACCTTGTCGTACATATCATAGGGATGTGTCTTGCGCACGTCGTTCTTCCAACCTGAGGCACGTCCGGCGGGACCTGTCACGGCGTAGTTGATACAATCGTCAAGTCCCATCACGCCGACTTTCTCAAAACGCTTGTGCGTGATGATATTGTCGCCGAATACGTCCATGTATTCCTGAATCATCGGACGCAGATAGGTGCAAAGCGCCTTCACGTTCTTCACAAAGTTCGGGTCGATGTCGTCCTGTAATCCGCCAATCCGATAGTAGTTCTGAATAAGACGGCCACCTGTGGTCTCTTCCATCACGTTAAGTACATGCTCGCGGTCGCGCATACAATAGAGGAAGGCTGTCAGAGCACCCAAGTCTTGTGCGCAACACCCGCAATAGAGCAGGTGCGAATCAAGACGTTGCAACTCGTCCATGATGGTACGAACATACTTTATACGGTCGGTCAATTCTACACCGAGAGCCTCCTCAATCGTTCCTACAAGTGCATGACGATGCATCATGGCACTCAAGTAGTTAAGACGATCGGTTAAAGCAAGTGTTTGCGGATAAGTATAACTCTCGCACATCTTCTCAATACCACGATGAATGTATCCCAAGTGCGGATAGATGCGTTTAACCGTCTCGCCGTCGAGCACGGTTTGCAAACGAAGCACACCATGCGTACTGGGGTGCTGAGGACCGACATTAATCACATACTCATCGTCGCCGAAAAGCTGATTCTTTTTCGTGATGAGTTTTCCGTTCTTGTCGAGCGCATATTCATAACCGAAATCGGGCTCTTCATCGTCTTCGAGCGAGTAGGCATCATCGCCTTGCCAGTCCTTGCGGAAAGGATAACCCTTAAAATCGCTACGCAAGAAAAGTCGACGCATATCGGGATGTCCGAGGAACTTGATACCATAGAAGTCGAAGACTTCGCGCTCAAGCAGGTCGGCTACACGCCACAGACGGCTTACCGTAGGTATCACGTAGTTGTTTCCGTCAACCTTCTGTGCCAAAGCCTTTACCGAGATACGCTCATGCGTATCAGTATTCTCAAGGATATAGATACAACCGAGGCCCTCATCTTCGCCGAAATCCTCGCCGATGATGGTGACAAGGTAGTCGAAATGACGTTCTTCCTTGAGCTTCTTCATTTCAGAGGCAAACGCCTCGAAATCGAAAACCAAATGTTCTAATTTCATGCGTTATCCTCCTTTTCTTTTTTCTGTTCCACTTCAGCACTCTGCTCGCCAGCTTGCAGGCTTTCAACAAAGTCCTCCGGTACGTCGGTCACAACCAACGGAGCATGCCAACCTTGAGCAATAGCCTCATTGGAGAGTCCGAGTTCGCGCTCTTCCTTGTTCTGCTTGTGGTTCGCGCCGCCGAAGAACTTCTCAATCTTCACCTTACGTTGCAACTGCATCATTCCATAAAGAATGGCTTCCGGACGCGGTGGGCAACCTGGTATAAACACATCTACCGGCACAATCTCCTCGATACCTTTCACAACGTGATAGCTCGACTTGAACGGCCCACCGCTGATAGCGCATCCGCCGACGGCAATGACATACTTCGGCTCTGCCATTTCGTCGTAGAGACGTTTCAGGGCAGGTGCCATCTTGTGCGTAATCGTACCGGCACACATAATCAAGTCGGCCTGACGGGGTGAGTTTCGAGTCACCTCAAAGCCGAAGCGTGAGAAGTCGTAACGAGCACAACCTACAGCCATGAACTCAATACCGCAGCACGAGGTTGCAAACGTGAGCGACCAGAGCGAATTTGAACGTCCCCAGTTGATGGCCTGATCGAGCGAACCGACCACGACATTCACTCCACCCTCGTGGAGTTCATCAACGATACGTTCCAGAGTTGAATTGTCCTTAAACTCGTCATAAGGAACACTTTTAATACGCGGTTTTCTTACTTCCATTCGAGTGCTCCTTTCCGCCATGCATAGGCTAAACCGAACACGAGTACCAACAGGAAGAAACCGATGCTGACGAGTGCCATCGAACCAAACTGCTTAACAACGACAGCCCAAGGATAGAGGAAGACGGTCTCAATGTCGAACACAAGGAAAAGAATAGCGAACAAATAGAAGCCAACCGAAACCGGCAGCCATGAAGAGCCGCGCGACGGAATGCCGCACTCATAGGGTTCACCCTTTACCTTGTTATACGAACGAGGACCGATTAACTTGGCAATGACGTATGCGCCAATCACCAATACTGCCGCCGTTAGTAACACGGTAATTAGTAATGTAGAATACATATAAAATATAACGTTATAAATTTAATAGCTTATTTTTAAGCGTGTGCAAAGGTACGATTAAATGAGCAAAAATGCAAATTTATTTGCATTTTTTCGAATGTGAGTACCTTCGACGAAGTCAAAGGTACGATTAAATGAGCAAAAGTCGGCAGAATAATCAACAAAACATCACGTTTACGGGGCGTAAACCTATCGTTCTTTGAGTACAAACGTGACGTTTATATTTTTTAAGTCAAAGAGGCGGATTGTTGACTCATTTTTTACGAGTTGGCGGAATTATTTTGGGGGCGACGGGCGAAGACGAAAGAACAGAAAAATACATAACAAAAAATAACACAGACAAATACGAGCCATATATAATCTGTCCGCATTTATCCGTGTTAATTCTTTGTCCAATGATGCACGATGCGTTGAGCATCATGCCTGGTAGACGCCTGAATGCTTATGCTTCAGCAGGTGCCTCTTCGGCAGTCTCCTCTGCAGGAGCAGCCTCTTCGGCAGCAGCTTCCTCAGCAACTGCGGCGGCATTTTTCTCCGCTACCTTCTTAGCAATAGCCTCTTTCACCTTCTTCTCAGCCTCTAAGCGCTGAGCAGCAAGGTCTTTCTTTGCCTGTTCTGCATTCTTGAGGAAGAGCTCAAGACCTTTCTGACGGTCAGCCTTCCATGCGTCAAACTTCTGCTGAGCAGTAGCCTCGTCAAAGGCACCCTTCTTCACACCACCCTTGAGGTGCTTCATCAGGTAAACGCCTTCACGACGAAGAATCGTGCGTGCGGTATCGGTGGGCTGAGCACCAACCTCTACCCAGTAGAGTGCACGTTCGAAATTCAAGTCAATCGTTGAAGGAGCCGTGTTTGGATTATACGTACCCAACTTCTCGATAAATCTGCCATCTCGTGGCGCACGCGAGTCAGCCACAACAATGCGATAAACCGCATAACCTTTGTG
Organism: uncultured Prevotellaceae bacterium; assembly: GCA_902776685.1. Lineage (GTDB taxonomy): Bacteria > Bacteroidota > Bacteroidia > Bacteroidales > Bacteroidaceae > Prevotella. Next base: position 11,348 of record CACYRB010000014.1, read on the forward strand.
TCCGCCGCGCTGCAATCTGATTTTTGTTGCCATTTAATTTTTTTGTTTTTTGTTTAATAAATTGAATTTCATGCTACCATCACGTGATAGCGGCTGCAAAGGTACGACAAAATGAGCAGAATACAAAACAAATAAACATTTTTTTTATTTTTAATGTGTCTGACTATATTTTATGTCGCTTTGTCTCTATGTCATTGTGTTAATGTGGCTTTGTATTATGTCCCGCCCTTATTTAGAGGGCAACGAAGATGCTGTCGAGGTCGACATATCCGTGTGTGACGGCATACATGGTCAGCGCCGAGACGCTTTTGGCGTGAAGTTTTTCCATGATGTTTTTCCGATGGGTGATGACGGTGGTCAGTGCAATGTCGAGCTTCTCGGCAATCTGTTTGTTGATATAGCCCTGCACAATCAATGCAAGCACCTGAATTTCGCGGTCGGTGAGCACGGACGGCTGTTGCGCCATGGCCTGCTCATACTGATGATGGCCGTGGGGATGGCCTTTCCTTTGCAGGGCCATCAATGCGCCTACAATCTGGCGTTCGGGCTGGTTGATGCAAAGGGTGTTGAACCCGGGGAGCTGACTGTCGGCTGTTGCCGTTGCCGTAAGCACGATGGTCTTACGACAATGTTCCTGGAAATATGGTCTGTTCTCAAGGAAGATGTTGAAGGCAACGAAGAAATGCACCATTGTCTCCGGATGGTTAGCCTCGAGTTCGGCAAAGGAGCCGTAGATCTCGACCTCGGCAACGGGAATGACGTTTTGCAACAGTTGCTTCATGCCAACTGCTGCAAGCGTGTTTGAGTCGACTACGGCAAATCGCGGTTTCATAACTTGACGTTGGAGATGTCTACAAAGTTGTTGACGATGGCATAGATGGTCAGTCCAGCCGGACTATGTATCTGCAACTTCTTGGCAATGTTGCGCCGGTGGGTGATGACGGTGTTGGTAGAGATGCAGAGATGGTCGGCTATCTCCTTGTTGGTCATGCCCTGCACCACCCCGATAATGACGTCCTTCTCGCGCTGGCTGAGCGGCTCGACGCTGGTTTGCCCGCCCGAAATCATATTCGAGATTTTCGCCGTGACGTCGTTCTGCTTCAGTCTTTCCTCAAGTTGTCGGATGGCAGGGATGAAGATGCTGTCCTCGACCTGTGCATGGAGCGCAAGCCACTCCTCATTATTATATATATCGTAAAGCGTGGCGGTGAGCAGATTGTTGTGCAGGGGGTCGGAGGGCAGATACTTGATGATGATGCTCTTCAGCTCGCGCAGCTTCTGGTCGGTCTGACCATGATGACGCGAATAGGTAAGAATATCGTAATTGGAAGACACCTGTCCGTCCATCAACCGCTCTACATACGGGAAAACGTTTTTCTCCTCATAGCGCATGTGCGACTTGATGGCCTGCGCGTATTCGTCGTAGAGTTTGAGGATGAGTGGGGCAAGATGGTCGTCGGGGTTGATGGCATCGACGAGCTCGCGGCGGATGAACGGCAGCTGGAAGTCGAGAAAATAGACGTGACTGGCTTTCAGATAGCGAAGAAGTGTGGGAACATCGAGACGGTCGGTGTCGTCGTGAGGACGGAAACCGTTGATGGTGAAATTGACAACGGCAAGAAACGTGTAGGTATCGACGCCTTGTGCCTCGCACACCTCACGAACCGTCTTGTCGCCGAATCCAAGGCTGATGCCGAACGAGCCGAGACTCTGGAGAATGTTGTAGTTGTCACGAATGATGGTAATCATCGTGTCGTCGGCTTCATATAATTTCTGACTTTTCATCGCGCGTACATTTATTTAAAAATCCGAGTGCAAAATAACGAAAAATAATTGACATGGGCAATAATTATTGATAGGTATTTTTTTATAGAAAAAATCACTGGAATATTAGACAAAAAGAGGGGAACTGAATATAAAATCAACATTTTTAGGTATTGCAGAGCCTATAAAACAAATGTAACTTTGCATCCGAAATAAGTATTCATTATAATGAGACACATTAATTTTATCATGATTTTACTGTGCTGTTCCATGCTCTCGGCAACCACAGCACAGGCACAAGTTGTTGCAGCCGATAGTGTGATGCAACACGTAAAGGGTAACAAACTGAGTGTTGGCGGATATGGCGAAGTAGGCATGACGCGCAACTTCTATAGCGACAACCAGTATCGCTATCGTAGTCCGTCAAAGTATAAGAACGACCCGTCGAACGGGCGTTTTGACATTCCCCATGCCGTAATCTATCTTGGCTACGACTTCGGCAAGGGCTGGACCATGGGTACAGAGATTGAGTTTGAGCATACCGGTACAGGCTCGGCCATCGAGATTGAAGACGACGAGGGCGGCGAGTTTGAGCACGAAATAGAGAAAGGCGGCGAGGTGGAACTGGAACAGTTCTGGATTCAGAAAAGCTTTTCGCGTGCAGCCAACCTTCGCATCGGCCACTTCGTGGTTCCTGTAGGTCTGAACAACGCCTATCACGAGCCACTGAACTATTTTACCGTCTATCGTCCCGAGGGTGAAAACACCATACTGCCCTCTACCTGGCACGACACGGGTATTGCCTTCTGGGGAAACTACAAGGATTTCCGCTACGAGCTGCAGTTCATTGCCGGTCTCGACGCCATGCTGTTCAGTCGCGACGGGTGGATTCACAACGGATCAGGCTCGGCCTATGAGTTCAAGCCCGCCAACAAATACGGATGGGTCGCACGCATAGACAACTACTCGGTCAAAGGCCTGCGCATAGGACTCAGCGGCTACTACGGTCTGGCCATGCACAACACCTATCCCAACGAAATGGAGGGAGAGGGCAAGACCTACGACAAGACCCGCGCCAATGTGTACATCGGATCGATTGATTTCACGTTCAACCGATTCAACTGGATTGTTCGCGGCCAGGCCGACTACGGCTATATCTCGGGAACCCCCATGTTGAACAGCGCTAAAATAAACTCGCAGAAGAATTCTCCCTACAACAAGACCTATGTCGGCAAGAATGCCGTTGCCGTAGGAGTTGAGGCAGGCTACAACGTCTTCTCACAGATACCCCGACTGGCACAAAGCAAACAAAAGCTCTATGCTTTCGGACGCTATGAGTATTACGACTCGTATATCAGGGAACACTCACAACCCTCTTTTGAATATACGAAGAAACAGCGCATGGCCTTCGGTGTAAACTACTATCCGCTGCCGCAGATTGCCGTGAAAGCCGAATACAGTAAGCGCATGCTCAAGAGTCAGTACAACGACGAGCCTTCGGTTTCTATCGGTGTGGCTTATCAGGGATGGTTCTTGTAAAAGTTCGCTCCGTCTCACAAAAGGAACACAATCGTGATTTTTTTAATTGCATAACATCATTAATAATTAAAACTCAGATACAAATAAAATGAAAAAGATTTTTAAATTTGCGATGCTTTTCATCGCAGCCTGCACACTGACAACATCGTGTAGTGAAGATGACAACAGCAATGGCGGTCGTATTGAAGAACAAAACAACGCCATCAAAGAGCTGACCACAAACTATTTGAACAATGTGGTTTACCCCACTTACACTAATCTCGCAAAAGAATGCGACAATCTCTATGGTCTTATCAGCGCCCTGAAGCAGAAGCTGCAAAACGGCACCACAGTTTCGCAAAGTGACATCGACGCCATCTGCGACAGCTACAAAAAGGCACGTAACTACTGGGAAGAGAGCGAAGCCTTCCTCTATGGTCCTGCCAGCGACTTCGAGATTGACCCACACATCGACACCTGGCCCCTCGACGTTGAGACTCTGGCCAAAGACCTGGCTCAAGACAGTAAGATTGCTCAGCTTGATGCCGCCGAGTCAAACGGCGAAGCCCGCAAGTATCTTACAAAAGAGAATCTTGGTTTCCACGGTCTGGAATTCATCTTTTTCCGCAACGGAGCCAACCGTGAAGTGGGCATCTTCAACAACGACGTGACCGAGAACTACACTTACAAAGGTGTGGAATATTTCAAGGGAATGACCGTAACAGGAAAAGAAGAGGTTATCTTTGCCGCTGCCGTGGCTTGTGACCTGCGCGACAAGTGCTACCAGCTTGAGGTGGCATGGTTGGGCAACAAGGCTCCTCAGGCTCACATCAGCCGCATCGCTGAATGTGCCCAGAAGTTTGACGACTTTGAAACAACAGTCAGCAAGAACGGACTGAGCTACGGCGAAGATATGCTGCTCGCAGCAACAAGCACCAGTACATACAATTCCTGGAAGAAGGTGGTTGAGCAACTTCTCGTTGGTGGATGTTCAAATATCTGTGCCGAGGTGGCCGACCAGAAGATGGGACAAGCCTATCGTGCACTGAGCAGCTCGGGCACGACCTACCACGAGGGTGAAGACGGTGAGCAAGAGGAAGACGACCCCGACTATATCGAGTCGCCCTACAGCCACAACTCGTACAACGATTTCTATGACAATATTGTTTCTATCAAGAACACTCTCTACGGAAACATTCACGGAACGGCTGCCGGCTCCACCTCAATCTTAGCCTATCTCCAGAAATACAACAGCACGATGGCTGCCGAGCTGCTCAGCAAGCTGAACGCTGCTCTTCAGTCGCTTCAGGCATGTAAGGACAGTGGCCAGTCGTTTGTTGAGAATCCCACCGCCACTTGCGTCAAAGACGCAATGGATGCTATCGGCGACCTTGACAGCGCACTCAATGAGGCTTCTGCATGGATATTGAGAAATTAATATAGCAAAACGTTATGAGAACAAGTTTTAAATTTAATAAAATCCTTGCTTGCGCATTGGTTTCGGCCTTGGTTGCCTGCTCCGACAACAACGACATTGCCAGCATCAGCACTTCCGGTGAAGACGACTACCAATATGTAGGTAAAGACGTAGCCAACTTCTCTGCTGAGGAATGGTATCCCGGCGGCAAGCTTGGAACGACCGAGAATACGGCAGCAAGCTGTTACGAAGACGAGACCGAAGCCGTAGTCAATGCGAATCTGAGCAATGCTTTCAAACGCGGCGAGATGTTATTCGAACACGACTTTACAGGAACGAGTACCGCCTCTTTCGGCGGACTCGGTCCGGCCTATGTCCGCACCTCATGTATCGACTGTCATCCAGGATACGGACATGGTAAGCGCGTAACCTCTTATAATGCCGACCAACGTGGAAACGGCTACCTGCTTGTCATCTACCATCCTGTCGACGGAGCCAACAGCGATGATGGTCCCTACATCGCCGAAGTGACGGGGATGCCTCAGACTCGTGCCGTAGAACCGTTCCTGCCACCTGTTGACGAGAGAGGCATACACCTGAGCTGGCTGCCTGTTACGGAGATGGAAAGTGGACTGCCTATGCAGTTCCCCGATGGAGAAGCCTACTCGCTCATCTATCCTGAACTCAGCATCGACATTGACGCTTTCAACACATCGCCGAAACCCTCGAACCTTGCTTTCCGTCTTGAGTCGACCATCGGTTTGTATGGTACGGGCTTGCTTGATGCCATCTCTGAAGAAGACCTGAAGGCACAGTATCAGGCCACTGCCGACTATTTCAAGAGCAAGGGCATTGATGTAAAGGAAAAACTCAATCCAAACTTCTGGGATGCCGAGAAGAACGACTGGGCTCCCGGAGCATGGTATACGCTGGCCGACGGGACAAAGAAGATTAAGCGTTTCACTTATGCCATGACACGTGCCTCGTTGCAAGACGGTGCAGGAGCCAATGCCATGTGGAACATCCCTAATGTCAGCCGTAGCGACAGGCGTTTCCTCTATACGACAAAGGCATGGGCCCAAGCCATGAGCGAAAACCCGGAAGTGATTGCGAAGATTAAGCAAGACCCCACCTCGCCATACTATAACGATGGTACGGACGAGGGTATCGCCAACGCCGTGCGCACGTTGCTCGATCCGACAACAGATCAGTTCAATAACGAATACCATAACTTCACGCCGGAAATGACCGACAATAATTTCTGGCAATACATGGTTTGGCATCGTGGTTTGGCCGTTCCTCGTGCACGCGACCTGAACGACAAGCAGGTTCAACGTGGCAAACAGGTCTTCATGGAGATTGGGTGTGCAAGCTGCCATCGCCCGAAGTGGACAACGGGTCCCGACAACTACTGGGCTCCGGCCCCGATAGCATCGAACAACCTGTCGTTGCCCACCTATCCCAATCAGACGATTTATCCTTACACCGATATGTTGCAACACCGTCTCTTCATGAAGAACGGTATTCATGGAAGCTGGTGCCGCACTACCCCACTTTGGGGACGCGGGTTGAGTCTTATCAATACCGGTGCTGAGGATCGACTGCACGATTGCCGCGCCCGCAACGAGATAGAGGCAATCATGTGGCACGCCTATAGTAAGAAAAGCGATGCCTACGAGTCGACACTCAAGTTCTACAACTTGCCTAAGAGCGACCGAGACGCCGTCGTAAAATTCTTGAGATCAATATAAACAATATGATAAAAAGAATAATTGCTGCGTTATACATCTTTTTAATAATATGTATGGGGGCGGCAACGATTATCGAGAATATAAAAGGAACAGACTACACCACCACAACCATATATGGTTCGTGGTGGTTTAGTCTGCTTTGGGCATTGCTTGCACTTTTGGGTGTGGTTTACTACTTCAAGAGCGAAGCCTCTGGAAATGCCAAGACATGGCTTTCCATACCAAACTGGCCACGCCATGGTCTACACGCCTCTATTGTCATCATCCTTGTCGGTGCATTCATCACACACATCTCCAGTCGTAGCGGACGCCTGCATCTGCATTTCGGAGACACGATGACCATGTATGAAAGCAACGAGAAGAATGGTGCACCCGTAGATCTGGGATTCGCCATCAGACTGGACACCTTCAACATCAAGTGCTATAAAGGAACTAAGGAGCCACGCGACTTTGTTTCGTCAGTGACGGTAACAAATCTCGAAGGGCAAAAAGAGAAGGCAAAGATTTCGATGAACCACATCTATCAACAGAACGGTTTGCGTCTCTATCAAATGAGCTACGACCCTCAAGACATGTCATCGATTCTCACGGTTTACGACGACCCGATTGGTATTCTGACAACCTATATCGGCTATGGAATGCTTTTCCTGTCGTTTGTCTTACTGATGCTCAAACAGATTAAGGGACGTAGCGACGTTATTCTCTATGTAGCAATCGCCGCCTTGCTGGCGTGGCTTATCTATTATTTCAACGTGCGCTATATGGCCACACATCGTGTGATGCCTGTGTTGCGTACGCCTTTCTTTGGCGTACACGTGGGATTAATGATTGTCGGCTATTCCCTGTCGGCAGTCATCTTCCTCTTGTCTCTTGCCTACCTCATACATCCCAATCAGAAACTTACCCAGTGGTGTCACCGTCTACTCATCCCGGCATTGGGATTCACGGCAGGAGGCATATTTGTTGGTGCCATCTGGGCAAACGTGAGTTGGGGGCGTTATTGGGGATGGGACCCCAAAGAGACATGGGCACTTATCTCATGGATGGTGTATGCTGTACCTTTACATGCAAAAAGCTTACCGGCATTCCGCAAACCACGCATCTTTCACCTTTACTTGGTCGTGGCTTTGCTCTTCATCGCCTTTACATATTTTGGCGTAAACGCATTGTTGACTGGTATGCACTCTTATGCATAGTGGTCCATCATCTACAAAAAGAAACAGCGAGGACGTAAAACTGATGTTCTACGCCCTCACTGTTTTTATCTATGTAATGATTATTTGGCAAATGCTACGCTACGAGTCTCACGAATGACCGTAATCTTGACTTGTCCGGGATAGGTCATCTCATTCTGAATCTTTGTGGCTATCTCGCCAGAAAGTTTCTCGGTATCGGCATCGTCAATCTTATCAGCACCGACGATAACACGCAACTCACGACCGGCCTGGATGGCGTATGTCTTGGTGACGCCAGGATAGCTCATGGCAATAGCCTCAAGGTCATTCAGACGCTTGATATAAGCTTCTACAATTTCACGGCGAGCACCGGGACGCGCTCCACTGATGGCATCGCAAACCTGAACAATCGGAGCGAGCAGAGTCTGCATCTCCATCTCATCGTGGTGAGCACCGATAGCATTGCAGATATCTGGCTTCTCCTTATATTTCTCTGCAATCTTGGCTCCATAGAGTGCATGCGGGTCTTCAGTGTCCTCATCAGGCACCTTACCAATGTCATGCAACAGTCCGGCACGCTTAGCCTTCTTGGGATTCAAACCGAGTTCTGCAGCCATCACACCACAGAGATTCGCGGTCTCACGAGCATGTTGCAACAGATTCTGGCCGTAGCTGCTACGGTATTTCATCTTTCCGACAATACGTATCAATTCGGGATGTAAGCCATGAACACCGAGGTCTATGGCTGTACGTTTACCGGTCTCAACGATTTCATTATCAAGTTGTTTTTTAACTTTTGCAACAACCTCTTCGATGCGCGCAGGATGAATACGACCGTCTGCAACCAACTGGTGAAGGGCCAGACGACAAACCTCGCGACGCACAGGGTCGAAAGCTGAGATGACAATAGCTTCAGGCGTATCGTCAACAACGATTTCCACTCCTGTTGCTGCCTCAAGAGCACGGATATTGCGTCCCTCGCGTCCGATAATACGACCTTTCACTTCGTCGTTATCGATGTGGAACACGCTGACAGAGTTCTCTATCGCCGTTTCCGTTGCTACACGTTGTATCGTCTGTATGACGATTTTCTTGGCCTGGGCATTAGCATTCAGTTTTGCCTCGTCCATGATTTCATTAATGTAGCTCTGTGCATCAGACCGTGCCTCGTCCTTCAAGCTTTCGACAAGACGGCTCTTTGCCTCCTCTGCACTCAAGCCAGAGAGTTCTTCAAGTTTGGCACGTTCCTGCAACTGCATTTTCTCAAGTTCTTCCTGCTTGATGCTCAGCAGTTTCTTCTCGTTGTCAATGCGTTGCTGACTCTGCTCTACTTCCTGTTTCCGACGGCCGATTTCTTCCTGACGCTGGTTCAACGATATCTCACGCTGTTTCAGCCGGTTTTCGTTTTGCTGGATCTTTTGGTTGCGCTGCTGCACTTCCTTCTCCAGTTCCGCCTTTTTGTTCAGGAATTTCTCCTTCACCTCAAGCAGTTTCTTTTCTTTCACTACGTCGGCCTCCTTATTGGCGGCCTCCATCATCTGCGTATATTTTCCTTTTAAAACATAGCGGAAAACAACATAGCCTAACAGGCCGCCAAGAACCAAGGCGACCACAGCTGTAATTATTATTGGTATTGTCATTATAACTTAAATAAATTAGTAATATTCACTTTTTCAGAGCTTCTTCAATTTCAGAAGTCAACTTTCCGAGAATATCACTATATGGTGCCGTATCGTTTCGCCCTGCCTCCATTTCATATTTCAGGGCTATATCGATTAGCGACATATACAATATATCCTTCTCGCTCTTTCTTGCTTTGTAGAAAGCCGAGTAGGAATTTACTGTATCTGTAATAAGTTTTGCAGCCTTACGATAAAAAATTTCTTCCTCTCGGGGAATCTTCACCGAGAGTTCCGTATCGTAAACGTGCAATCTTATTTGCAACATGTCTCTGTTTTCTTCTGCCATCGCTCCGGTTTTATTTACTCACTCAGTAGCGTGATACATTTATTAACGTCTCTGATTAGCTTCGATAGGCGCTTTTTTGCTGCATCCATGTCTGTGTCGGATATTTCCACCATCTTTGCCATCATCAGACTGTTATAGTCGTTTCGTGCCTGAGCAAGCTGATCCTCGAGCTGCTTTATCTTAGCATCCCGCTCATCCACCATTTCGTACAGGCCCTTATTCTCCTCCTTCACTTCCTGATATTGGAGGAGCATCTGCCTGACTCGTGTGGCAAACTGGTTCAGCATTTTCTCATTTGCACTCATACGCTTTTTCTAAATTGGTCACAAAGTTAGTGCATAAATTTGGAATCTCCAAATTTTGTTAAACTTTTTTCACTTTATCGACTGAAAATCAACTCGTAACTATCTCGAGTGTTTTATTTTTTCTCTTCTGCAGGACGCGGTTCCTTCTTTGCCAACATGACTACTTGATAAATATAGTCGGTCACCCATTTTTGCGAAAAACCTAGGCGCTTGTTGAACTGACGAATGCTGACCACGGTCTTCATAACAGCGGCATCGGTAAAGTCGTTTTTGTTGAAGATATCCCCAACCGTTTTCTCGGTCATGGTGTATATTGTTTTCTTGAAGAAACCCGGCAGTCGCAATTTGAATTTCATCAAATTACCTGTCAACATCATCAAATCCTGAGAGAACCCTTGGAACTGCACCAGATACGTATTGGCATCTTGCAGTTTTTTGCAATTCTTACGAATACTCTGATCAATTTCCGTGAAGAAATTGTCATCGGTCTTATACATGCTCTTTAGCATTTTTTTACAATGCACTTTCTCCCCTACGCCAAGTTTGTTGTTCACTGTGGGCACATGAAGTGTCGCCTTAAAAGTACGTAAATCCGGCAAGAACGATAAATTGTTGATTCCCAACCGTTCAGCCAGGGAAGCTTGAAAGTAAACTCTAATCAGCATCATGTAGTCTTCCATGCCTCCGACTTTCTTTTCTGCCGATTTCTTTCCAAATATTTTTGATAAAAAAACCATATAGTTTTAACAAATAATTGTGATTTTCGTAGCGGTCATTCCGCCATTTTCGGTGCAAAATTACAACATTACGACCAAAATTCCAAATAATATTACTGAAATTGCACCGAAGACAGCAAGTTTCTTGCTTGAAAACACAACCCACATCATAAAAAAACTATTAAAACGACAAGATTTTCCGTTTTCATTTTATAATTTCACTTTTTATTTGTATCTTTGTGCGCTTTTAAAGGCAAATATTTATACAAAGTCATAATTAAACGGTAATGAAACGACAATCAAAAGGTACAAACATGATTAAGACATTCGTTGTGATAGGCGACTTTGTCTTGCTCAATGCTGTGTTGTTGTGGTTTCATTATTATGCCTCCGAACTCACCCCACCCTTTTTCCAGGAAGCACCCCGCACAATATTGTTAGTGGCCAATCTCTCCATGGCCATTGCGATGAACCAGCTTCCTTCCATCATTCACCGTCGGCGAGTCAAATTTGAACAGCTCTTCAATCGTGTTCTCTCCTACTCGTTGCTTCAGTCGGCACTGATGTTTGTTTTTCTCCGCATCATCAGCAGTGGAGGCCAGTTGTTCCGCTTCATGTTTATCTTTGCTGCAATCATGTTTGCCGCAACATTCTTGATTCGCAGCATTGAACGATTTGTCCTGCGCTACTACCGTCTGTTAGGGAAAAACACACGTAGCGTAGTGTTTATTGGCAACGACCCGTCCATACTGATGATTTACAACGAGATGACATCCGACATGGCTACGGGATATAAGATTGCCGGATACTATTCCAACGATACTTTTGCCGACTGTCCCGAGGAATTAAAACACTTAGGAAGCCTCGATCGTCTCGTCCAAGAAATGGAAACCGACGAAAAAGAGAACGAGACCAATACCCAACACAAGAAAAGCGCAATAGAGTTGGCCGAGGAGGTATATTGCAGTCTCTCTCACGACAATTCTGATTTGATATCGCGCATCATGCGCTATTGCGATCAGAATGTCATTCATTTCTATTATGTTCCGCGCATGCTCGGCAATCTGCAACTTCGCCTGAAGCCCGAACGTTTTGGCGATGTCACCATCTTCACAAGTCATCAGGAACCACTGGCCTATTTCAGAAATCGACTCATCAAACGAGCCTTCGATTTTATTGTGAGTTTCTTGGTCTGCCTCTGCATGCTGCCCTTCCTTCCCATCATTGCTGCCATCATCAAGCTTTCCAGCCCAGGACCGGTTTTATTCAAACAAGCCCGCACTGGTCTGAATGGAAAGACGTTCATGTGTTATAAGTTCCGTTCCATGCACGTCAACAAAGATGCTGACATGGCACAAGCTACGCTTGACGACCCACGCAAGTTTGCCTTCGGACGTTTCATGCGCAAGACGAATATCGATGAATTTCCACAATTCTTCAACGTTCTCTTAGGCGACATGAGCATTGTCGGACCACGTCCTCACATGCTTCACCATACAGAGGTTTACGGCCAGCTCATCGATAAATACATGGTGCGTCACTTCTCCAAGCCCGGCATCACGGGTTGGGCACAGGTGACAGGCTTCCGTGGTGAGACCAAAGAGCTGTGGCAGATGGAAGAACGCATCAAGCGCGACATCTGGTATATTGAGAACTGGTCGTTCTGGCTCGACATCAAGATTATTTTCAAGACCGCCATCACCCTGTTTTGGAATGACAAAAATGCATATTAATAAAAATAAAAGCAAAATATGAAAGGAATCGTACTGGCCGGGGGCTCCGGCACGCGTCTATACCCCATCACGAAAGGCATCAGCAAACAGCTGATACCCATCTTTGACAAGCCCATGATCTACTACCCCATCTCGGCATTGATGATTGCAGGCATACGCGACATTCTCATCATTTCCACCCCTCACGACCTGCCTGGCTTCCAACGTCTGTTAGGCGACGGTAGCGATATCGGTGTACGTTTCGAGTATGCCGAGCAGCCCAGTCCCGACGGTTTGGCACAAGCCTTCCTCATTGGCGAGGAGTTTATTGGCGACGACTGTGTATGTCTTGTCCTCGGCGACAACATCTTCCATGGTGTAGGATTTAATAAGCTACTCAAGGAAAGCGTGCAAAACGCAGAGGCAGACGGAAAAGCAACGGTCTTTGGTTACTACGTCAACGACCCAGAGCGCTATGGAGTGGCCGAGATTGATGATGACGGCAACTGCCTGAGCATCGAAGAAAAACCCGCTCATCCCCGTAGCAACTATGCGGTGGTAGGTTTGTACTTCTACCCCAACAGCGTTGTTGACATCGCCAAGCACATCAAGCCGAGTGCACGTGGAGAACTCGAAATCACATCGGTCAATCAGGAGTACCTCAACCGTAAGCAACTGAAAGTACAGACCTTGCAACGTGGTTTTGCTTGGCTCGACACCGGTACCCACGACAGTCTTTCCGAGGCCAGCACCTTCATCGAGGTCATCGAGAAACGTCAAGGGCTCAAGATTGCTTGTCTTGAGGAAATAGCCCTTCAAAACGGCTGGATTACCAAAGAGCAAGTCATTGCATTAGCTCAGCCCATGGCTAAAAACGACTACGGCAAATATCTGATGCGATTAGCAGAACAAAAATAAATTAAAATAACAACAAAAATGGAAGAAAACAAGAATTTAGAGCTGGAGCAACTCCAGCAACAAGAAGAGAAGTCAACCTTCGACTTCAAAACCATCTTCACTACGGTGGTACTCAACTGGAAGTGGTTTCTGCTTTCCTTGATTATCTGCCTTGGCGCAGCCCTGATCTACCTGCGCTATGCTACGCCCATCTATCAGGCACATGCCAAAATGCTGATAAAGGATGAGGAACAGAAGAACTATCGTTCGTCACGTGCCATGATCTCGGCTACCAACCTGGCCGAGATGACCAACTCTGCCGGTATCGACAACGAGATGGAAATCCTCAAATCACGCTCTTTGGCAGAGGCTACAGTCCGCGACCTGAAACTCTATGTGAACTACCGCACAAAAGGAAAAGTCAAAGAAGTACCTATCTACAAGAGCCAGGCTGTCAGCGTCGACCTCGACCCTGGGCATCTTGAGAAACTGGAAAGCCCAATCTCTCTCGAAATTCTCCGCAAAGGCAGTACCTATCAGGTTACGGGTAGCTTTACAGCACCGTCCGACGCTGGCATGACAGCTTACAAGATCGACAAGACGCTCACTCAGCTTCCTGCCACGATAGGCACCAAAGCCGGTATTCTTTCGTTCAACACCAACGGTACACGTCCCATGAAGGATGGCGAACTGCTCAAGGTCACCGTCATGTCGCCCCAGATGATTTCTGGTAGATATGCCGGAGCCCTCTCTGTCGCACAGACAGGCAAGCTGACCAATATTGCCCAGTTGGTGCTGACCGACCAGATTCCCGAGCGTGCAGTTGACTATCTGAAGCAACTTGCCATATGCTACAACCGTCAGGCCAACGACGACAAGAACGAAGTCGCTATCCGTACCGAAGAGTTCATCAACGGTCGTCTGGAGAAGATCAATGCCGAGCTGAATGCTACCGAAGGCGAGCTCGAGGCTTACAAGCGTCGCAACAACATGGTCGAGTTGAAGATAAATGCCCAGCAGGCTGTTGCCGGTGAAAATGCCTACAGCCAGAAACTGGCCGAGGCCAATACGCAGGTAGCCATCATCAACGACCTCTCCACCTACATGAACCAGGCTTCCAACAAGTATCAGGCCCTTCCTGCTAACGTTGGACTTTCCGATGCTGGAACAACAAACCTCATCAACCAATACAACACCATTGCACTGGAGCGTAAGCGTATGTTGCAGAGTGTTTCTGAGAGTCACCCCTCTGTTGCTCCGCTGACCGAACAGCTTGACGAGCTCTCCAACAGCATACGTGGTGCTATGAACCAGTCGCGTCGTGCCTACGAGCTTCAGCGCAACAGCGTTGCTTCACAATATGGTAAATACTCCGGACAGATTTCCAACACCCCCGAGCAAGAGCGCATGCTTACTCAGATTGGTCGTCAGCAAGAGGTGAAGTCTGGTCTTTACCTGATGTTGCTCCAGAAACGTGAAGAGAACTCCATCTCCCTGGCTGCCACAGCCGACAAGGGACGCCTCATCGACCAACCGCAGCGTGGTGGCATGATTTCCCCCAAGCGCTCCATCATCCTCGGTGGTGCTCTCCTGCTGGGCCTTGCCCTTCCCGCGTTGGTACTCTTCCTGTTAGAATTCTTCCGCTATAAGATTGAAGGACACGAAGATGTGGCTAAACTTACCAAACTTCCCATCTTGGCCGATGTGGCTGTGGCCAGCGACACGGCAAAGACAAAAGCCGACATCGTGGTACACGAGAACAAGAACAACCAGATGGAGGAGATTTTCCGTTCCATGCGTACCAACCTTCAGTTCATGATGAAGGAAGGACAGAAGGTTATCCTGTTCACGTCGAGCACGTCAGGTGAAGGTAAGACATTCAATGCCGCTAACCTCTCTGTCAGCTTTGCCCTGCTGGGTAAGAAGGTTATTCTGGTCGGTCTCGACATCCGTAAGCCTCGTCTTGCCGAGTTGTTCGAGATCAACGACCACCAGCATGGTATCACCCAGTTGCTGGTCAAGGAAGAGCCCACCGAAGCAGAAGTGCGTTCACAGATACTTCCTTCAGGTATCAACAACAACCTCGACCTGCTGTTGGCCGGACCCATTCCACCCAACCCCACCGAGCTTATCGCCCGCGAATCGTTGGATAAGGTCATGGAAATCCTGAAAGCCAACTACGACGTCATTGTCATCGACTCTGCTCCTGTCGGTCTGGTTACCGACACCCTGCAGATTGGTCGTGTAGCCGACGCAACGGTTTACATGTGTCGCGCCGATTACACTCCGAAGGAAAGTTTCAACCTGATCAACAGCCTTGCCAACGAGAAGAAGCTTCCCAACATGTCAATCGTCCTCAATGGCATCGACATGTCGAAGAAGAAGTACGGCTACTACTATGGCTATGGTCGCTATGGCAAGTATGGCCGTTACGGTCGCTACGGTGGCAAGTACGGTAGCTATGGTTCTTATGGCAGCTATGGTTCTTATGGTAACTACAAACATTCGAACTATGGCGACAAGAACGACACTTCCGTAAAACAATAATGCTGAAAACATGAGCGTTGAGTGATAAGTGAGAACTTCACCTATCACTCTTCGCGTATTTAATTATCACATTACTCATTACACATTATATATTATTATGACAATAGCAGTAGACTTCGACGGAACCATCGTCGAACATAAATACCCTGAGATTGGCGAGGAGCTTCCCTTTGCCACCGAGACGCTGAAGATGCTCATCAAAGAGCATCATCGCCTCATCCTATGGAGCGTTCGCGAGGACAAGCTTCTTGACGATGCAGTCAACTGGTGTCGCGAACGTGGTGTAGAGTTCTATGCCGTCAACAAAGACTATCCCGAAGAGAAGGTGGAATACAACAACCATTTCTCCCGCAAGCTGAAAGTCGACCTGTGGATTGACGACCGCAACATCGGCGGTCTCCCGGGATGGGGCGAAATCTACCACATGATACACGACGGATTGACTTGGAACGACCTTCTTCGTGAAGCCCGCCACAGCAGCACCTCGGCTACGCCGCCAAAGAAGAAACACTGGTGGAGCCGGTAAGGCGGGCAAAGCCCTAATGAATAGAGATAAGTGATAAGTGCTGAATATCTATTAGCATGTAGGGACGCGGCGTGCCGCGTTAAGCATAAGGATAATAGGATTAAAATCCTAAAATCCCAAGAATCCGTAGAAAAACGAATTATATAAAAGCAAAAAAGTAAGGGATGAAGAAAAACGATTTGCTTTGCCTGATGTTGCGAAGTGCACTCTGGAGCACTCCGCTTAAATTTCAAAAGATGCCGTCAGAGGCATACCGTGCCCTGATGAATACGGCCGAGAAGCAAACCGTAACTGGACTGTTTTGCCATACGCTGATTGCAAACAACGTCAAACTCATCAAATACGATGCCGTAGAGTCCCTTGCCCAACTACAACATATCGAGGAAAGAAACAAACAGGTAAACAAGGCACTCGTTGATCTATGCACATTGTTAAACCGGCACGACATCAAATTCATTGTCGTCAAAGGTCAGACGCTTGCCTCACTCTATCCCACTCCTACAGCCCGCATACCCGGCGATATCGACTTTTATTGCGATGCCGAAAACTTCGACAAAGCCAAGAAAGTCATAGAAGAATCTTGGAACGTGTCATTCAAGTATGACGCCAAGGATGTCAAGCAACACATGTCATTCGAATATGATGGCATCGATTTCGAGCAACATCTCATGTTGTGTAACTTTTCTTCGCCATCCATTCAAAAACTGTTTGACCAATATATCAACGATGCCAACACAGTATATGCAACTGTCGAAGGAACGGCCGTCCCGACGCTTGAGCCTACAATCAATGTGCTCTACACTTTCCTTCATCTCTATCGTCACCTCATCGAACTCGGTTGTTCCCTACGCCAGTTCTGCGACTTAGCCATACTTCTTCATCATTTCAAAAACCAAATAGACCGTCCCAAGCTGTCCTTGATGCTGAAACAGATACAGCATGAAAAAGCCTTTTGTGCCATCGGTACCATTCTTGTTGATTGCTTGGGACTCCCTGAGGATGAGTTCCCTTTCGAACTGACAAAAACACACCGGAGTTACAAAGAAGAACTACTAAAAATCATCTTCACGCGTGGTAATTTTGGCAAATACGGTCGAAAGCATGCCGTTCGTTCTGGTATTGGCTATTACATGGAGACTTTCGCTTTAAAGATTCGCCATCAGGTTCGTTTCTTTAGACTTGCTCCAAAAGAAAACCTTGCCACGCTGACAAGAGGCTTACCGCAAAAAATATTTGAAGCAATAAAAAGACATTAACAGCATACCTAACAAAAATTCCCTAAGAATTTTCTGCGAAATACGTTCTACAGAAACTCCTTAGGGAATCTTTTCGTTCGGTAAATGCTGAATCCTATTGCATTAGCAAGCTATTGTGTTTTATTCTTCTTTGTCCAGCTGGGAATAGACCGAGTTCTTTGAGATAAACTCCGGCACGATTTCCTTCATCTTGCCCACGATGGCCATATCATCATACGTCTGCGAGAGTGTTATCAGTTCATCAATCTGCTGATTCACTTCCTCGTATTCATACTCACGCACCTGTGCTATACGAATCTTCTCGTGGAAGCTGGGGAGCGTGTTCTCCTCATTTGACAACATTTCCTCATAGAGTTTCTCACCAGGCCGTAGTCCTGTATATTCTATCCGCACATCAGTGGCACCCGAAAGTTTGATCATCCTTTGGGCCAGATCGGCAATCTTCACAGGTTTACCCATGTCGAAGACAAAGATTTCGCCACCATTTCCGTGTGTCCCCGCCTCTAAAACAAGTTTACAAGCTTCAGGAATCAGCATGAAGTAACGAATGATATTCGGGTCGGTTACTGTAATCGGTCCCCCGTCCTTGATCTGTTGTTCAAACAAAGGTATCACCGAACCGTTAGAGCCAAGTACATTACCAAAACGTGTTGTCACAAATTGCGTGACACACTCTTTCCCGTTTTCTTTCAACTCAGCGTCTAAAGCTTGAACATAAATCTCGCAGATACGCTTCGAACAACCCATCACATTGGTTGGGTTAACCGCCTTATCTGTTGAAATCATCACAAACTTCTTCACGCCATACTTCACGCTCAAGTCTGCAACCACCTTAGTGCCGTAAACATTGTTTTGGATACTCTCACTCGGGTTATCCTCCATCATCGGCACATGCTTATAAGCCGCGGCATGGAACACATAGTCAGGCCTGTACTGTTTGAAGATGGCCTCCATTCGCTCTGCATTCGAAATCGAGGCGATAAGCGTGTGCGCCTTAATCTTCGGAAAGTCATGCGCCATCTCCAGTCGCACGTCGTGTTGTGGTGTCTCAGCCTGGTCAACCAGAATCAGCTCAGCCGGGTCATACTTAGCAATCTGCCGTACCATCTCTGAACCAATTGAACCCGCAGAGCCTGTAATTAAGATTTTCTTACCCTGTAGCAGTTCGCCGATGGCCATCATGTCAACCTGAATCTCATTGCGGGGAAGCAAGTCTTCCACCTTCACCTCTTTCAGTGCATGAGTCTCCAACTCTTTTCCAGGCTCCCATTTCTCAGGTGACTGCATCATGTAGATACGTACCCCTGAGGAGATCAGCAGGTCTTGTAACTCCTCATCGTTACGAAAAGCCTCATTCTGCAATGGTGAGACCAGTACTGCCTGAATGTTCAAATCCTTTAGGACATTCTTTAGATTGTCATTATAGTCGTAAACACGTGCCCCCAACAAGATGCGTCCCGAATAGCCGGGTTCATTGGCCAAAAAGCCCTTTACCTGAAAACGCGACGGCTTCTCGTTCCTGAGATTCTTTGCCAATCCGATACCGCCATCCTTCACGCCATAAATAAGAGCCCGCATCCCTTTGTCAGAGCTGAAGGCAACGTCGTAGAGCGATTTCACCAGTACACGCATCGCCCACATCCCGATGGTCGAGACGATATAGATTGACACGATATGCCGTGTTCCCAGCGGCACAAAAGTAGGTTTGAATATCGCCGGGTAATACAATACGGCAAAATGGAAAAGCCAAACCACCACCAGTGCCGCCAACATGGCATATACGATTCTCATCAGGTCGACAAACGAGCTGTACCGGATAATGCCTGAGTATGTCCGGAAGATTCTGAACATCACGATATTTACCGCAATATATAGTCCGAGCGTCCTACAGACAGGTACAATATTTGCCAGCGTCTGACCTCCTCTAAAGAACAACCAGAACACAAACAAGCCCGACAAGAAACACACCAGACAGTCCAGTATCAGTATACACCAATACGGCAGCGCGTTTTTAGAAAAATACCAGTTTATAACTTTATCAAACATATAACTAAAAACTAAAAACTAAGCACTAAAAACTAAAAACTATAAACTATAAACTAAAAACTAAAAACCGACATTCTCCTTTATCGCCTTCACAATCTGCCTCACATCGTCATCCGATACCATCGGACCGCTCGGCAGACACAGTCCACGTTTGAACAGATCCTCCGAGACACCGTTGACATAAGCCACGCTTGTTGCCGAGGTCTGACATACGACGCCATTAGACAAACGCTCAACTCTCAACTCTCCACTCCCCACTCTGGTATACACCGGTTGCTTATGCATGGGTTTCCAGAGCGGACGACTCTCTATCCCCTCCTTATCCAGGGCGACACGCATGGCCTCCACATTGGCGTTAGGCTCACAGTCCGTGTGCACACTTGTTGCAGCATGAATCACACCTGCCGCGCCTCCTACAGCACCCTTTACCATAGTTTTATATGCATCTTCCTGTCCCTTGACTTTTATCTCAGGATCAAGAGTAATGGTGCAAAGCCAAAAGTTAGAATCATACCGGTTGTCAGGATTACCATGAACCATGATACCCTTCACATCCTTCAGCAAATCCTCATATAGAGCCTGCACATGTTTGTGATGCGCAATATGGTCGTCAACCACCGTCATTTGTCCACGGCCAATACCAGCACAGATATTACTCATACGGTAGTTATAACCAATCTTCTCATGCTGGTAATACGGATAGCTTTCACGATACTGGGTAGCATACATCATGATTTCGCGCCACTGATCATCAACCCCCTCTAAATCTCCCCCTGAAGGGTGAGACTTGGAAGGCAGCACATTGCAGAAACTGGTTATTTTTTGCAGTACACCATTAATATCACTAAGAACCTCTTCATTGGTAAATCGTAACTCTATATATCCAAGCTTCGACAATGCAGCAGTGCGCTCTGCATCTTGCTTCATCTGAGCAGGGTAGTTGTGATAACCGCCATCGATCTCGATGGTCAGTCCCCTGTCCGCACAGAAAAAGTCAACAATAAAATCCTCAATGATGTGCTGGCGACGGAACTTTTCCCCGATACCCTTAACTCTCAAGGCTTCCCAAAGCGCAAATTCTGCCTCAGTGGGTTTGTTCCTGTTCTCTTCGGCACAATCCTTCAATAGCCCATACCACGCCTTGTCAGCCGTATGGATTCCCCTTCCCTTTAGGGAGGGGTTAGGGGTAGGCCCGTTGCATATCAGAGCACCTCCACCAGACGTGGTAATCATCTTATTGCCATTGAACGAGAGTACACCATACTTACCAAACGTACCCAGTATCTGTCCGTTCCAACGGCTGCCGAATCCTTCTGCCGCATCCTCAACCACAGGAATCTCATACTTATTTGCAATCTCCATGATGCGGTCTATCTGATAAGGCATACCGTATAGAGCCACCGGAACAATCGCTTTTGGTTTCTTGCCTGTCTTAGAAATTCTATCCTTAATAGCTTCCTCCATCAGTTCAGGATCTATATTCCACGATTCTTTCTCAGAGTCCACGAAAACAGGTGTAGCACCGAGATATGTGATCGGGTGAGAGCTGGCGCAGAACGTAAACGACTGTACGATAACCTCATCGCCAGGCCCGACTCCACAGTTCAACAATCCAAGATGAACCGCTGCCGTGCCTGCACTCAAAGCTACCACACGTTTCCCCTCGCCAACAAACTCTTCAAGGTCTTTTTCAAACCCGTTGACATTTGGTCCAAGCGGCACGACCCAATTCGTATCGAATGCTTCTTTTACATACTTTTGCTCCATGCCGTTCTCGCTCATGTGAGCGAGACAAAGATATATTCGTTTTTTATCTGCCATTATTATTTTGATTTAAAAAGTTTGTTTTTTTTTACCTCGTATTTAGAATATATTGGATTCGCTATGTTCTATAACAATTCCTGATTAATTTTCTTTATGAGTTTACACCGGTTACCAACAGCCAAATAACCATCGGGAACATCATGTGTCACAACACTTCCTGCCCCAATGACACACCACCGTCCAATCGTAATCCCTTGTATAATAGTCGTTCCCGCACCAATCCATGAGCCTTCACCTATCGTAACATTTCCGCATAGTGTGGCGTGGGGAGAAACATGTACATAATCGTCAAGTCGACATTCATGATCTACTGATGCTCCAGTGTTTATAATACAATGTTTTCCAATTATCGAATCAGATTGAACGATAGCTCCCTGCATCACAACAGTTCCCTCTCCTATTTTTGAACGAGAAGAAACAACGGCATGAGGAGATATCGCCTGTCCATAAACACCATTGATTCGCTCCGCCACAATCTTCCGTATACGATTACTTCCAATAGAAACAATTAAAGGTTCTTGTCCATGGAAATTATGCTCTACAGGATATTCCAATAGCTGTTTTACTTCTTTATTATCATCAATAAGGCCTGCGATATTTACACCCATAGACTCCAATATATCAATGATGACTTTTGCATGTCCACTTGCTCCGTATAAATACATATCAATTATTTCCATTAAAAGCTTCCATCGTAGCATGTCCTTCTTCTGATATGCCTTCCCGAATGAAAACCTTTTTTATTGTTAAACATATTATTTTTAAATCCGTCATGAGCGAGACATGATCCACATACCACACGTCAAGTTTGAATTTCTCCGTCCACGAGATGGCATTACGCCCATGACACTGTGCCCAACCGCTGATACCCGGACGCACTTCATGCCGGCGTGCCTGTTCTGGAGAATATAGTGGAAGATATTTTACCAATAACGGCCTGGGGCCAATCAGTGCCATATCGCCCTTCAATACATTAAACAGCTGTGGCAATTCATCTATTGAGGTTGAGCGGACAAAATTCCCGACTTTCGTTAATCGGTCTGCATCAGGAAGCAGTTCTCCATTTTCGTCCCTTTCGTCCGTCATGGTCTTGAACTTGATGATTTTGAAAATCTTTCCATCCTTCCCTGGCCGTTCCTGCAAGAAGAAAGCACGATTACCCCAACCGTGAAACCAGTTACGAATCTTTCTCCCTTCCTTTCGGAGGGGACGGGGAAGGCCCAGCCAAATGGTAACGACTATCAATATTGGGCTGATACATATCAGTGCAATAAGTGCAATCCAAAAATCAAAAAAACGTTTAAAAAAATGTTTGTACATCTCTTTATAATAGTGGAAGTAGGGTTATTGGGTATGGGGATCCGTTATTTGTTATCAGTTTTGTATACAGGGAAAATACTGTGTTTTGTTAATATATGTCTCTATGTCGAAAATTATTGTTATTCTGTTAATGTGTCTATAACCTCGTTATTATGTTAATATGTCTTTTACATGTTATTCTGTTATTGTGTCATAGAATGAATTACATATCTTCCATCGATAGCCCTTGATATTTTTTTTCGTATCCATTGAATTCATGTGTTGCACCCATAAAAGTCTCGGCCTTCTGCCTCAGTGCACTAATCCTAATTTCACCCTTCTGTCGTTTAATCTCAAAGAAAGTTACAGAATCCGACAGCTCGTCTTCAGCTATCATATCAATCTCATTTTCTCCTTTTCTGTCCCACCAGCGTCCCAAGCGGGTATATTTCCCTGACTCCACTGCCACACGGTGGAAATAACGCTCCAGCATTAGCCCACTGAAGGTGTTGTAGTCTCTGTTTATTATTTCTTGCAGTTTGCCATAGTTCTCAATCTCAATAATATAACCATACTTGAAAATGAAGCGGAACCAAAACGAGTAGAACACGTCATTCAATTCATACCGTACATTCTTCGTAGTACTTTTTTCAAACAGAGGTTGCCGCTTGGCTATCAGTTCATAGTCTTTTTCCAAATTCGTCATGTATCCCCCCACCTCTTTTCCTATGACATCCTCAATTTCACTACGGGTGTTTTTTCCCCGTGCGATGCACGACAGGATGGAGAAATACGTTCCATAGTCCTTTCCAAATTCTTCTATCAGATTATTCTTTCCCTCCAACAGGAAAGTTGAATTGGGACTGACAACATACTGTATTATACTATCTTTTTGCACCGCTCCTGCATCAACAAGCAGATTCACATATTTAGCAACCCCACCCGTAAAAGTAAACATTGCCAACAAATCTTCCTTGTTATAATCAGGGTTAGCATCTGTCATAATTTGTTTCAACACCGAGGGCATAAAAGGTTTTACCTTTAGCTCTCCCGTGTTCCGTCCATATAGCGGTTCTTTCTTGTCTTTGAAGATTTTCTGCATCATAGAATAGATGCTTCCACAAACAATGAGATTCATGCGCGACTTTTTCTCGTATTCATCCCAGATCTCCTGCATCTCGCTAAACACGGCCTTATTCACACGATAGAAATCCTGAAACTCATCTATCACCAAAGTGAAACACCGAGTTACCGAGAGTTGCATCAGATAACGGAAGATATCGCAGAAACGTCGACTGCTTCCTAATGTAGGAATACCCAGTTTCTCGCAGACTTCTTCAAGATACACTTCACATAGGTCAGCTTCTGCTTTTCTTGCCACGAAGAAATACACGAAAGGCTCGTCCTTATAAGCCTCTCGTATTAACGTTGTCTTGCCGATGCGCCTGCGACCAGTAACAACTGTGAAGCGAGCAACCTTTTCAGCCATTTCACGAGTTTCTCGTAGAAAAGCTATCTCCTGTTCCCTATCATAGAATTTCATGCTTGTTTTTTCTTTTGTTTCCGAAACGGCTATTTCGGAAATGTCTGTTTCGCATGCAAAAGTACAAAATAGTATTTATTTACCAAACATTTTCCGCAAATTTCTAATCTTCACATTAGTTGTGAGTTGTAAAAAAATAAATTACGGTTATTATTATTGCATTTACGATTTGATGAATTACAATTCTATTATTTCTAAGGATTCTTAGATTTCAGGATTATTCCCGTTATCTGCTAAAAACTAAAAACTGTAAATCTGTCTTTTACATGTTCTTATGTTAATATG
Organism: uncultured Prevotellaceae bacterium; assembly: GCA_902776685.1. GTDB lineage: Bacteria > Bacteroidota > Bacteroidia > Bacteroidales > Bacteroidaceae > Prevotella. Next base: position 35,897 of record CACYRB010000014.1, read on the forward strand.
TCTGTTATATTTTGTCTTTATGTCTCTTTGTCGAAAATTATTGTTATTATGTTAATATGTCTGTTATAATTTGTCTTTATGTCTCTATGTCGAAGAGTTACTGCCGATTTGATATTTCAATCATAAACTCATCTGCAATATATCGATTGCCATAAAGGTACAAGCCGGTCGATTTGTCATGAAGATCACCACATGTCTTACTTTCATAGAATAGTTGCAATGCCCGTAAAGGCTCAATATCTAATCTCTCTGCAAGATCGACTGCTATCGCTCCTATCCGATTGCTAAGAATAATCTCCTGAATAATTGGAGAATCTTCAGGTATTTCAAATTTTTTCTGTTCCATCAAAGATCAGGAATTTATCTGTAATCAATTGATTTAACAAACACATCTGATTATTGGGCTGATGCGCAGCCAGTCTTTGCAATGCCATATTCAAATCCACAAGTCCGGCAATGTAGAGATTAACGGTATCAATAATACGGTCATTCGCTACCCCTCCCTCCACATAATCATATGATTTTCCTACATCAACACCTTGACGCGATGACATAATAAACTCCAGCCATTCTTGATCATAGCATTTTAAGATTCGGCATCGCGCTTCTGCAAGAATAGTACCACGATCAAGAATATATCTGTTAAGAATTGGTGGCAATTCTCGACGGTCAGCCATGCGATGTGCCCATGTGATTGCCTGATCTCGTATGTCTGTCACGTAAAAGCCCTGTCCGAAATCTAAATTTGCCCTTCCTACCTTACAGAGAGGATGTTCTACAACGTCTGTTCCGCCATGATATACTACGATTTTCATATCCTTGCTTCTTTTTGCTCCATGTATTCAATAATATCCATAACCAGATTCTCGCGACTTTCTGTATGTAAAGCTTCATAGTTTGGAAAGATGTATTTCTCTATCATATCCAAGCGTTTCATGCGTTGGAATACCTCATGATAAGATATATTCAGTTTTCTTGCCGTTGCTTCAATACATGTTGCGATAAACGCCATAATAACCTGAACACGTGGTATTACTACTATCTTTTCCATTTGCTTATTTGATTATCGTTTTTTGGCTATATCGAGGACAATTATAATTGCTGTTCTGTTAATATGTCTTTTACCTGTTATTATGTTAATGTGTCAAAGAAATAATTACATATCTCCAGACCATCCATGTCCTAAATCCCAATGCTCATCATACACGAACTCGAAGTACGGCAAGGAGAACTCCTGTTCTATCTGTGCCGTCAACTCATCCTGTATATCCTCTGCCCAATGTCCCACAAGCACGATAAACTTATCAATATTCCATGCGACACGTCCACGGGGTATCTGGGTATAGTCACCCTTAAACTTCGTTTCCTCGTGTGTGGCCTGAGCTTTAAAATATTCCTTTGCCCAAATCTGGCGATGCAGATGCGGGTAGTTGATAAAAGGCAGGCCTTTGTCTGCAGCGTCTTCCACCATCTTCGGAGTAAGTTCAGATTTTCTCACACCGAAGAAAGCTTTATCATTCATATCGTACCAGAAGATGCCGATGCATGGCATTTGCTCATCAAATGCCTTCATGCTATTCATCTGGGCCTCATGTTCCTGTTCTGAAAGTCGTGTCATGTGTATCTATCGTTCCGTTATCTTATGAATTACGATTCCATCATTTCTAAGGATTCCAGGATTTTAGAATTATTCCAGTTATCAGCTAAAAACTAAACACTAAAAACCAAAAACTATAAACTAAAACCCCAAAACCTCCTCATAGAAATCATATAGGCATTGGCGAACAAATCCCTGCTCAAACCTGTCTGCAATCATTGGGCGTGCATTCGCAGCCATCTGCTCACGCGAAGCTTGGTCCTCCACCATCGTCTTCATGGCTGCATATAATGCCTGTTCATCCTTAGAGGGAATAATCATACCATTCTTTCCGTCCACAATAATCTCCCGTGATCCGTTGATGTCGGTTACGATAGAAGGCAATCCCATCGCCCCTGCTTCAAGCACCGTGTTCGGGAATCCCTCACGATAGCTGGGAAACACAAAGCAATCCGATGCTGCATAATACGCCAATAAGTCATCGCCGCGCTTCACCCCTACCGCTTCTATTCCGTTCTGTTCCTCTGCGATTAATGCCTTCGTTTCAGGACTCACAGGGTCAAGACTTTCCTCGAACGGTCCTATTAGCCAGAGTCGCGTTTCTGGATGTTCAGCGTGTAGTCGTTTAAAGGCCCTGCACAGCTCATTGATGCCCTTGTCTCTGACGATACGTCCCACGAACAAGAAAGTGAAGAGGGGCGTTTTCTTTAAGACTTCCTTGATTTGTCCTTTTTTCACTGGAGGATAATTCTCAATTCTCAATTTAAAATTTTCAATTGAGTAAAGCGTCATATCAACCCCCTTCACATTGCCAAATCCCAAGACCTTAAGAGGTTTCTTTGTGATGCCGTTGTTCAGCAGGTCATTCTTCACTCCCTCCCCTTCCGGGATGACGTGCGTGGCACAACGGCAAGTGATGCTGTCTGTCAACATCAGAATACGTCGTTTCAGTCCTGTTGACGTCGGAAACACCAGCCCGGTGAAAGTATGAATCCGCACCGGCACCCGTGTCAGCCATCCTGCAACCATACAGAGCAGTCCAGCCTTCGGCGTCATCGAATGTACCATATCAGGTTTCTCGCGTCGGAAAATCTTTATGATTCTGCAAAGTGAGACGATATCTCGTGTCAATGAGATATGTCGTTCCATTGGCACACGAATGCCACGTACCCCAAACTGGGACGTCGCTTCATCCATCTCCTTTCCGGGCGAAGACAGCAGCACCACCTCATATTTCTTCATAAGGTCAGGCAGCATCCCCCGCACAAACCCTATCGACTGCGATACCGTACATGCCC
>CACYRB010000015.1:0-56844 GCA_902776685.1 uncultured Prevotellaceae bacterium
TTGAGGTTGCTGGTATTGCGGCTGTTGAGGTTGCTGGTATTGCGGCTGTTGAGGTTGCTGGTACTGCGGCTGTTGGGGCTGCTGATACTGCGGCTGTTGCGGCTGCTGGTACTGCGGCTGTTGATAGGCTTGTGCCGGAGCAGGCTGCGGGCCTTGCGGTGCACCGTTGCGATTAGCCAGTTCCTTCAGCTTCTCCTTACCCTTGAAGGCGAATACCCAGATGAGGAAGGCAGCAATAGCAAGCAGGATGCAGCCGAGTAGCGGGCGATACCAAATCCATGCGAGAGCAATGACAATCAAACTCCAGACAAGTCCCACGACGGTGCAGATGGTGCTGACACCGAAGCCGACGATGTTGGCCACGAAGGGAACCACCTTGAGCAGGGTCTCGATGAATCCGAAGATGCCCTTCAGGCCGCCGATAACCATCATGATACCTACGACACGGAGAATCCAGAGCAGCATGCTGTTGGTCTGGTGCTCGCTTTCATACATCTCGTCAGCCGACTTGCTGCCTACGGTCAGCACTTGCAGCGTCTTTTTGTTCTTGGCCTTGAAGGGCTTGAAGGTGTCGCCGGTCACAGTGGCCAGGATGCTCACCGTTGTGGGCATCACCTTTGTGAACGTCACGCGCACATCACCAATCTGGGGCGACGAGGGCGAAACACCGAAGTAAAGCACGTTGTCGGCAATGTGAACATAGTCGAGGTCGCGCACCACGGTGGGCTGCTGTACCGAGTCGTTGGCAACGGTCTGAGCAGGAACGTTGGCAGCGGCTGCTGCGGCATTACGCACCGGCGTACCGCCATGCGATACATAGATGCGGCCCGTCTCGGTATCCCACTGCTTTAGCTTGGCATCGTCGAAGTCGAGCGTCAGCGGCTCACGCTTCGAGATGGAATGAATCTGCGACTCGTTCAGCTTATAGGCTCCGAAGGTAACGTTCTCGGCATACTTCGTGTCGTTCTCAGCCTGGTGCAGGGTGAAGTTCTTGCCCTGATAGGCGGGGTCCTTGAACGAACCGGAGTTTACAGGCGAACTTGTCCAGCGCTGCTCATAGGTATAGGTGGTCACCGTCTCCTGTGCACCGCCCAACTTGTCTTTCTTCTCCTGATGAGCATTTTCTACCCACTGATAGTACTCCACCGTGTGAGCCAGCTGGATAGCCACGGCACCCACGCCATACTGTGTGTCGACGAGCGAGTCGGTGGTAGTAGCAAGACCAGTTGCATGAACAAGCTGACCCTCAAACTCGGGATTCACCTTCTTCACGTCGGGCATTTCCACGGTCACGCCCTGTGCTTCGTTGAGCATCTTGGTAGTTTTCACTGCGCGGCCTTCGTTCCACCACAGCAATCCTGTTCCGATACAGAACATCAGGAAGCCGGTGAAGATGCCGCCAAATGAACTTTTTACACGCGAGCCGTAGCTCGTCCGGGTTACTTCTTGATAAGCCATTTTCCTTTTTTTAAATTTAATTAAAATTTGTTAGTTACAATTTAATAACGATATTTTTTACAATTTATTATATATAGATAGTAAGTATTTCTTTGTATTAGGGTGCCATGATTTTTCTGCTTGGGGGGCTTCATGTATTAATCCCTTGTCTTTTTCTTCCTGCGTTGCCTACCAACCTCTTTAGGCGGCGGACTTTCTGGCTGAACACCAGCGCGTTCGCCGAAATCCGTCCTCCTCAGCAACTGGTCGAGATATTTCTCGGCATATTGCATGGCGGCCTTGTTGTAAGTTGTTTCCCCCATGATAAGCTGTCAATAGATTTCACGTTTGCAAAGTTAAGGCATAATCGCACAAAATGCGTTATCATTTCGTAAAAAAATCTTATCATTTGGCAAATAAATGCAGAAAAATTCCTGTGAATAGAGAAAAGGAAGACGGTCGTTCGAGTGAAATCGCCATAAAGGGGTTGCGCTCGAACGACCGTCTTTCACGAAAAAAAAGCTTTTGTCAGTTTACGCCCCGGTCTGTTTTTTCGACCTGCGCTCGACATACTGCGTCGGGGTCACGCCGAACACCTTTTTGAATGCCCGCGTAAAGTTGGGCGTCTCGTTGTAGGCACAGAGCACCGCCACCTGCGCAATGTTCAGTTCGCTATGGTTGTCAAGCAGGTGTCGGGCGCGTCGCATACGTATCATCTGGAAGAAAGCCTGCGGCGTCTGTCCGGTAACGGCGACAAGTCGCTGACGGAACTGGAACGGACTCATGTTCATGTGCTCCACCACCGACGCCACGTCAACCTGTCCTTGGTCTATCTGTTCGTTCACCAGTGCCACCGCCTGTTTCAGGAAGTCGCGGTCGGCGGGCTTCAGGTCGTTGTCCTGCCCCTCCTGTCGGGTGAACATGGCATTGTCGTATTGCAGGTGCAGCTGCTGGTACTGCTCGCGCAGTTCGTTGATGTCGGCACTCAGCTCACGGTTCACCTTTTGCTGCTGATGATGCCTTCTGCGCATAATCATCCAGATGGTCGCCGCGAGCAACAGCAGACCGACAACAATGGCAAGTGCCACCCAGCCCATCCGATATTTCGATGCACGCTCAGCCTCGTGTGCCTCGCGCAATTCATTATTCTTATACTGTGCGTCGTATCGGCTCAGGGCGTCGATGGCCTCGTGGTCGTAGATTGAGTCTTTCAGCTCGCGGTAGCGGTCCATCTCGGCAAAAGCCGCCTTGGGGTTGGTTGTCTTCAGGGCATTGTAGAGTCCCAGTCGGGCATGACACTCGTTGTAGTGGTCTTTCAGTTTGAGGAAGATTTCGGCTGCCTCGCGGTAGTAACGCACAGCCTCGCCCTCCTTCTTCTCGGCCATCATCACGCCGCCCATCTGGTTGCAGGCAATACCGAGCGACTGCATGTTGTTGTCGGCACGAAGCTGCGGCAGGGCTTTCTCCAGGGCAGCCTTTGCCTCGGGAACACGCTTCAGCCACAGCAAGGCCGTCGCCATCTGCGTCTGTCGCACGGCAACCTTGTCTTTCCGTCCGAGCTTCACCTCCATCTGATAAGCCGTCTCGGCATATTTCAGCGCGTCGGTCTCCTTGCCCATCGCGTGATACACCTCCGAGGCCATGCCATGCAGCACGGCCAGACGCTTCGGGTTGTCGGCCTTCTTACACTCTTCGATACCTCTGAGCACAAACTTCTCGGCCTCGGCAGGACGCTTTGCAGCCATATAGATGCCTGCCAACGTGTTGAGCGTCGAGCTCATGGCATCGGGATCGCCGCGCCGACGGTCAATCTCGTAGCACTGCTTGGCATAGTCGGCAGCCTGGTCGTAGTCGGCCAGACGAATAAAGGCGATGGCCAGAAGGTTCAGACAGTCGCTCTCGCCCACGCGGTCATTACCTTTCTTATATAAGGGCAACGCCTTCCGCCCATACTCGACGGCCTTCGGATACTGTTGCGAGGCATAGAAATACTCAGCCGACCAATACCACACCTGCAGGCGCAGCGTGTCGGGGTTGGTCTTCGCCGTGAATGTCATCGGCTGCTCGGTCACCTGGGCATGAAGGAACTGCTCAAACAACCGGTTGGCCACCTGAACATCGGCAGAACGGTCGAACCGCTCCAGCAGGTCATCAACGTTATCAGCAGTCGCACACAAGGGCATCAGCACCAGCGCCCAAACAAGGACCATGCGCCAAGAAAAATTTTTCGTCTTTTGCATAAGATTTGTTAACTTTGCCGACAAAGATACGACAAAATCCTTCTTAATTCACGCTTTTGTATCTTTTTTTTACCAAAATTGGTCCAGATGATAAGAAAATTTGATAAAATGATAACGTTTTTTTAAGTAAATTTACTTAACTTTGCAACCAAGAATAGCAAGAAAAGAGGAATATTAGAAAGAAAATAAAAATAATTAACATTAAAACATTAAACATTAAGCAACATGAAAAAGAACTTTATGATGATTGCCATTGCTGCAACCGCAGTGTTCACAATGGCTGCTTGTGGTAACAAGACCGACAAGGGCGAGGGTGCAGACTCAACAGCAACCGAGCAGAGTGCAGAAGCCAAGTTCGGCCCGATGGGCACCTGGGACTTCCCCGAGACACTCGGCGCACTGAAAGATGTCGACAACATCGAGTACGTGCTCTTCCCCGGTTTCTATGCCGACGCTATGGAGAAAGGCGAAGACCCTGCCACGGCAACTCAGATTTACTATCGTGCCAGCCTGGTAGAAGCCGGCGAGAAAGCCTCGAAGGTGAAGGCTGTTGTCGACGTTGACGAGGTTCCCAACTCGTTGCTCATCCCCATCTACAAAGGCGCTACAGCCAAGAAGGGCGACATCGTGCTCACTTGGTGGCAGAGCGGTTCGGGCATGCAGCAGGCCATCGTCACCGATGCCTCCAACCCCGCCGAGCCTAAGATCAGCTACCTCACCCTGAGCTTCAAGGGCGACGGTACCGGCATTGCCGAGAAAGACCAAGACCAGCTTAAGCCCAACTCGTTCATCGTGCTCAGCGACGGCAAGTGGGAGCCCGGACAGCCCATCATCGTCAAGAAAGACGGCGACGAGAATCTGGGTATCATCCTCAACATGGACGGCGACAAGATTCTCTGGCAGGGCTTTGCCAGCAAGGTCTACGTGTCGAAGAAGAGCGACTGCCGCCTGATGCCGCTGAAACCCGCCATCAACGTAGGCGACAAGGTGAAGTATGAGTTCGTGGGCGAGCTCCGCGACGGTGCCACCGTCACCAAGTACGACGCCAACATCGGCCGCGTATGGGTGAAGAAAGAAAACTCCGATAAAGAAGAGATCAAGAGCATCTTCGAAATCGAGAAGTAACCTCTCTCCGTGGGGGGCACTGCCCCCCACTCCGGTATGCCGGAAACACCGGAAACTCCGGGATATCCGAAACATACGGAAGCTCGGGAATCCCCCGGGAAATCCGGGAAATCACAAAAATTACAACATCTAAAGCAATACAGCTATGAAAAAATTATTTACTTTATTCGCGTTGCTTGGCGCAATGTTCTGCGCCCAGCAAGCCAGTGCCGCAAGCTACAATCTGTGGATTGCCGGCACACAGGTGACCGACGCCAACAAGAGCAACCTGACCGGTCTCACCAGCAAGGGCTCGATTAGCGGCGGTACGATTACGTTCAACTCGTCGACCAACGTGCTGACAATCCCCGCTGGTGTCACTATCCAAGCCGAGGGTGCTTACGGCATTGAAGTTGGTGCCATCAACCTCACCATTCAACTGGGCAATGGCTCTGTAAAAATTATCTCCAACCATAAGGATTACAATGCCATTCGCATGACCAGTACTGGTTATACGCTTACTATAAAGGGCAACAACTCCGCGTCCAATGGCGATACAAAATCGGGACTTGCCCTTACCGCAGGTGCAAATAAGAGCGGTCTGTACACTCATAACAAGTGTACTACAACTATTGACGGAGTTTGGCTTACTAGTAGCGGAGGAAAGTGGGGGCTGGACGGTCCCACCTCAAGTAACGGCGAAAAACTTATCATCAAGGGTTGGTCGCGTGTAGGAGTATCAGGCACAGAGGCTGGTATTGCCGACATTACCAATTTTGAGCTTCAAGACAACATGGAAATTGTTTCTCCATCGGGTGGCTACTTCAGTAATCGCAAAGTCTTAAATGCCAGCGGTAATGCAGCAACCTCTGTCCAGATTAACCATGCCACCACTCTCTACAATCTTTATATTTGTGGTATCCGCCTGAACAATCTCAATGCTAACTACATCGGCACGAAGCTGAAAGCAGCGGGCTATCTCACCTCGGCTGCCAACACAGTGACCTTTAGTGCCACCGACAAGAAACTCTCCTTCAACGGAGCAACACTAAAGGCCTCACATACCCATATTATTTTCCATGGAAAATATAGTAGCGATGAAAGTGGTTCATACTTTGATGGTGGTCTGACCATGGAATTTGCCGGCACCAATAACCTTCAACAGACCGGCTCATCAGCCGCAATGAATCTCTGGCGCAATACAACCATGCAAGGAACTGGAACCGTTAACATTACAGCTTCCGGTTGGGATGCCATTATGACTTCTGGCGGTTCAACTACGACCATCACCGGTGGCCTCACAATGAATGCAACGGGTACAGGAGGTATTCACGGGTATAAAGATACTTCCGACAAGCTGGTCATCAACAATGCCTCGGTTAACATTAAAGCCACGGCGGGTATGGTCTGCCATACCTTCAAAGGAGGTATCGAACTGACCAACTGCGACATTGTCAGCCCTTCCGGTCAACATGTCCACTATGCCACTAATACAGACTACCCAGGCTATTATATCGGTCCGAATGGCTCGTACTCATCCAACGCCACCGTCGTCATCAAGAACGGTGCAACCAGCTATGGTTTTGCCATCCTTGGCCGCTACATCAACTCGAACAACTACCAGAACATCTCATGGCAAGGCATCACGGGAACCGTCAGCTATAATCCCACTACCGCTGTTCTCACGTTGAAAGGTGCGACGATAACGAAATCGTCGGGCAACGAAAACGGTATAACCTACTACAGCAACTACGGACTGAAGAATATCTATCTCGTCGGCAATAACACCATCGAGACCTCTAATGCAGGTATCTGCTTTGCTACTGCCGCACAGAACGGCACCTATTCCATCACCGGCGACACTCTCACCGTCAAGTCAACGGGTGGGATGGGTATGTATGTACAGACCAGCAATGTCGACCTCACTGTCCAGTGCAAGAAATTAGACGTACAGGGTAAAACCTATGGTATCTATGATTCTCAAAACGACCTGAAGTTGACGCTGACCAAGCATGCAAGCGCAGGTTCAATCTACTATTTCTATGGCCCCGACAGCGGCTCGATGGTGGGAATCGCTTCGCTGACGATGAACACCATGGACTTTGACCCGACGATGTATAGTAGCACTGAAGGCGCATACTTTGACGATGCGAGCAAACGCGTGAAGTTAATTACCGGTGACGTGGCAAAGGGTACCATTAAATTCCGTAATCCTTCTACCTACTACAACATCAAGATTGCTGGTAAGCAGCTGAACGACTGCAACCGCGACGGTTTCGGAAGCAAGTATATTACCGCAAGCAAGAAACGTGCAGTGAAATACGATCCCAATACCAACACGCTCACGCTCGATGGTGCTACGATTACCAACGGCACAACGGTCGGTAATACGCATGGTGCAGGAAACCCAATAGATTGCTGGATACCCAACCTGACCATCAACACACCCAATGCAAGCACCATCCAGACCACTGACGGCTATTACTACCCGCTGTTTGTCGGTGCCAACACCACGATAACAGGCAGTGGAAAACTGACCATTAAGGGTCACTCTAACACTGTCCGCGCTTACAACACGCCTACCATTACCTTCAAAGATGCCAATGTCAGCATCTCTGGCTCGATAGACACAAGCGGAAACAGTTCTAAGATTGGCGGTGTCGTGGTCGACAACAGTACCGTCACCATTGGCAACCAGATCTACCAAGCCAACTCTGTCACCTGGAAGAATGGTTCCGTTCTGCTCAAGCCGCAGGGCGGTAGCTACGACGCAACGGCAGGCTACATGAAGCTGGCCAACGGCAACGCAGCCTATGGCATCGAGTTTGGCAAGCTCGTCAGCTACGGCCTGTCAATCGACGGTACCGAGGTGACCAATGCCAACAACACCGACCCGAAGGGCGACGGCAGCTTCAGCTACGACCCGAACACGAAGACGCTCAGCGTGAAGAAGAGCTATACAGCTAAGACCAGTGCTAACTTGATTCAAAACAATACTGTAGATGGTCTTGTCATCAATTTCACCGCCAATGCCACTCTGACAACCACTGTCAATGTGATTAAGACCGCAAAGAGTGCAACTGTCAAACGAAGCAATTCTTCGATAAAGGTAATCCTCAATGGCAATACGAGCGATAGCTACGTTGGTATTTGGCTAAACGGTACCGGCACATTGACCATCGACAACATGGATATGACAATTAACAGCGGAACGGGAATTTATGGTAACGGCACCGGTTCGATACTAAACCTCCAGAAATCTGCCATTGTTATCAATGCCCAGTATAGCTCATGCCTCAACAACTTTGAAAATATCACGGGTAATGATTGCGGACCTGTATTCCCTGCTGGATCAAAGTTTAGTAATGGACGTGCTGTTGACCAAGACGGCAAACTATTGACTAAAACGACACTCATCATCAACCTTGAAGGCACGGGCATCGAGGCTGTCGTGGCCGACGACTTCGACGGTACCGAGGTTGAGGGCGTCGACAATGCCGAAGGCATCTACGACCTGAACGGTCGCCGTCTGAACGAACTGCAGCGTGGCGTGAACATCGTACGCCGCCGCGACGGCAGCACCGTGAAGGTGGTGAAGAAGTAAAGCCTACCCCCAACCCCTCCCCAAGGGAGGGGAAACGGGATGGGAAAATGAAAATACATGAAAAGGCAAGCCTGCGCAATGTGCAGGCTTGTCTTTTTTATTATTGGTGTCCGGTAAACGCGGCTTTCCAAACCCGCACACCGCATTATGATTTCGACAGAGAGACAAAGAGACAGAGTTTTTTCGACAGAATGACATAAGGAAATTTGTTTATTGGTATCTGGTAAATGCGGCCTGAAGGGCCAGCAAGCTAATAGCCCAAGGCATCGCCTTGGGTCGTCAGGATGTTTAAATTGCGCCCTGAAGGGCCAAAAGCATTTATTTACAGTCTTTTGCCCTTACAGGGCGTGTTTTACTGGCACAACCTACCCAGGGTGTTACCCTGGGCTATTAGCTTACCGGCCCTTCAGGCCGTTTTTACCAGACACAATAATTTTTTATTTTAACGCGGAGTGCCGCGTTATGATTTCGACAGAGAGACAGAGAGACAGAGAGACAGAGTTTTTTCGACAGAATGACATAAGGACACGTTTATAGTTCATAGTGCATAGTTGGCGGGCCGTGTATTGAAAAGATTAAATAGCATAGTTATATACCCTATATAGCAGAGTTATATACCCTATATAGCAGAGTTATATACCCTATATAGCATAGTTATATACCCTATATAACTTTTCGAAAGATAAGGATTGGGTGTTATTGGCAGTGTAAACTGATGGTGGGAATATGGGTTGCATGTGTGCCGACAAGTATGACAACACAAAAAATGGACCGACTTTGCCGAGTTGTCACGAAAAAATTGTATCTTTGCATCATGTTTACGGCAGCCATTCTTCAGCTACCTATCAACAGCAATGCCACGCTGACGTTCTTCGTGGTGCTGCTGGTGATTCTGTTTGCTCCTATCGTGATGGGCAAGCTGCGCATTCCCCACATCATCGGCCTGGTGCTGGCCGGCGTGGTGCTGGGCGGCTTCGGACTGAACATCATCCAGCGCGACGACTCGTTCGAGCTGTTCGGACAGGTGGGGCTCTACTACATCATGTTCCTGGCCTCGCTGGAGATGGACCTCGAAGGTCTGCGCAAGAACGGCCGACGCATCACGCTGTTCGGCCTGCTAACGTTTGCCGTGCCGTTCGGCCTGACCTATGCGACGGGCATCTGGCTGCTGGGCTACTCGCCGATTGAGACGCTCATCCTGAGCTGTGTGATGGCTTCGAACACGCTGATAGCCTACCCCATCGTGTCGCGCTACGGTCTGGGGCGCAAGCCGAGCGTGGTGCTGAGCGTGGGCGGTACGATGATTGCGCTGTTTCTGGCACTGGTGACGATGGCGGCTGTCGTGGCGGTGCACCACGGGCAGGGCGGCTTCCTGTTCTGGACGTGGTTCTTCCTGAAGTTCGTGCTCTACTGCGTGGCGATGGTGATGATCATCCCGCGACTGACGCGCTGGTTCCTGCGGCGCTACTCGGATGCGGTGATGCAGTTCATCTTCATCCTGTCGATGCTCTTCATGAGCGCTGCGGTAGGCGAGGCCGCCGGACTGGAAGGGGTGTTCGGAGCATTCCTGGCCGGTCTTATATTGAACAGGTATATCCCGAAGCTGTCGCCGCTGATGAACCGACTGGAATTCATGGGCAACGCGCTGTTCATCCCCTATTTCCTCATCGGTGTGGGCATGCTCATCGATATGCACGTGCTGCTGCAGGGCGGCGGCATCGTATGGGTGGTGGTGGCCATCGTGGTCATCGGCACGCTGGGCAAGGCCGTGGCGGCCTATGCGGCTTGCCGGCTCTGCCGGTTGCCGTGGTCGTCGGGACACATGATGTTCGGTCTGACGTCGGCCCATGCTGCCGGTGCCATCGCCATCGTGATGGTGGGCCGGAGCCTGCTGACCGTCGGCGGGGCTCCGCTGGTGAGCGACGCCATGCTCAACGGCGTGGTGGCGATGATACTGTTCACCTGCATCATCTCGACGTTTGTCACCGAGAACGCTGCCCAGCAAATCACGCTGCGCGACAAGGAGGTGCCGCAGGAGGATGCTGCGACCGACGACGAGCGTATGCTCATCCCGATGAAGTATCCCGAGTATGCCGAGAAGCTGGTCGACCTGGCTATCCTCATGCGCAACGCCAAGCTGGGTCGCGGACTGGTGGGACTGAACGTGGTCTACGACGACCAGGACATGCGGCAGAACCAGGAACAGGGTCAGCAGCTGCTTGAGAAGATGACGCGCCACGCGGCGGCGGCCGACGTGAGGATGCAGACGCAGGTGCGCATTGCCGCCAACATTGCCAACGGCATCAAACATGCCTTCAAGGAGTTCCGCGCCTCGGAAATCATCATCGGCATGCACATGCACAAGGAGGTGTCGACCAAATTCTGGGGAGCGTTCCACCAGAGCCTCTTCAACGGACTGAACCGCCAGATTATCATGGCACGGTTGAAGCAACCGCTCTCCACCATACGTCGTATACAGGTGGCGGTGCCGTCGCGTGCACAGTTTGAGCCGGGCTTCTATCGGTGGCTGGAGCGGTTGGCACGGTTGGCAGGAAACCTGGAGTGCCGCATCGTGTTCCACGGTCGCACCGACACGCTCATCCTGCTGCGCGAGTATGTGCAGAACCGGCATCCGCAGGTGCGTGCCGAATATGCTTCGATGGAACACTGGAACGGTCTGCCCCACCTCGCCGGCACCATTGCCGAAGACCATCTGTTTGTGGTGGTGGCCGCACGAAAAGGAACGGTCTCGTATAAAAACGCGCTCGAACATCTGCCCGAAGAGATTCAGCACTACTTCTCGGGCAAGAACATCATCATCCTCTTCCCCGACCAGCACGGCGACGCCATGGACGAGATGACCTTCGCCCAGCCTCAGCACACCGAGGACAAGAGTGCCTACGAAGACATCAACAGCTGGCTCAGGAAACACCTCGGCAGCAACTAACCGGAACCTCCGGAATCTCTGGAATCTCTGAAAAAAACAAAGCAACAATGATAGACATCAAAAACATTACCAAGAGCTTCGGCTCGCTGCAAGTGCTCAAGGGCATCGACCTGCACATCGACAAAGGCGAGGTGGTGAGCATCGTGGGGCCCAGCGGCGCCGGCAAGACCACCCTGCTCCAGATTATCGGCACCCTCGACAAGCCCGACACGGGCTCTGTATGTGTCGACGGCATCAACACCTCGAAGCTCTCGTCGAAGAAGATCTCCGACTTTCGCAACCAGCACATCGGGTTTGTGTTTCAGTTTCATCAGCTGCTGCCCGAGTTCACGGCTATCGAGAACATCATGATTCCGGCCTTCATCGCCGGCAAGAGCCGTAAAGAGGCCTGCGCCCGCGCTGAGGAGCTGCTGCAGTTTATGGGTCTCAGCAACCGCGCCACACACAAGCCAGCCGAGCTGTCGGGCGGCGAGAAGCAACGCGTAGCCGTGGCCCGTGCGCTGGTGAACAACCCGGCCGTGATTCTGGCCGACGAGCCCAGCGGATCGCTCGACTCGAAAAACAAGCAGGAGCTGCACCAGCTGTTCTTCGACCTGCGCGACAAGTTCGGACAAACCTTCGTCATCGTCACCCACGACGAGAGCCTTGCCCGCATCACCGACCGCACCATCAAAATGAAAGACGGCCTGCTCGTCGTTTAAAATAATCCCAGGAAAACTAGAAATTCTAGAAAGGCTAGAAAATCTAGAAAAAAACAAAAAGAAAACATGAAATTAGGAGACTTCAATAAACTGACTGTTGTTAAAAGAGTGGACTTCGGTGTCTACCTCGACGGCGGACGCGAAGGAGAGATTCTGCTTCCAGCCAAGTATGTTCCCGAGGGCACTCAGATTGGCGACGAGCTTGACGTGTTTCTCTACCTCGACCAGGAGGAACGGCTCATCGCCACCACCGAGACACCGCTCTGCCGCGTGGGCGACTTCGCCTTCCTCAAGGTGGCCTGGGTAAACCAGTATGGCACGTTCCTCAACTGGGGACTGCCAAAAGACCTGTTCTGCCCCTTCCGCGAGCAGAAGCAGCGCATGGTGGCCGGACGAAGCTACATCGTCTACGTGCATATCGACTCGGAGACCTACCGCATCGTGGCTACGGCAAAGGTAGAGCGATACCTCAACCGCACCGAGCCGCAGTATAAACGCGGGCAGGAGGTTGACCTGCTGGTGTGGCAGAAGACCGACCTCGGCTTCAAGGTCATCGTCGACAACAAGTTCTCGGGACTCATCTACGACGACCACATCTTCAAAGACATCCATACGGGCGACCGCGTGAAAGGCTACATCGACCAGCTGCGCCCCGACGGAAAGCTCGACGTGACCCTGCAACCCACCGGCCGCCGTCAGACGCTCACCTTCTCGGAGACACTGCTCGACTATCTGAAGGAGCACGACGGCTATTGTCCGCTCGGCGACAAGAGCGATGCCGACGACATCAAGGAGATGTTCCAAGTGAGCAAAAAGACATTCAAACGCGCCACAAGCCACCTCTATGCGCAACGGCTCATCATGATCGACGACACCAGTATGCGACTGGTTGACAACGAATAAGGTCACACCTTCCTATGAGGGTTGTGACCCTCTTTGACTTTATTCACAAACTGTTTCATCTCGTATGAAAAAATTACTCTTCGCAGCAGCCGTGGCTGTTGTATCTCAGCACGTGTACGCGCAGAACGACTCCGTCGCCAGGCAGATCGACGAAGTGGTCGTTACAGGTACACGTTTCCAGACGGACATCCGTCATCTGCCTATGACCGTTTCTGTCGTCAACCGACAGAAACTAGTAGAAAACCAACGCACCAACATTCTCCCAACCCTTTCCGAGCAGGTACCCGGACTCTTCGTGAGCAGTAGAGGGATGATGGGCTACGGACTGAACAACGGAGCCGGTGCCATCAGCCTGCGCGGTATTGCCGCCGGATCGGGACAGCTATTGGTGCTCATCGACGGCCACCCACAGTATCAGGGCATCTACGGGCACCCCATCGGCGATGCCTATCAGACGATGATGGCCGAGCGTGTAGAGGTGCTGCGCGGTCCGGCCAGCGTGCTCTATGGCTCGAATGCCATGGGCGGCGTGGTGAACATCGTCACGCAAGGCATGCACACCGACGGCGTGCGCACCAACCTTCATGTGGGTGCGGGCTCGTACGGAACCTTCCAGAGCGAGCTGAGCAACCAGGTGCGTAGCGGACGATTCTCCTCGACTGTGGCTGCAAACTACAGCCGTTCCGACAACCACCGGCCCAACTCTGCCTTCGAACAGTATGGCGGACACCTGAAGCTGGGCTACGACCTGTCGCAGAACTGGAACGCCTATCTCGATGCCGACGTGACTCATTTCAACGCCTCAGTGCCGGGAACAGTTCAGTCGCCCATGCTCGAATGGAACCAGTGGGCCACACGCGGTGCCGTCACAGCTGCCATCGAGAACCACTACGGACGCACAAGCGGTGCGCTGAGCATCTACAACAACTTCGGTCGGCACAAGATTAACGACGGCTACGCTGCCAACGGCGGCAACCCGCGCGACCGGTACTTCCGTTCGCGCGACGCACTGGCCGGCGTTTCTCTCTACCAGAGCTTCAACCTCTTCGAAGGCAACCGCCTGACGCTTGGCTTCGACTATCAGCATATCTACGGACGCGCTTTCTATACCTCACGCGCGACGGGCGAGGTCATCGACACGCCTAACAAGCAGAGCGGGCACTCGCACCGCAACGAGATTGCCGGATATGCCGACTTCCGTCAGGACATCACACCGTGGCTGACCATCGACGCCGGTCTGCGCGTGGACTATCACAACATCACGGGCACGGAGTGGGTGCCTCAGGGCGGCATCGTCGTGCGTCCGACCGACGACGGAGAGCTGAAGCTCATGGCGAGCAAGGGATTCCGCAATGCCACCATGCGCGAGATGTATCTCTATCCGCCATCGAACGAAAACCTCGAACCCGAGCGACTGATGAGCTATGAGCTCTCGTGGAAGCAGCGACTCTTCGACGGCGCGTTCACCTATGGCGTGAACCTCTTCTACATCAATGCCGACAACATGATTCAGAACAGGATGGTCGACGGCAAACCCCGCAACGTGAACACGGGAAGCACCGAGAACAGCGGTTTCGAACTGGAATGGGCCTGGCGCATCAACCGCCATTGGCAACTGAACAACAACCTCAGCATGCTACACATGACCAACCCCATTGTGGGAGCTCCCAAGCTGAAGACCTATCTCGGTGCCAACTACGCACAATGCAAGTGGAACATTGCAGCCGGACTGCAATACCTGTCGGGACTCTACACGCAGGTGGGCAGCAATGCCACGCTCGAGCATGTGCTGTTGCTGAACGCCACCGTTGGCTATCAGCTGCTGCGCCACGTGGGACTGTGGGTGAAGGGCGAGAATCTGCTGGCCCGCCAATACGAACTGGTGGCCGGCTATCCCATGCCCCGCGCCACAGTCATGGCAGGCGTGAATGTGACATTTTAGGAGTTAATGGGAGTTAACGGGAGTTAGCGGAAGTTAGTTCTCGTAATAGGAAAAACTATTGTCCGTTAACTCCACAGGTCGAAGACCTGTTAACTTCAGATAACTCCCGATAACTCCTGAACAAGTGAAACTTACAAATTCTTAATAATATGATAAAGATTGGAGACAAGGCGCCCGAGACACTGGGGCGCGACGAGAATGGAAAGGAAATCCGCCTGAGCGATTTCAAGGGAAAGAAACTGGTGCTCTACTTCTACCCGAAGGACATGACGAGCGGTTGTACGGCACAGGCTTGCAACCTGCGCGACAACTACAGTGAGCTGCGCCGACAGGGCTATGCCGTGGTGGGCGTGAGCGTGCAGGACGAGAAGAGCCACCAGAAGTTTATTGCCAAGAACGAGCTGCCCTTCCCCCTCATTGCCGACACCGATCACACGCTCAACGAGGCTTTCGGCACATGGGGCGAGAAGTCGATGTATGGCAGAAAATACTTCGGCACCTTCCGCACCACGTTCATCATCAACGAAGAGGGTATCGTGGAGCGCATCATCGGACCGAAAGAGATTAAGACCAAGGACCACACGGCCCAGATTCTCGGATAACCGACAAGCACATCATGGATTTCAACGACTATCAACGTGAGGCACGGAAGACTGCCATCTATCCGACCGACATGAAAGTGATCTACCCTGCCATCGGACTGTCCGGCGAAACGGGCGAGGTGGCCGAGAAGGTGAAGAAGTGCATCCGCGACAATGGGGGCGTGTTCGACGAAGAACGACGTGCTGCCGTGGCCAAGGAACTGGGCGACGTGCTCTGGTATCTCTCGGCCATAGCCAGCGACCTCGGTTACACGCTCGACGACATTGCGCGTATGAACATAGAAAAGCTGCGCTCGCGGGCATCGCGGGCACAGCTTCACGGTGAGGGCGACAACAGATAGTCGCCCTTATTTTTTTCTTACAGTCTGCTTTATTTCTTTTCCTTGCAGCAGTCGGCCTTGGTACCCTGCTGGCAATCTTTCTTAGCCTTGTCACAGTCCTTCTTGGCCTTGTCACAATCCTTCTTGGCCTTGTCGCAACCCTTCATCTGCTTGTCGCAACAATCTTTCTTGGCCTTGTCACAACCCTTCATCTGCTTGTCACAACCCGCCATCTGCTTGTCACAACCGGATTTCTTCATGCAGCAAGTCTTGGTCGTTTCGCAGCAGTCCTTGACCTTTTTGTTGTTACAGCAGTCGGCCGACATTTTCTTGCAGTCGGGCTTGCAGCATTTCTTCGAACCCTTATCGGCTTTCTGAGCCTTGTAGCCCATGCCCTTGAGGGCCTTGACGATTTTTCCGTTGCCAGTCTTCTGGCTGTCATATTTCACGGCCACGGTCTGCGACTTCAGACAGGTCTTCACCTCGGCGACACCAGCCACAGCCTTCAAACCGTTCTGTACCTTCTTCTCACAATTTTCGCAACGCATCTGCGGCGTTACGTTTAATACTAAAGTCTTGTAATTCTGGGCAAAGCTCATGACAGAAACGAGCATCATTGCCATCAAAAACATGATTTTCTTCATTGTTCAATAGTTTATGGTTTTAATTGTTCTATAGTTTTATGGTTTTAATTTCCGTACAAAAATACTAAGAAAATGCCACTCACTACATCACAACCATAAAAATTTATCGTTTTTTATGAATTTTGCTACCTCAACCCTCCCCGACACCCAAGCAATTGTACTATTGGCCATGATACTGGCCGATGAAAAGAACGGTTCCGGTGGCATGCTCGGTTATCACGTAGAGAAACGGACGGTTGGCATGGAAGACAAACTCTTTACGCGGCTTGGGCTTACCGCCATAGCCGATAACCATCACCTCGTCGAACGTGACAGCTGCGGCTCGGGTGCCCTCCTCATTGACCTCTATCTTGGCCTTCTGCAAAATCTTCGAAATACATAGCCGGGCATCAGGGCCATAGGCAGTGACATCGGCCATGAGACTGAAGTCGGAGCGCGACTCGTCGAAGGCCGTCGGAATGCCCAACTGGCATAGCAACTCATTCAGGTGCAGACGCACTTCGGACTCGAAACGGGGAAGCTTCACGTCGACCTTTTCATTACACAACTCGTTTCGCAGGCGGTTAAACGTCTCGGGAGTGAGATGTTGCAAGACCTCGGCGACGGAATGTCCCTCGTCGGGCAACAACACCGTCATATCATATCGCACTTCACCTTTATAGGGCATGCGCAACGCGGTATAACCTTTCTGGTCTGAGTAAAAGAAACTGCTTTTACGGTGCATCATGGGCATCTTCCGTCTTGTGCCATTCTCAAGGGTAAAATGCTCGTCGCGGGTGTCTTTCTTCTCAAACGGGCATACCCACGTACTCTCAAAATATACGGCATTCAGGCCATAGAGCAACGCGTCGGGCTCGGTGCTGTCAACTATTCCGGGTATCAGTCCACGGGTCTGGCGCGAAACCCAGTCGTTCACCTCGCGCACAGCTTCTGCCTTGCTGAAATCCATGTTGCGTACCAGTGCAGCATAGTTGTCGGTGCACTGCTGGCGGAACTTGTCTTTCAACGCAAATTGATTGTTCACAAACAATGCGTTCGCCATCTGAAAGCACGAACCAATCCGGCTGTCGGTGAAATAGGGAATCATCTTGAGGTAGAAACTATCGGTCTCCTCAGGTTCGGCTCCCAACAGACGTGTCAGCTCTGCCCGTGTTCGACCTGCCGCCCCGTCGTTGGTCAGACTGAGCAGACTGGCAATGCTCAACGGCGAGAAAACAGTGCTCTGCTGTCGGGGGAACTCGCGCATCAGCCGGAATGCAAGGTCGTTGACATGGTTGACGACACGTTTGTCGCTCTCCGTCAGTGACACCTCACGACGCTCCTTACGCGGCTGCACCAGACCATCATCGAGTTTCATCAACATGTTCTGACTGGCTTTCATCGTCAAGCCCTCATAGCCTATAAAAGAGGCATGCAACTCAACATTCATGTCGGGAACCTCAATCGAAAAATCTCCGTTGTAATCCACGAGAACCCCTATCGAGGGATTGGAGTCGACCACCGTGACGCTGGCCCCTATCACCGGATCGCCAGACTTCGCATCAACCACCCTGCCTTTTATCACCACCTGCGCCGTTGCCAGCTGCAGTGATAGCATCATAAAGGCAATAACAGTTACAAAAAATCTTCTATTCATATATTCTGAGATTATTATTCATTATTGATAACCAACCAGGGTAACGCCAGCCGGCACCCTGACCATACGAATGTCCATATCGTCAAGACGTGTTTCGTAGGCCTGACGCAACGGTTTATGTTTGGTTCTTTCCCCTTTCTCTTCAGGTACCTTCACTTGTTCCGTGGCTGTTCTGACCCTCAGCTCGCAGGGGTAGTATCCGGGATATTGCACACGGAGACGAGTGAACGGACAGACCGACATCGTGAAACAACCGTCAGCATTGGTGAACACACCATAGGCATGTTCCAGTCCACCCGCAGTGAGCATCACAGAAGCACCGGGCAAAGGTCTTCCCTTGCTGTCTGTCACCCTGCCCCGTATCTGCATCATGCCGTCAACACCAGAATAACGACGGGAAGTGAGGAAACTACTGTATTCCACCGACTTGATGGCGTATGATGGAAGCGAATCGAGGACATCGGCCGCAACACAAATGCCATCGAGATAAACGCTGTCGGCATCATTGAACCGAAGGGCGGTGCGGGTGCGCTTAAGATGAATCGGTAAAGCATGGGGGGATATGCCACGACGGTCTTTCAACTGTATGTCGAGCTGTTCGCGGTTGCGCCTGACACGAATAGACTTTGGACGTTCCCCCGGGTAGCTGAACGTCAGCTTCGCACCTTTAGGAACCGAATAAGAAAAAGCTCCGTAACCATTGGTGAACACGGTGTCAGTTGTTCCGCGATAGTTCACCATTATGCGTGCCGCGTTAAGCTGGTTGCCGGAGTAGTAACGACCTCCACGCACATGCCCGCTCACAACAACCCTACGGCTAAAGGTCGGCAATGGCATATTGCTCTCCCAGGTTTCAGAACGCGGATTGGTTTCCACACGAATAACATTCTTGTTGAGGGTATTGACATTCAGGGTACCGTCAGTTCTTGTTTCGATGCCGACGATATCGGTTTCGTCTAAGTAATTCAACACGAAATCGCGACTGTAGGCAGCGTCATCCGTGCGCCCATTGAAAATAACACGTGTGGTATCAGGCATCATACTTACCTGTTCCTTATATGTTTTTTCACGAAGAGTATCGACATTCTCCTTCGACAAAGGAGATGTCTCCGAGGTTACTGTTTCTGCATTTATCGTATCGGGAACTGCCAGTAAGAAGTCGGAAGAAGTCGGTGGAACAGGTTGCAGAGAGGAAGAAGGCACAGTCGGGGAGGATTTCATTGCCGCGTGTCGGACAACACGAACACCAATGATGGCTGCTGCGGCCGCTGTGGCTATCAGTAGGATGATAACTGCCCAACGACGCAGTTTCTTCAGTGCCTGAGTGACATGCTTGTTGACAGCTGACGGACTGATACCCAACTGCCGGGCAGCCTCTTTGTAGGTTTGTTCTTCGTGATACACCAACGACAACACACGACGGTCCTGTCGAGTCAGACGAGTATGCATGAGGGTTTCAAGAAGGTGCTTTTGTTCCTTAAGCTCGAGTTCGTCCGATTCCACCACATCGCTATCTATCAAATGCCGTTCAGCCTGTTTCCGGAAACGACGGCGGCGCAGTTGGTCGATGCAGGCACGCTTTACCACAGTGTAAAGAAAAGGACTCGACTGATTGCCCAACGGCATCATAAGCCCACCCTTGACATTTTGGTGCCACAAGCGTGCAAAAACACTGCTGACCACATCGCGTGCCTCCTCGGCATCTCCCAGCATTGAAACAGCTAACCCTAAGAGTCGCGAGTAGTTCTGCTGAAAGAGAATCCCAAATTGCTGCTCACTATACGTCATTCGGTTGATTATATTCTTTTCTATATATAACGGATAGAAAACAAAAATCAATACCCTAAATGCAAGAAAAAATGTTATCAGATAAAAAAAGACAAAAAATATCCCCGCAATCTCAGACAATCCCGAAGGAAAATCATATTGACTGCGGGGAAACACCCCGTGGGCGCTGAGGGAGTCGAACCCCCGACCCTCTGCTTGTAAGGCAGATGCTCTAAACCAACTGAGCTAAGCGCCCTCGCTCTGGAAAAGCGATGCAAAGGTACATCTTTTTGTTGAACCCACCAAATTTTTCCACAACTTTTTTCATTTTGCAGGCAAAAAAGGCTCTACTTCGGCTTTCGGACATCAAAAAAGACTATGATAGCGATATCAATTGAAAACATAAACCTGCGACTTTACCCTCAGTACTTCATAGAGAGGACTGCAGTACTTCATAGAGAGGACGAGAGTTTTCCATAGAGAGGACGAGGAAAAGGGAAAAGGGAAAAGGGAAAAGGTGAAAAGGGAAAAAAGTGTAAAGGTAAAAAGGTGTAAAGGTTTTGACTCCATTAGCATGTAGGGACGCGGCGTGCCGCGTCCCTACATGCTAATGGAGACTTATCACTTTTTTCAACTTTTAAACTTTTTAATTTTTCACTTTTTGATGTCCCGACATGCGTGGCGGCAATGTCTTTTTGTTCTTATGTTAATATGTCTGTTTTGTTTTTATATTAATATGTCTTTTACGCTGTTCTTTTGTCTCTATATCAAGAAGAAAAAAAGACACCTCCCTTTCGGGAAGTGTCCTTTTTATGAAAATTGATTTAACTTTCTGAGATTACTCAACGACGCGAACAGTTGCACGACGGTTGAACGAAATCGGAGAGAGTTCGTTAACGCCACCATGACCCTGAGTGGTAATCTTGCTTTCGCTGACACCCATCTTAACGAGCTCGCCCTTAACGGTCTTAGCACGCTCTTCAGAGAGCCACTGGTTACGCTCTGCAGAACCAGTTGCGCTGTCTGCATAACCGTCAACCTTGAGGTTAGAGTTGTTGTCAACAGCATACTTAGCAAGAGCGCGAACGTTTACGAGGTCATACTTGGAAGCGATGTTGGTCTTGTCGATATTGAAGAATACAGATACCGGAGTAGTGATGAATTCCTTAACAGTCTTGCTCGGACCAGTGGGGCCGGGTTTCGGCTGGTTCTTCAGCAGGTTCTGCAGGCGAGCGTTCTCAGCGTTAGCCTCGTTCAGGCGAGCGTTGAGGGCATCGATCTGAGCCTGAGAGAGAGCCTTGATAGCGTCAACATCGGGAACGCGATCCCATGTGGTCTTGCCAAGGTTCAGAGTCAAACCAACTTCACCGTAGATGTTGTTGTCCTGACCACGCCAGATGCGCTTGCCATTACCAGCAACGCCAGCGCGATCATAACCGTCGATATCGTCCTCGTAGCGGTTCCAACCAGCTTCAACGTTGAGGGCGAAGCGGTTAGACAGACGGAACTCGTTCAAGATACCGAGGCTGAGACCCATAGCATAGCGGTTTTCGGTCATGTTACGACCTACACCAGCACCAGCGAACGGAATGAAGCTCCAGAAACGGTTGGGGTTGTATCCACAAAGCATGTTGCTCAGGTTGAAGAGCACGTGCTCATTGGCAATCCAATACTTTGTTCCGTGAGAGAGATTGTGGTTGGGATAACCATCACGTGCTACGTTGTAGCCACCAGTACCGATTACGGTACGACCCCAGATACCCTGAACCTTTGTACGGAGACCGATTCCAGGAGTAAACCACTTACCGATGGCGACTGAAACGCCAGGGTTTGAACGATGACCCTTAAACAGACCGCGATCAAGGTTGTGTCCGTGCTCCTGGGTTGAATACCAAGCATCCCAGTGGAAGTTACCTTGAATAAACCAGTTCTGCCAGAATGAATTGGTGACAACGCTGTGCTTTGTCACTTCTGCGTCCTGAGCCTGAATGCCCAGAGTAACGCCGGCAAAAGCCAAAACAATTAATAATTTTTTCATAACCTTTATTTATTTAACAATCAAATTATTTCCTTTTCACGAATAGGCATACCGACTATTCGTGCGCAAAGATAGTAATATTTTTTTAATCTCTTCACTTTTTTTGAAGAAAAATTCACTTTTTGTGAAAAAAATGACTTTTTTTTTGATTTTTCTGCATTTTTACGGCTTTAATGGAGCAATTTCTCTATTTCAGTCTGTTCCAAGATGCCTGTGACTTTCTTTCCGTCGGGTGTATAGCCGTTGTTTGGACAAGAGAAGAGGGCGTTGATGAGGGCCTCCATCTCTTCATTGTTCAACACCTGACCGTAGGGTATGGCTGCATGATGTGCCATGCTGAACGAGAGTGCATCGTTTATCTGGTCGGCAACCTTCACATCGGCCTCGGCCGCTGTTGCCACCATGTCGGCCACCAACTGCGGCAGGCTGATGCCTTCGAGACCTGCCGGGGCGCCGTTGATAGCATAGCTGCCACGGCCGAGTGACGTCAGCTCAAAGCCCATCGCCTCCAACTCGGGCAGGATTTGCTCGAGCACGACAGCCAACGACGGCGAGAGTTCCACCGTCTCGGGGAACAACACCTTTTGCGAAACGGTCTTTTGCTGTCGCAGTTGCTCTTTATACTGTTCATATAAAATACGTACATGCGCGCGATGCTGGTCCACGACCATCAGTCCCGACTTCACCGCCGTGATGATATAACGTCCTTTATATTGGTAGTGGATGGGTGACTTCTCCTCCATCAAGGAGCCATCATCCTGACTCTCAAAGAGTTCACCGACAGGTTTCTCTTCTTTTTGAAGCCCGTCATAGAGTTCCTCCCAGTTGTTGGTCGGACGTGGTCTTGTATGGTCGGACGTAGTCTTAAAGGGGTTGTACTGCGGATTGACCTCCACCCGAGGTGCGTTTGCCTGACTGCCCTCGACAAACAACGGGATGTCGGGACGGCCCTCGGTGTCAAACTCGATCGACGGCACCTCATGATAGAGTCCTACCGCCTCCTTCACCGCCGCCAGCAGAATCTGCCAGATGGCCTGTTCGTTCTCAAACTTGATTTCGGTCTTCACCGGATGAATATTGACGTCGATATTCTGCGGTTCTACATCGAAATAGATAAAGAACGGAACTTGCTCGCCGGCGGGGACCAACCTGTCGAAAGCCGTCTGCACCGCCTTGGCAAAATAGGCGTGTTTCATGTAGCGGCCATTGACAAAGAAATACTGGTGTGCCCCTTTCTTCCTCGCCGACTCAGGTTTTCCCACGAAGCCATGTATCTTGCACAGTGTGGTATCGACCTCCACGGGCAGCAAGTCTTGGTTGAGTCGCTTGCCGAACACATCAACGATGCGTTGCCGCAGACCTGTCGCCCGCAAGTTGAACAGCTCTGTCCCATTGCTGTGAAGCGTGAAAGCGATGTCGGGATTCACGAGCACGATGCGCTCAAAAGCGGCAAGGATATTATTGAGTTCCGTGGCATTCGACTTCAGGAACTTACGCCGTGCCGGTACATTATAGAAAAGATTTTCTACCAGGAAGTTACTACCCTCTGCACATGAGCAAGGCTCCTGTCCGACAAACCGCGACCCTGCTATTGACAGCTGCGTCCCGATGTCCTCGCCCCGCAACCGCGTCTTCAGCTCAACCTGCGCCACTGCGGCTATAGAGGCCAGTGCTTCTCCGCGGAAACCCATGGTGGTCAGGGCAAACAGGTCGTCGGCCTTGCGGATTTTCGATGTGGCATGACGCTCGAATGACAGTCGCGCATCGGTCTCAGACATTCCTTTTCCGTTATCGATAACCTGGATAGAGGTACGACCGGCATCCACCACAACCACATTTATCTCTGTGGCTTCGGCGTCGACAGCATTTTCCACCAGCTCTTTAATCACGCTGGCAGGCCGCTGTATCACCTCACCGGCTGCAATCTGATTGGCAACCGAGTCGGGCAGAAGTTGTATGATGTCACTCATCGCGTTTTATGAATATCTTTCTAAGCTATGCGTCATTTCAAGGTTCGTCGTCCCCCTGCACGCTGCGGCAGCGGAGCGATTGGCCGGTCGATTGACTTCAGTTTCTGGTCGTCGGGCTTTCCTGCCACACGGAAGATGTCGTTTTTGTCTTTTGGCCGCACATTCTCAAACCAGCCGAAGCCCTTGAGTCTGTATTTCTCGGGCGGTATCTGCGTAAGGGGATACCACGTTGCCTTCACGCTCGACGTCTTGATCTTGTCCAGTTTCCGTTCGACGGTCAGGAACATTGTCATCGTGTCGGTCTCCATATAGTTCAGGGCCATCAGCGTGCTATCCTTGTCGTCAACGGGATAGTAGATGCCCCTGACATTTCCGGTCCAGACCACCCTTCTCACTTTTCCGTCTTCGAAGAAAGTCTTCAGGCTATCGGCCAGCACCTGGTTGTAATGGTCCATGTCGTCAATCTTTTCAATGCTGAGTGCCTGCCTGAGCACCTGCGCCTCGCGCACCGTGCTGTCGTTCAGGAACACCTTTATCACCTCGCCCAGCAGCTGACGGTTCTCGTTCCACACAATCGGGTCTTTATACATCGTCATGCACGTGTCGAGCGAGCTGAAGACGAGCGAGTCGCATACCGCCTGCACATCGGTTCTGTAGGCGCGGGCATTGTTGTAGCCATGCACCTTCCTGTAGACCGAGTCGGTTTCAATGTTGAACGTCTCGATGCGCAGCGTATCGGCGTGCATGAACAGCGTGTCGCCCTGCGAATATTCCTTTACCAGCGCGTTTGTCGTGGCATAGCCGGCACCCGTCTTGTCGTTGTAGACGAGCTGTTCGCAACGCAACTCGTTTTTGTTTTCCCTGTCGATGTAGATGACGTTTCCGCGTCCGCGGTTGTAGCCCGTCACTTTGTCGTAGATGAGCGTGTCGCCGGCTATCGTCTTCTCTTTGTCGACAATCGTCGATCGGCCGTAGAGGTTGGCTTGGTCGTTTCGGGTGTCGTAATAGGCGTCTTCGGTCTCGATCTCGCTCGATCCGCTTTTGATGGTCGAAGGTCGGAGCGGTCCACGTCCGCCGTCGGAGACGTATTTACCGACGATGTGTGCCAACGATTTCCTCGTGTCGTAGTAGAGCGTGTCCGTGTGTATCGTGTGCTTCGGGCTGGTCAGCTTCACGTTGAAATAGAATTCCGCCTCGCGGGTCTCCGTGTTGTATTGTCCCCAGTCGGCCGTCAGTCGGTCGTTGCCGTCGATGAGTTCGCCTCCATCGAAGAAATAGGCATTGCCATAGAAGCGGTCGTAGTTCAGGCTGTCGCATCGCAGCGTCTGCTTTCTATGTTTGAGCACCACGTTTCGTCGGGCTTCCATCATCTGGTTTTGTCCGTCGTATCGCGCCCGCTCGCAAGTCAGAGAGAGTGTGTCGCCCTGTGTGAAGCGCACGTGTCCGAATGCTCGGAACGAGTTCGACTCCTGATAGTAATAGGCACTGTCGCACCACAGATTAGAACCGGCATGCCTGAAATGAACATGTCCTTTCACAATCTGCGCGTCGGGCGTGCTGCCAAAAGCATCGTACTTCAGCTCGTCGGAGTGAACCAGATAGACACGTTCATCGGTTTTTCCCTTTCCCCGTCCGCGCTGTGCCGTGACGTTCTGCACTATAGAAAAGGTAAACAGGCATAAAACCATTATCATAACGACTTTATGCCCAGATACATTTGTTCCGCAGTGCTTCCTTCTTGTCATTTAACCCATCCCTGATATTTAAAGTTACAGGTCTTGTAGCGGTCGGCCATCCTGACGTATGTGGTCTTAATCTTGTCCACCACCCATTGGTGCAGGAAGTCTTCTTTCTCTTTCTGCAACACGATGTTTTTCATCACCTGATAGTCTTCCGTGATAGTAGCTCGGTGCCCCTCGGTGCGTTTTTTCAGTTTCACGATGGCGCAGACTGTCTTGCCTTTGCTGTTGATCATCTGGAAGGCTTTCGACACCTCGCCCTCCTTCAGACCTTCCACGGCTACGGCGACCTCGGTAGGCAGGTCCTTCATCTGGAAGCGCGACGTGCGGTTGCCGTATTCGTCGGTGTAGGCCATCAGTCCGTGGTTGCTGCGGGTGTCCTTGTCGTCGGAGACATAGGTAGCAGCATCTTCAAACGTGAACTTACCCTCGCGAATGTTATCGGCGATAGAGTCGAGACGCAGCTTGCCTTGCTGGATAGCCTCGGCCGATACGCGAGGCTTGCGCAGGATGTGACGCACGTTCACCTTGTCGCCTCGCTTGTCGATGAGCTGAATGATGTGGTAGCCAAACTCCGACTCCACAATCTTCGACACCTTCTTCGGGTCGGTCAGGTTGAAAGCCACGGTGGCAAAAGCCGGGTCGAAATAGCCTCGTCCGGTATAGCCGAGCTCGCCACCCTGACGGCTCGACCCGTCTTCCGAGTAGAGTCGTGCCAGAGCTGCGAACGTGGTCTCGCCACTGTTCACGCGCTCGGTATATTCGCGCAGGTCGTTCTTCACACGGTTGATTTCCTCGGGGTCAATCTTCGGCTGCTTGGTGATAATCTCCACCTCGACCTCGGTCGGCACGAAGGGTATGCTGTCTTCAGGCAGGTTGCGGAAATAGCTGCGCACGTCGGAAGGAGTCACCGTCACGTCTTCCACCAGCTGTTCGCGCATTTTCTGCACCAACTTCTGGTTTTTGAAATCGTCGTGCATCTGCTGGCGCATCTGCGTGAGCGTCTGTCCGCGATATTCCTCGAGTTTCTCCTTCGATCCTGCAATCTGAATCCAGCGGTTGATTTGCATCTCCACGCCCTGTGCAATCTCCGACTCGGTCACCTCGATAGAGTCGATGGCAGCCTGGTGCAGATAGAGTTTCTGCACGGCCAGTTCCTCGGGAATCACACAATCGGGGTCGCCGTCCCAGTTCACGCCTTCCACGGCAGCCTGCAGGCGCATGGCTTCGACGTCGCTCTTGAGTATGGCCTCGTCGCCTACCACCCAGATGACCTCGTCGACGACACTGTTGTCGGGCACCTGTGTGCGTGTCACCTCAACCACGGTCGAGTCGTCTTCTGTGGCGGGAGCCGTCATTTTTCCGCCCTTGGCGCTCATTCCTCCCACCAGCAGCAGGGCAATGAATGCGGCAAAATATTTAAATTCCTTGTTCATCAACATTAAAAACCTAAATGTTTAATGATTGTTCACTGTCGACAGCACCTCGCGGTTTACCTCAACCTTGTATCTCTTTCTGAGGTCGGCAATCCACTGTTTCTCCAACTGCTCCTGATAGTCGGCAACGACCAGAGTCCTCACGTCGGTGTAGTCCTGCGGAGCCTTCAGCAGCTTGCCATAGACCGTGCTGTAGGGGAATTCCTTGAGGGTCTTCACCTTCACGTCGTGCTTCTTGTAGATGAGGCTGTCCACCAATGCGTCGTCGCCTTCCTTGAACACGCCGAGCTTCACGCGGATGCGCAGCGTGCTGTCGTTGTTGAACGTTGTGCGGAGCACCTCGCCCCATTTCTTATAGTCCACGCCCTTCACGGTTTTCTGTACGTTCTTCAGGTCGGCCTCTTCCTTGGTGTTGTAGGACATGCCCTTGAAGCGAGGCTGTTCCCACTTGTAGTTCTTCTTGTGCTTCTTGAAATACAGTGCCAGGGCACCTTCATCCTTCGAAGCCTTCTCCCACACGGTCTGGTTGCTGATTTCGTAGAGCAGCAGTCCGTCGTGATATTCGCGGATGAGATAATTCAGCTCGGGGTCGGCAGCCGTCATCTCGCGGGTCTTCTCTGCGAGGATGGCCTCGGGCGTACTGTTTTGTTCGGCAGCCAGCTTCTGCAGTTTCTCGTCGATAATCTTGTTGCGGATGCCGCGGCTGTCGATGAAACGACGAATGTCGGTGCGCACGCTGTCGTAGGGGAAGAAGTTTTGCTTGTCAATCATCTTGATGATGTGCCAGCCGAAAGCCGTCTGCACGGGTTTGCTCAGCTCGCCCACCTTCATGGCAAAGGCAGCGTCTTCAAACTCCTTCACCAGCTGACCTTTCTGACACCAGGGCAGCTCGCCGCCTTCCCGAGCCGAGCCCGGGTCTTGCGACAGTGTCTTTGCCAACTGGGTAAAGTCGGCACCAGCCGTCAGGGCATTGTAGATGGAGTCGATGCGCACCTTGGCCTGTTCTTGCTCGGCCTCGGAAGCAGTCTTACGAGCTGTAATCAAGATATGCGCCGGCTTAATCAGACCACCCAACGAGTCGATGCGATGGCGCGTCTCCTCGTAGATGTTGCGAGCTTCGCGCTCCACATCGTCGTCGTTAATCATGGCCGGACGTATTTGCTGGTCGCGATAGCCGGCAAACTCCTTCTTGAACGAGCTGAGCGTGTCCATGCCTGCATCGACGGCGGCCTGCACCTTCAGCTTGTAGTTGATGAAGAGGTCCACGTATTCCTCGACACTCTTCTTGTCGACCACACCCTCGTTGTTGTTCTTGTTGTACGAATATTCAAATTCGGAGCGTGTCACGGGCTGACCGTTCACCGTCATTATCACCGGATCGCTCTGCGCCCCTGCGGGGCTAATGAATAATGAAAAGAGAATAATGAATAAACCTATCACTTTCATCCACTTTCTTTCAATTTTACAAGTCATTTTTCTTTGCTGTTTTTATTGATGATATTATAATTCTGATAATTGAATCCAAGTCTTCTTTTAAAGAGCCGTATTGTTCATCGCTTATGTACTGTGTTTTATTTAAGATTTTAAGCCAATATGAAGTTTCGCTTGCCTCTTTTAAGGAGATACTTAGTTTTGAAATAAAATCGGCTTTGCTCTGTGCATAAACTGCTTCATGCACATTTGCGCCTATACTTGTTCCACACCTTAGAAACTGCTTTGACATCACATATTCTTTCTTCTCATTTGTCAAGTATTGATAGCATTTCACCGACCTTATACTGAACAAAACAGACTTCTCTGCCAACGTATTTCCTTTAGTATGATTATTTTCGTCCATATTATTCACTTTTCATTATTCATTGTTCACTATTCATTAGGACTCCGTCCGCAACTATTCCGGGCGGCTGTAGTTGGGAGCCTCGCTGGTGATGGTAATGTCGTGGGGATGGCTCTCGTTGACGCCGGCGTTAGTGATGCGCACGAAGCGGGCCTTGTGCAACTGCTCGATATCGGCAGCGCCGCAGTAGCCCATGCCCGAGCGCAGTCCGCCGATGAGCTGATAGATGACCTCCTGCACGGTGCCTTTGTAGGGCACGCGTCCGGCAATACCTTCGGGCACCAGCTTCTTCACGTCCTTCGTACCACTCTGGAAATAGCGGTCTTTCGAGCCGTTCTCCATGGCCTCGAGCGAGCCCATGCCGCGATACGACTTGAACTTACGGCCGTTGAAGATGATGGTGTCGCCGGGGCTTTCCTCGGTACCGGCAACGAGCGAGCCGATCATGACCGACGACCCTCCGGCAGCCAGTGCCTTCACCACGTCGCCCGAGTAGCGCAGTCCACCGTCGGCAATAAGAGGCACGTCGGTGTCGCGCAGTGCCTGCCATACGTCGTAGACTGCCGACAGCTGCGGCACGCCCACGCCAGCCACCACACGCGTGGTGCAGATGGAGCCCGGGCCTATGCCCACCTTGATAGCATCGGCTCCATTGTCGACCAACATACGGGCAGCGTCGCCCGTAGCCACATTGCCCACGACGACGTCAATCTGGGGGAAGGCAGCCTTCACCTCGCGCAGCTTTTCAACCACGCCGAGCGAATGACCGTGTGCCGTGTCGATGACGATGGCGTCGGCACCGGCATCGACCAATGCCTGTGCGCGGTCGAGTGTGTCGGCCGTGACGCCCACACCGGCAGCCACACGCAGGCGGCCCTTCTCGTCCTTGCAGGCCATGGGTTTGTCCTTGGCCTTGGTGATGTCCTTATAGGTGATGAGCCCGATGAGGCGACCGTCGCCGTCGACAACGGGCAGTTTCTCGATTTTGTTCTCTTGCAGAATCTGGGCTGCGGCAGCCAGGTCGGTGTGCTGGTGGGTGGTCACCAGATTCTCCTTCGTCATCACGTCGTCGATGAGCTTGTCGAGATGACGCTCGAAACGCAGGTCGCGGTTGGTCACGATGCCCACCAGCAGCCCGTTATGGTCGACGACGGGAATGCCGCCGATATGGTATTCGGCCATCAGGTCGAGCGCATCCTGCACGGTGCGGCCGCGGCGAATGGTCACGGGATCATAGATCATGCCGTTCTCGGCGCGTTTCACAATGGCCACCTCGCGGGCCTGCGCCTCTATCGGCATGTTCTTGTGTATCACGCCGATACCGCCTTCGCGGGCAATGGCAATGGCCATGGCCGACTCGGTGACGGTGTCCATCGCCGCCGTTACGAACGGTATGTTCAGCCCGATGCGACGGGAGAAACGGGTTTTCAACTCAACGGTCCGGGGCAATACCTCGGAGTAGGCGGGAATCAGCAGCACGTCGTCGAACGTCAACCCGTCCATCACAATCCTATCCTGTACAAATGATGACATAACTAAATGAAAATCTTTTAATCCTTTTCTTTTAGGGTGCAAAAATAAACATTTCTGCCGTAATAACCAAACATTTTATGTGTTTTTCACGATTTAGAGCAGATTGCCAAAATGTTAAAAAACAGCGGTTTCGGACGAAAATTTTAACATGCCAGAAGCTCACGAAAAATGCTCGGTGGCGTTACAGTCCACACCAGACGAGAAACGGGCCCACACGAAGGTTTTTCTATGCCGTTGATTTTCAACGCATTTCCTTTGTTCAAAACTTGAGACGGCAGTGTCGGCGGTGCGAAAGATATATGTTTCACCTCGCAAAAGACCGTCTTTCGGGGTGCGAAAGACCGTGTTTTGCAACGCGAAAGCTTAGCTTTCGGAGCCGAAAGATATATGTTTCGCCAGTCGGAGGGGTGTCGATTGTGGTCGGAAAGCTGTTTTTCCACCTCGCGAAGCACAAAAAGAAAATGTTAAAACGCAAATCGCGTTTTAACATTTCCCGAGCCGAAAGCTATAGCTTTCAGTTTCGATTTTAATATCTGTTAACCATCGATCAGTTGGCCATCTCAGAGAGGAACTTGATGCGCACGAGGCGAATCTCCTCCTCGGTGTAGTCGCTGTCGAGCTCGTCGAGGGCGGTGTCGATGTCGTCGGTCTCGCTCTCGCGGAAGTAGTCGTAGATGTCGTCGACGTGGTCGTCGTCCATCTCCTCCTCGAGATAGTAGTCGATGTTGAGCTTGGTGCCGCTGTAGACGATGGCCTCAATCTCGTCGAGCAGTTCGTCGAAGCCCACGTTCATCGACTGGGCAATGTCGTCGAGCGGTATCTGGCGGTCGATGCTCTGGATGATTTTCACCTTCAGAATCGACTTCTTCGCCACGGTGCGCACGCGAAGTTCCTCGGGGCGCTCAATCTCGTTGTCCTCGCAATGGCGGCGGATGAGCTCGCAGAACTCCTTGCCGTAGCGCTTGGCCTTGCCCACGCCTACGCCCTGAATGTTCTGCAGCTCTTCGAGCGTGACGGGGTACATGGTGGCCATCTGGCGGAGCGACTCCTCCTGGAAGATGACGTAGGCAGGCAGGTTGAGCTTGGCGGCCATGTCGCGCCGCAGGTCTTTGAGCATGACGAAGAGCATGGGGTCGAGCACGGCACCGGCTCCGTCGATGTTCTCTTCGTCGGGGTCGTCGTTGAACTCGGTGTCTTCGACAATGTAGAACGTGGAGGGATTCTCGATGAAACGGCGGCCGGCAGCGGTTATCTTGAGCAGGCCGTAGTTCTCTACGTCTTTCTTCAGATAGCCGGCGATGATGGCCTGGCGGATGACGGGGTTCCAGAGTTTCACGTCGAGGTCCTCGCCCAGTCCGAAGCAGTCGAGCTGGTCGTGCTTGTGCGAGACGATGTCGTCGGTACCGCGACCCTTCACAAAGTCGATGATGTAGTCTTGACGGAAGCCCTCTTTGGTGGCGACGACCGCCTTGAGCACGATGACGAGGGCCTCGGTGGCATCGCGTTTCTCCTTCGGGTGCAGGCAGTTGTCGCAGTTGTGGCAGTTCTCCTCGGTGTATTCCTCGCCGAAGTAGTTGAGCAACAGCTTGCGGCGGCATACCGACGACTCGGCATAGGCAGCCGTCTCTTGCAACAGCTGGCGGCCGATGTCTTGCTCGGCTACGGGCTTGCCTTCCATGAACTTGCTGAGCTTCTCGAGGTCCTTGCGGGCGTAGAACACAATGCACTGGCCTTCGCCGCCGTCGCGTCCGGCACGGCCCGTCTCCTGGTAATAGCCTTCGAGCGACTTGGGGATGTCGTAGTGGATGACAAAGCGCACGTCGGGCTTGTCGATGCCCATGCCGAAGGCAATGGTGGCCACGATGACGTCGATCTTCTCCATCAGGAAGTCGTCCTGCGTCTGCGACCGCGTTACCGAGTCGAGACCGGCATGATAGGGCGCGGCCTTGATGTCGTTCGCCACCATGATGGCGGCAAGCTCTTCCACCTTCTTGCGCGACAGACAGTAAACGATGCCGCTCTTGCCCTCGTTCTGCTTGATGAACTTGATAATCTCGCGGTCGATGGTGGAGGGATATTTCTGCCGTACCTCGTAGTAGAGGTTGGGACGGTTGAACGAGCTCTTGAACTCGGGGGCGTCGGCGATGCCGAGGCTGCGCTTGATGTCGGTGCGCACCTTGTCGGTAGCCGTTGCCGTGAGCGCAATGACGGGGGCATTGCCAATCTTGTTAATGGTCGGCCGGATGTTGCGATACTCGGGACGGAAGTCGTGACCCCACTCCGAGATGCAGTGGGCCTCATCGACAGCATAGAACGAAATCTTCACACTCTTGAAGAACTCGACATTCTCTTCTTTGTTGAGCGACTCGGGGGCAACGTAGAGCAACTTGGTGATGCCGTTGCGCACATCGTTCATGACCTGCGTGATGGCGGGCCGGTTGAGCGAAGAGTTCAGATAGTGGGCCACGCCGTTCTCCTCGCTCATGCCGTTGATCACGTCAACCTGATTCTTCATCAGTGCGATGAGCGGCGAGATGACGATGGCCGTGCCATCCATCAGCAGCGAGGGCAGCTGGTAGCACAGGCTCTTGCCACCGCCGGTGGGCATGAGCACAAACGAGTCGTTGCCCGCCAGCAGATTGCGGATGATGGCTTCCTGATCGCCTTTGAACTTGTCGAAGCCGAAGTAGTTTTTGAGTATTCGAAGAAGGTCGTAGTCCATAATTCTGAGGAATGAGGGTTGGGTGGTGAAGGTTCGAGTGTAGCTATGCCGATTGCAGATGAGCCTTGTCGAGTTGCGACTTCGCGTATTCGAGCGTTACGGTAAACGATTTCTTTTTTGTCGAGGGGATTTCAAACATGGCATCGGTCATGATGGCTTCGACGATGGAGCGCAGACCGCGGGCACCGAGCTTATACTCGACGGCCTTGTCGACGATGTAGTCGAGCGTGTCGTCGTTGAAGGTGAGCTTGATGCCGTCGATGTCGAAGAGTTTTTCGTACTGCCGCACGATGGAGTTCTTGGGCTCGCGGAGGATGCGGCGCAGGGCATCACGGTCGAGCGGATTCAGATAGGTGAGCACGGGCAGACGACCGATAATCTCGGGAATGAGACCGAACGCCTTGAGGTCTTGCGGCTGAACGTATTGCACGAGGTTGTCGCGGTCGATGTGCTGCATGTTCTTAATCGAGTTGAAGCCCATGACATGGGTATTGACGCGCTGGGCAATCTTACTCTCTATGCCGTCGAAGGCTCCGCCGCAGATAAAGAGGATGTTGCGCGTATCGACATGGATGTATTCCTGGTCGGGATGCTTGCGGCCACCCTGCGGCGGCACGTTAACCATGGTGCCTTCGAGCAGCTTGAGCAGACCCTGCTGCACGCCTTCGCCGCTAACGTCGCGGGTGATGCTGGGGTTGTCGCTCTTGCGGGCAATCTTGTCGATTTCGTCGATGAAGACGATGCCGCGCTGCGCTGCCTCAACATTGTAGTCCGACACTTGCAGCAGGCGCGAGAGAATGCTCTCCACGTCCTCGCCCACATAGCCGGCTTCGGTGAAGACGGTGGCGTCGACGATGGTGAAGGGCACGTCGAGCAGTCGGGCGATGGTGCGGGCAAGAAGGGTCTTGCCGGTACCGGTGGAGCCGACCATGATGATGTTGCTCTTCTCGATTTCCACGCCGTCGTCGTCCTTGGGCTGCTGCAGGCGCTTGTAGTGGTTATAGACAGCCACGGCGAGATAGCGCTTGGCGTCGTCCTGACCAATGACATACTGGTCGAGATAGTCCTTGATTTCTTTGGGCTTGGGTACTTTCTTGAGTTGGAATTTTCCGTCGCCCTGTGCCTTTTTCTTGGGCAAAGCCTCTTGAACAATATGGTAGGCCTGCTGGGCACAGTCTTCACAGATGAAGCCGTGGAGCCCGGTGATGAGCAGTTTTACTTCGCTCTCGTTCCGTCCGCAGAAGCTACATGTCTTTTTTGTCATTTTCATTAGCCTTTCTTGTTGAGCACAGCGTCGATCATTCCATATTCACGAGCCTCCTCGGCGTTCATCCAATAGTTTCGGTCGCTGTCTTGCCACACTTTCTCGAACGACTGGTGCGAGTGCTCGCTGATGATGGTATAGAGTTCTTTCTTGAATTTCAAGATTTCCTTTGCCTCGATTTCGATGTCGCTGGCCTGTCCCTGCACGCCGCCGAGGGGCTGGTGTATCATGACGCGGCTGTGGGGCAGGGCCTGGCGCTTGCCCTCGGTGCCAGCCACGAGCAGTACGGCTGCCATGGAGGCTGCCATGCCGGTGCAGATGGTGTTGATATCGTTGGAGACAAACTGCATGGTGTCGTAGATGGCCAGACCGGCTGTGACACTTCCGCCGGGCGAGTTGAGGTAGATGGAGATGTCGCGCTCAGGGTCGACCGACTGCAGGAAGAGCAGCTGAGCCTGGATGACGTTGGCTGTATAGTCGTCGATCTCGGTTCCGAGGAAAATAATGTTCTCGCGCATGAGGCGTGAGAACACGTCCATCTGTGTGACGTTGAGCTGGCGCTCCTCCAAGATATAGGGATTCATGTAATGGGCTTGAGTCTTCACGACGTCGTCGAATACCATGCTATTGATTCCTAAATGCTGTGTGGCATACTTTCTAAATTCTTTCATTCTTGTTTTGTTTATAGGGTTTTAATGACATAAAAAAAGAGGTTACCCGTCTTTTCGTAACACAAAGATACGAAAAAAACGGATAATCTCAACTATTTTATAAGATATTTTTTCTTAAAAAACGTTATTTATGCGCGCATCATCTCGTTGAACTCGTCGAGGGTGACCTCTTTTTCATTGAGTTTTACGGCTTTCTTAAGTGCTTCGCGCAGCTTGTCGTCTACAGCCCGGTCGACGAAGCTCTCAACGTTTTCGCGTTTCTTGAGCAGGTCGTTGGCATAGTTCTCGAGATATTCGTCGGGAATGTTGCTCATGCCATACTGTGCAAACTGTGCGCGCGAAGCCTCGATGGCAGCGGCCTTCACGTCGGCGTCCTCGATTTTCACGTCGTGGGCAGCCACGAGCTGTTCCTTGGCCAGATGCCATGTGAGTTCCTTGATCGAGCCCTCGTAGTTTTTCTCGACATATTCCATGCCTTTGTCTTTGTTGGCGTTGAGCATGACGCGCTTCAGGATGTCGTCGGGCCATGTGACTTTGCCGATTTTCTTCTCCACATAGGCGCGCACGTCGAGCATAAACTTATAGTCGCTGTTCTGCTGCAGCTGCGGACGAATCTCGTCGGCCACGCGCTGACGGAACTCTTCCTCGCTCTTCACGTTGCCCTCACCGTAGATCTGGTCGAACAGCTCCTGATCGACAGCGTGCTTCATATAGCGGCTGATTTCGGTGATCTGGTAGCTGAAGTCGCCTTCGTGGTCGGCAATCTCTTCTTTCTTAATCTTGAGCAGCGACGCAACCTCGGCGTCGTTCTCGGGATAAGCCTTGCGGGGATTGAAGGTAATGATGTCGCCGAGCTTGGCACCGTCGAAGAGTTTCTTCTGGTCGTCGACCTTGATATACTGCGGCATGAGCACGACGTCACTCAGTGTGATGCCGTCCTCGAGCGTGTTGCCCTCGGCGTCAAGCTCGCGCAGGTCGCCCTTCAGCATGTCGCGCTGCTCGGGGTCGAACGTCTCGGCCTTGGCATAGCTGCCGGCACGGCTGGCATACATCTCTACCTGCTGGTCGATGAGCTTGTCGTCGACCTTGATGTTGTAATAATCGATTTTATTCTTGCCGTTGAGCTCAACCTTAAACTCGGGAGCTACGGCAATGTCGAAGACAAACGTGTAGGGGCCGTCCTTCGAGAGGTCTACCTCGACCTGCTTCGACGAAGGCAGGGGCTCGCCCAGCATCTTCACGTTGTTGTCTTGGATGTACTTATACAGCTGCTCGCTGACCACGCGGTTCACGGCATCCATACGGGCCGAAAGGCCATACTGACGTTTCACAAGCGACATGGGCACCATGCCGGGACGGAAGCCGGGGAAGTTGGCGCGCTTGCGATAGTCTTTCAGCATTTTCTCTACATTGTCCTTGAAGTCTGATTCTTCAACGGTGATGGTCATCAGGCCATTCACTTTGTCAGGATTTTCAAACGAAATATTCATCTCTATTTTTACTTATTTAATTTTTCGGGCTGCAAAATTACGCATTTTTTACCGAACTACCTAATATTCATATAGAAATATTTGTTTTTTTAACCAAAGCCACCTTGCAGCAGGGCCCTAAAAAGGTGCTGCCATCCCTATCCCGAATATCGCACAAAACGTTAAACTATATTAAAATCTCAAAGAATCCGGAACCGAAATGTTAAAAAACAGATGTTCAGTGGTCATGATTTTAACATCGCTAACGGCACGAAAAGCGTCCGACGCTCTCCCACCCCATCGTCGTCGAGATAGCGCAGCCTGGAGGGCCTTCCACAACCAACTGTCTGCCAACACCTTACAAACCGATTCCAAGAAAAAGGGCAGGCTTTGTTTTGCGAAAGATATATGTTTCGCTTGCGAAAGCTAAGCTTTCGGGTGGTGAAAGCTAAGCTTTTGGAGTGCAAAACACAATCTTTTGCAACCCGAAACATATATGTTTCGCAAACAAAACCTTTCCCACCCGACCCGAAAGCAAGTGAAACGACACAAAAGAGACCGAAAAACGAGTTTTTCCGAAATGTTAAAACACAATCGACGTTTTAACATTTCTCGCCCACAGAGAACAATGACACATTAACAAAATAACATTTCTTGTCCGCGATGTACGAAAAGACATATTAACATAATAACATTTTATGCCTGCGATGTACAAAAAGACACATTAACAAAATAACATTTCATTGCCCACAAAGGACAAAAAAACGCGGCACGCCGCGTTCATAAAAAATCCGTATTTTTCCGTGTTCATCCGCTGCCAATGCGCCTCCCTCCCCTTGGGGAAGTCTTTCTTGCGCAGCACGAACGAGTTGGTCAGATACTTCTCGCGCACAATGCTGTTCGCCGCAAGCTCCTCGGGCGAACCGTGGAACAAGATGCGACCTTCGAACAGCAGATAGGCACGGTCGGTGATGCAGAGCGTGTCCTCCACGTTGTGGTCGGTGATGAGGATGCCGATGTTGCGATACTTCAGCTGCCACACCACATACTGGATGTCCTCAACGGCGATGGGGTCGACGCCGGCGAAGGGCTCGTCGAGCATGATGAACTTCGGCTCGATGGCCAGACAGCGCGCTATCTCGGTACGGCGACGCTCACCACCCGACAGACGGTCGCCGAGGTTCTTGCGCACATGACCCAGGTTGAACTCCTGAATCAGACTCTCCAGCTTCTCCAGCTGATACTGGCGGGGCTTGCCCGTCATCTCGAGCACAGCCATGATGTTGTCCTCCACGCTCAGCTTACGAAACACCGAGGCCTCCTGAGGCAGATAGCCGATGCCCGCACGGGCACGCTTATAGACAGGGTAGTCGGTGATGTCCTGTCCGTCGAGATAAACCTTGCCGGCATTGGGCATCACAAGACCCGTCGTCATGTAGAACGACGTGGTCTTACCCGCACCGTTCGGGCCGAGCAGACCCACAATCTCGCCCTGACGCACATTGATCGACACACCGTCGGCCACCGTGCGCTTGCCATAGGTTTTCACCAGACCCTCGGTGCGGAGCTCCACACCGCCATATTGTTTTTCTTCCATCTTGACGTCGAAATTATTTGGGGACAAAGGTACAAAATAATTTATAATTCATAATTTTTCGATATAAAAAAATCTCAACAACACGTCATAATTCACAATAATTTTCTACCTTTGCCCCAAATTTACACATTATTTATAGATATGTCTCTCACAAAACACCTGACCGCCTTCGGCCAATATCTGCTCATCATGGGCCGCACCTTTACATGGCCCGAGCGTCTGCGCATGTTCTGGAAAAGCTACGTGCGCGAGATGATGCAGCTGGGCATCAACTCCATCCCCATCGTGCTGCTCATCTCCTTCGGCTTCGGCGCCATCATCTGCATACAGATGAAGCTCAACATCCAAAGCCCGTGGATGCCCCGATGGGTGTCGGGCTACACCACACGCGAGATCATGCTGCTCGAGTTCTCGTCATCCATCATGTGCCTCATCCTCGCCGGCAAGGTGGGGTCGAACATCGCATCCGAAATAGGCTTCATGCGCATCTCCCAGCAGATTGACGCACTCGACATCATGGGCGTGAACTCCGCCGGATACATCATCCTGCCCAAAGTCATGGGCTTCATCACCATCATGCCCATCCTCGTCATCTTCTCCACCGCCACAGGCGTCATCGGAGCCTACTCCACCGCCTACATCGGAAACATCATCACCCCCGAAGACCTCACCACAGGCTTCCTGCACGACTTCAACCCCTGGTTCTTCTGGATGAGCATGATCAAGAGCCTCTTCTTCGCCTTCATCATCTCGAGCGTCTCGGCCTACTACGGCTACACCGTCAAAGGCGGAGCCGTCGAAGTGGGCATCGCCGCCACCAACGCCGTCGTCAACAGCTCCATCATCACCCTCTTCTCAAACGTATTCCTCACCGAACTGCTAAGCTGAATCTGGGCGGGAGTTAGCAGGAGTTAGCCGAAAGGCTACGGGTAAGCGAGCTTTTGCTCGGGAATCTGCGTCGGCGGAAGTTAACAGGAGTTAACAGACAATAGTCTTTCTTATATCAATATGACCAATAATTTTAAAGACATCATTGCATGGCAGCTTGCGCACAAATTTGTTCTGAGCGTATACCAAGCCACCAAGAATTTTCCCGAGCATGAACGCTTTGGACTATGCTCACAATTTCAAAGGGCTGCAGTTTCCATCCCCGCCAATATTGCAGAAGGTTACAAGAAACTGAGCCGAGCAGAAAAGCTACGTTTTCTAAACATTGCACAAGGCAGTTTGGAAGAATGCCGATACTACATTATATTATCACATGACTTGAACTACATTAAAGAAGACACAGCGTCATCTTTAGAACAACAGATAGAAAAGACGAGCTGGTATTTGAATTCATATTGCAAAGGAATAAGAGACAACCATGCTTTCAAAGAGAATCTATCGTCCGTTAACTCCACAGGCTGAAAGCCTGTTAACTCCCGATAACTCCCGATAACTCCCAAATATTATGATCGAAGTAAAAAAACTTTACAAATCATTCGACGGCAAAGAGGTCCTGCACGACATCAATGCCATCTTCGAGGACGGCAAGACCAACCTCATCATCGGACAGTCGGGCTCGGGCAAGACCGTGCTCGTGAAGAACCTCGTCGGTCTGCTCTCGCCCGACAGCGGACAAGTGCTCTACGACGGACGCGACCTGGTGCAGATGTCGAAGAGAGAACAGACCATGCTCCGCCGCGAGATAGGCATGACCTTCCAGGGCGCCGCACTCTTCGACTCGCTCTCCGTACTCGAGAACGTCATGTTCCCGCTCGACATGTTCTCCGCCATGAACTATCGCGAGCGACGCAAACGCGCCATGGAATGTCTGGAGCGCGTTAAGCTACGCGGCGCCGAAGACAAATTTCCCGCCGAGATTTCAGGAGGCATGCAGAAGCGCGTCGCCATCGCACGCGCCATCGTGCTCAACCCCAAATACCTCTTCTGCGACGAGCCCAACTCAGGACTCGACCCGAAGACCTCGCTCGTCATCGACGAGCTACTCACCGACATCACCCACGACCTCGACATCACGACCATCATCAACACCCACGACATGAACTCCGTCATGGGCATCGGCGAATCCATCATCTTCATCTACAAAGGCCACATCGAGTGGCGAGGCACATCCCACGAAGTGGTCTCCGCCAACAACCAGCGCCTCAACGACCTCGTCTTCGCCTCCGACCTCTTCAAGAAAGTTAAAAAAGAGATGAAGAATGAAGAATAGTAGGGAAAAAGTTGAAAGGTTGAAAGGTTGAAAAGTTGAACTATCGTCCGATAACTCCACAGGCTGAAAGCCTGTTAACTCCCGATAACTCCCGATAACTCCCAACAAGATGAAAGACATGAACTGGAAGCTGCTCAGCAGCGAATATCTCTACAAACGCCCGTGGCTCACCGCACGGCGCGACAAAGTGCAGCTGCCCGACGGACGCATCTACGACGAGTACTACGTGCTCGAATACCCCACATGGGTAAACGTCATTGCCGTGACCGACACCGACGAGATGGTGCTCGTCCGCCAATACCGTCACGGTATCGGCCGCACCTGTTTCGAGATTGTAGCAGGCGTGGTAGAGAAAGACGAAGAACCCCTTGCCGCCGCCAAGCGTGAGCTGATGGAAGAGACAGGCTTCGGCGGCGGAGGGTGGACCGAGCTCATGCAACTCTCAGGCAATGCCAGCGCCATGAACAACATCTCTCACAGCTTTCTCGCCACAGGCGTGAAACGCTTAGGAACACAACACCTCGATGCCACGGAGGACATCGAGGTGCACGTCTTGCCGAAAGAAGAAGTCAAGGCCATGCTCATGCGCGGCGACTTCATTCAGGCACTCATGGTTGCTCCCCTGCAGCGCTACTTCTTTCTCCATCCCGGGATGCAACATACCGGCTTTTCAGGGCAGCCATCACACGCCGATACTCCGTCGGTGTGATGTCAACCTTACCGTAGCACTTCTTCTTCGGATATTTCTTCTTGTAGGCTGTCCGCACCATCTCGTGCGTCACCACATTCTCAAGCGGAATGCGGTACTTCGCCATAATCGGCAGCAGATACTCCACCGCACTGTTAA
Organism: uncultured Prevotellaceae bacterium; assembly: GCA_902776685.1. GTDB lineage: Bacteria > Bacteroidota > Bacteroidia > Bacteroidales > Bacteroidaceae > Prevotella. Next base: position 41,189 of record CACYRB010000015.1, read on the forward strand.
TCTGGTCCTCGGTCAGCGGCCGCTCCACCGTGTTCCCCTGAAACTCGATGCCAATCGTGAAATAGTTGCACCGCTCCTTACCGTTCAAGATAGACAATCCAGCATGGTAGGTCACCACCTCAGGCTCAGCCATCACATAGCGCGTGCCGTCGGTGTCGATGACCACATGCGTACTCACTCCCCGCTCCGGCGAGGTCAACACCTCAAGCGACCGTTCCACCGTAGGCTCAGCCGTGTGATGCAGCACCACACCCTCCACACGATTCACCGAGTCGGGATTGAAGTTCGGCGTGGGATACGCCACCACCCTGTACCTCTTTTCTGGATGAGGGTTGAAGGGTGAGGGATGAGGTCCCCCACCGACGCGGATAGCACCCGTTACTGTTACCGCTCCCATTATCAAGCCAGCGGCCAAAGCCATTACACCTAAATTCTTTTTCATAATCATCGTTCCGTTTTTTCCGAGCCCCACAGCCTCCCCCGACCTGCACCCTGCCCTCACAGGGAGGGGGGATGCAAACGCACTGCCGTCAGGACTCCCCTCCCTGTGAGGGCAGGGTGCAGGTCGGAGGAGGCTGCCTTTTCTTTTTTTCCTGCCTGCAAAATTACGGCTTTTCCGTCAAAGCACAAAATATTCGCCCGACAAAAAGGGCATTCATGTTTCAAACAACGGAAACACGAATGCCCACTCACATTCAGGAAAACTCATTTAAAATAGTCGTAGCCTTATTAAATTTCAGCACTCTGTCTTCTCTGCCACCGAAATGCCAAATCTCCGTAGCCGGCCCGAAGGTTTCAGCCACTTCCGCCATAGCTCATGTTCACGGGCAACACCAGCGTGTAGTAGTGAAGACCAATGACCGCAAGCTGTGCGCCTATCTGAAGATGGGACTCAGCAGCAAGGAGATGGCATCGCTACTCAATACCAGCGTACGGTCTATCGAGACCGCACGCTATCGTCTGCGCAAGAAGCTGGACATGGAACAGGGATCCAACCTCACCGACTTCATCCAAATGCTCGACAATGAGAATATTTTTTAATATTCATTTATTCTCAAATCGGCTTTCTGTAGGTCGCGACTGTTGGGACCGACCATAATCTGGAAGTCACCGGGCTCGACGGTCCATTTCAAATCTTGATTATAGAAACCGAGTGCATCGCGACTGATGGTAAACTGCACGTCGCGCTGCTCGCCGGCCTTCAGATGTATGCGCTCAAAGCCCTTCAACTCTCTCACCGGGCGCGAAACGGAGGCTACGAGGTCGCGCACATAGAGCTGCACCACCTCGTCGGCATCGCGGCTACCTGTGTTCTTCACCGTCACCGTTGCCACGACCGACTCGCCGTCCATCGTTGCCGACGACAGGCGCAGGTCGCTGTAAGCAAACGTGGTGTAGCTGAGTCCGAAACCGAACGGATAGAGCGGATCGTTGCGCACGTCGAGGTAGTTGCTCTGATATTTGAAGAAACGGTCGGCGCCTTCTGGAACGGGGCGGCCAGTGTTCAGGTGGTTATAGTAAAGCGGCTCCTGACCGGTGGCCTGCGGCATCGACATGGTGAGCTTGCCCGAGGGCACCTTGTCGCCAAAGACCACGTCGCAAATGGCGTCGGCAGCCTCGGAACCGCCAAACCACACATTCATGATGGCGGGCACATGCTCGCTCTCCCACTTCATCACCGTCGGACGACCCGAGAAGTTGAGCAGCACGACAGGCTTGCCCGTGGCGACAAGCTCACGCAACAGCTGCATCTGCACATCGGGCAACGTAAGATCGCTACGGCTGGCACACTCGCCACTCATGTCGGCACACTCGCCCAAGGCTGCCACTATCACATCGGCCTCGGCAGCCACCTGCAAAGCCTCTGCCCGAGCCTGACGGTCGTCTACACGCGGAATGGTCTTGCCAAACTCGGCTGCCACCTGCACCGCCTCGTCGGCCACGATGTTGCTGCCCTGTGCGTAGAGCAGTTTGGCTTTCCCTTCGAGTGCACGCTCAAAACCCTCCTTCAGCGTCGAATACTTGTCGGGCGTATAGGCCACACACCATGTTCCCGCCAGATTGGCACGGGTGTTGGCCAACGGACCGATAAGCGCAATCGTTCCCTGTTTTTGCAGGGGCAGTAGCTGGTTTTCGTTTTTCAGCAACACAAAGGTCTCTGCCGCAATGTTTCGTGCGACCTGACGGTTCTCGGTCGTATAGAGGTCGGTCTTTGCACGTTTCGTGTCGCAGTATTTATAGGGGTCTTTAAACAGTCCCAGCTTATACTTTGCCTCAAGCACACGACGACAAGCCTGGTCGATGGCCTCAATCGTCACCTTGCCCTCGTTAAGGCTTTTCTCCAACGTGCCGACAAAGCCCTGCGAGCACATGTCCATGTCGGTTCCTGCCATCAGAGCCTTTGCGGCAGCCTGCTGCATGTCCTTCGCAACGCCGTGGACCAACAGTTCGGCAATCGACGCATAGTCGGTCATCATCAGTCCACGATAGCCCCACTCCTCGCGCAGCAAGTCGGTCATCAGCCACTTGTTGGCCGTGGCAGGGATGCCGTCGACCACGTTGAACGACGACATGATGCTGCCCGAACCGGCATCGCAGGCGGCCTTATAGGGCGGCAGATAGTCGTTGTACATGCGCAACCGGCTCATGTCAACCGTATTGTAGTCGCGGCCCGACTCGGCGGCACCATAGAGTGCGAAGTGCTTCACACACGCCATGATGTTATCCTTCTGGCTGTAGTCGCCCTGATAGCCGCGCACCATAGCCTCGGCGATGCGCGAACCGAGATACGGGTCTTCGCCATTGCCCTCGCTGTAGCGACCCCAACGGGCATCGCGGGTAATGTCGACCATCGGCGAGAAAGTCAGGTTGATGCCGTCGGCACTGGCCTCCTTGGCTGCGATGTGTGCGCTCTGCTCCACCGCCGCCATGTCCCACGAGCACGAGAGCGCCAGCGGAATGGGGAAGATGGTCTCATAGCCGTGGATGACGTCCATGCCCACGATGAGCGGAATGCCCAGACGGCTTTTCTTCACGGCAATCTCTTGCAGAGCCTTAATCTTGTCGATGCCCTTTATGTTGAAAATGCCGCCCATGTTGCCGCGGGCGATATCGCCACCCACCTGTGTGTCCATGGCGCCGCCGGTAGTGATGTCGCCAGCCACCATCAGGTTGAGCTGTCCTATTTTCTCCTGCAGCGTCATCTTCGCCATCAGGTCGTCGACAAACTCGTTCATCGGTTTCTTCTGTGCAAAGCCGGCAACGGCCAATGCGGAAATGACACTTGTCAATATGATTTTTCTCACCATTTTAATATTCAACTTTCAATTTTCAACTTTCAACTTTCAATTTTCATTCAGCGTGAACTTTGCTTTCAGCGGCAGGTTGTCGGCAGCATTGCCCACCAGTGCCTCAAAGACTCCGGCCTCAGCCTTCCATGCCTGTGCCGTCTCGTCGTAGAAGCTCAGGGCAGTCACGTCGATATCAATGTTGACATCGCGACTCTCGCCAGCCTTCAGCGCAACTTTCTGGAATCCCTTCAGTTCCTTGTACGGCCGGTCGACCGACGACTCTGCATCGTGGATATAGAGCTGCACCACCTCGGCACCGTCGCGCGTGCCGGTGTTCTTCACGTTCACGGTGAACGTCAGCTTGCCGTCGGCTGCCATGTCAGAAGCCGAAAGACGCAGGTCGGAAAGACGGAACGTGGTGTAGCTGAGTCCGTGTCCGAAGGCAAAGAGCGGTTTCGTCTGCTGCTTGTCGGCCCAGCGATAGCCCACGTAGAGGCCCTCCTTATATTCCTCGTCGATAATCTTTCCACCTTCGCGCCATGTGCCGTGCCATGCATCGAGCGCATGTGCGCCCACATCGTTGAGCGCGACAGTCCATGTGAACGGCAGCTTGCCTGAGGGATTGGCCTGTCCGGTGAGCACGCGGGCCAGAGCCTCGCCGCTCTCAGAGCCCAGGAACCAGCCTTGCACGATGGCAGGCACTCGGTCTTTCCACGGCATGCCCACGGCATTACCCGAGATGTTCACATAGACCAAACGGGGATTGGCGGCAGCCAGCGCCTCGACCACGCTGTCCTGATCGTAGGGAAGCGCATACTCCTTGCGGTCGTGACCCTCACAATCCTGGAAATCGCTCTTGTTCAGTCCGCCGAAGAACACCACGCAGTCGGCCTCCTTGGCCTTCGCCACAGCCTCGGCAATCAGCTCGGCAGGCTGACGGTCATCCTTCAGGTTCTGTCCGGTGGTCACACCATTGTATTCACCCGTCGTGTCGCCCACATAGCCACGCGCGTAGTCGACCACGCAGTCGGCATTGAGCTGCGCACACAGCTGGCGCAGACCGTCGAGCGGAGAGATTTCTTTCTGTGCCTTCAACGACGAAGACCCGCCGCCGACGGTCATCATCTTGATAGCATTCTCGCCCACGACGAGAATCTTCTTCGCCTTGCTGACGTCAATCGGCAACACCGGCACAGCCTTACCGCGCTTGGCAGGCTTCACGGCAGCATTCTTCAGCAACACGATACCCTCCTCGGCCACCTCGCGTGCCACGTCGTAGTGGGCTTCCGAGCACAGGAACCCATGTCCCTTGCCCTCGCGCATCGTGGTGCGGAAGAACAACCGCAGCACGCGCCTCACCTTCTCGTCGAGCTCACGTGTGGTGTATTTACCTTCGACGATGGCCTGCTTGTAGGCATCGGCCAGATAGTAACTGTCGTAGGCATTGGTCTTGCCCATAGCCAAACCGTCGGTCCATGTGCCGAACTCCATGTCGAGCCCGTATTTCACAGCCTCATCGGTATCGTGAGCACCACCCCAGTCGCTTACCACCACGCCGTCGAAGCCCCAGTCGCCCTTGAGAATCTTGTTCAGCATGATTTCGTTGTGGCAGTTGTGCTGGTCCTTATAGAGATTGTAGGCACCCATGATGGCCCATGCGCCACCCTCCTGCACGGCAGCCTTGAAGGCCGGCAGATAGATCTCGTGCAGGGCGCGGTCGCTCACCACCACGTTCACCTGATGACGGAACTCCTCCGAGTTGTTCAGCGCGTAGTGCTTCACACACGCTGCCACGCCCGTGCTCTGCAAGCCCTGCACGTAGGGCACCACCATGCGCGAGGCCAGCAGCGGGTCTTCGCCCATATATTCGAAGTTGCGGCCGTTGAGCGGCGAACGGTAGATGTTCACGCCAGGCCCCAGGATCATGCCTTTGCCACGATAGAGCGCCTCTTCGCCAAGGCTTCGGCCGTAGTTTTTCGCCATTGCCGGATTCCACGTAGCTGCAAGACAGGTCAGCGCAGGGAAAGCCACACACGAGTCGTTGGTCTGGCCGGCCTGCTCCCATTCGTCCCACAGCACGTCGGGGCGCACACCGTGAGGGCCGTCGTCGGTCCAGAAGTCGGGAAAGCCCAGCCGCTTCACACCCGGCGAAGAAAACTTGCTCTGTGCATGTATCACGGCAATCTTCTCGTTGAGCGTCATGCGAGAGAGCGCATCCTCGACGCGCGTCTCGATGTCCTTTGTACTGTCTAAGTAGATCGGAGTCTGTGCCTGGCTGCCAACCGCAACCAGCATCAGCAAGGCAATAAACGTTTTTCTTATCATCATTTTATTAATTACAATTTGGCAATGTACAATTTATTTCTCAATTTATTTTTTTCGATTTCTATTTCCGTTAAATCCAGAGAAAACTTTTCACTTCGTCATTTCGGTTGCAAAACTAATAAAAAACCACGAGTATATCAGGTTTTTATCATAAGAAAAACCACACAAAAAACTCACTTTTTTCTATATTCAAGGAGTTAAGACAATATTTTTTTAGTTTTCAGTTTTTAGTTTTCAGTTTTTAGTTTTGTAGGGACGTGGCAAGCGCTTCGCGTTATTTAGAGGTGAGAGGTGAGAGGATAGTTCTCCATTTGCATGTAGGGACGCGGCGTGCCGCGTTATTGAGAGGTGAGAGGATAGTTTTCTCGATGCGCCAGCCTATTATGAATTATGAATTATGCACTATGCATTATGCATTACTCAGAACCTGACTCCGAAGAACAATCGTGTGCGCCACTTCATGTTGTAGACCGACAGGTGGTCGCGGTCGCCGATGTTGGTGAAGTTATAGACCATCGTCGCACCGGCAAACATATTGCCGAACTGACGCACGACGGCTCCGCGGGCCGTGATGATGACCTCGGGGAAATGGTAGTCGAGCGGCACGCGCTCGTTGTCGACCGTGAGCGACGTGTTGCTGTAGACAATCAGCGTGGGCAGTGTCGACAGATGCAGCAACCAGCGACGCCCCGGCACCCAGTTATAGCCGTAGCCGCCGCCGATGCCGATGTTGGTCACCTTCAGCACCGACTCCAGCACATCCTTCGTCTCGGTGTGCTGACCCTGCCCCGACACCGCCAGCAGGAAGCTGCCAGCCGACCGACGCTGGATGTAGCTCTGCGTGAACGCTGCCGGATAGGAGAATCGCCGGTGGTTGAACGCATAGTAGGCATTCACGTTGAGCGACCGCATCGACAGCACATCGTGCGGCAGGTCGATGCGCGTGCCACCCGACTCGTGCCAGCCCGTGAAGTTGCGAGCATTCTGGTAGATGAAGTCGAAGCCCCAGCGGTTGCCGTAAGAGTTGAGGTTCAGCTCAAAATCGTTGTACTTACCCAGTATCTTAGCCGGGTTAAGCGCCACGTTCAGCGTCACACCCAGATAGTTCACGCCCACGCTCAGCGTCGACTTATAGTCCGACGACACCTTCGAGCGAAACGGCTCGCCGTCCTCCCTGCCCTCGTTCTCCAGGTCCGAGCCCGACACGTTCAGCCGTCCCGTCACCGTCCACTTTGTCTGCGGCCGGATGATATACGCCGAGTCGATATTGCCACGACGATAGCGGGCAGTCAGCATACTGTCGACGCGCTGCACCCCACGCCACACGCCCTGCGCCTGAGCCTCGATGCCCATACCAGAACAAATCAAAACGGCGGCCACAAAGCCCCTTCGCAAATCGCACAACACCATAGCAAGATGAATTTAATAGGGTTAGAGTTTTAAAGTTTACATTACCGACACAAAATTACAAATATTTTACGCAAGTACACCACATTCGTAAACACTTTTTTACAATTCAAACATTCATTTTAACACCATATTTGCGAAATTTGAAAACTTTTTTCCCGTGGTCACGAATTTTTCAAGCATGCGTGTGCAACTTAGAAACGCTGTAGGGACGCGGCGTGCCGCGTAAATGAGTAGCAAGTGTGCAATTTTTATTTTGCGAAAGATATATGTTTCGCTCGCGAAAGCTAAGCTTTCACCCTCCGAAAGACCGTCTTTCGCCATGCAAAAGACCGTGTTTTGCAACCCGAAAGATATATCTTTCGGAAGTGATAAGTGAAAAGTGAAGAGTGAAAAGTAGGTGAAGGTGTGGGAAAATGACAAAATCTTGCGCTAAAACGAAGATTTTTCTCAACAAAATCCGTTAACATTTCCGCCTTTGTTTTAAGACAAATTAACATCCGCAACTTTTACCGCAGATACCACGTGCCGCCATGCTCGGTCATGGGGACGAGTACGCGCTCCTCGCTGTTGTCGCCATAGCGGAAGAGCAGATAGACGTCGGCAGTGTGGCGGGCGGTATCGGCCTCGGCAGTGTCGACGTGGATTTCGCGAATGCCCTTGCGCTGCGCGTTCTGCTCGGCCATGAACTTCTTCATGTTGCCGATGAGCTCGGCGCGATAGGCGGCACTGATGCTGTCGGGCTGCCACATACCATCGACAAAGGCGGCATAGTCGCCCTGCACAAGCTGCTCGTAGTATTGCTTGGCCACCCGACCGGCCACCTCGGAGGGGGCTGGTTGCGAACAACCACAAAGGGCACCGATGACACAAAGCGCAACAATGACGCAGAGCGCACCGATGCGAAGACTCCTTCTTACCACTCCTAATCGCACCATTTTAATTTACGATTTGACGATTTACGATTTATTTTTCGATTTCTGTTCCCGTTAACCTTAGACTATCGTCCAATAACTTCCGTTAACTTCCGCCGACACAGTCGGCTAACTCCCGCTAACTCCTAAGAAAGCTCTTCTCTTTTCACTTCTTTTACTTCTGGCGGATGAAGATGTTGATGGGGCAACCGGTCATCTGCCAGTTCTCGCGTATCTTGTTCTCAAGGAATCGCTTGTAGGGCTCCTTCACATATTGCGGCAGGTTGGCGTAGAAGACAAACGAAGGTATCTGCGTGTTGGGCAGCTGCGAGCAATACTTGATCTTGATGTATTTTCCCTTTACCGATGGCGGCGGGAAGGCCTCTATCAAGGGCAGCATCACCTCGTTGAGCTTGGTGGTGCCCACCTTGGCCGTGCGGTTCAGATAGACCTGCTTGGCGGTCTCGAGCACCTTGAAGATGCGCTGCTTGGTGAGGGCCGACGCGAAGATGATGGGGAAATCCTTGAACGGGGCCATGCGCTCGCGAATGGCATTCTCAAAGGTCTTGATGGCGATAGGGCTCTTGTCTTCTACGAGGTCCCACTTGTTGACCACGACGACGAGCGACTTGCTGTTCTTCTGGATGAGCTGGAAGATGTTCATGTCCTGTCCTTCGATGCCGCGGGTGGCGTCGAGCATGAGGATGCAGACGTCGCTGTTCTCGATGGCACGGATGCTGCGCATGACGCTGTAGAACTCGAGGTCCTCAGTCACCTTGTTCTTTCGGCGTATGCCGGCGGTGTCGACCAGATAGAAGTCGAAGCCGAACTTGTCGAAACGGGTGTAGATGGAGTCGCGCGTGGTGCCGGCAATCTCGGTGACGATGTTGCGCTCTTCGCCGATGAAGGCATTGATGATGCTCGACTTGCCGGCATTCGGACGACCGACAACCGCAAAGCGGGGGATACCGTCTTCTACGACCTCGTCGCTGGCCGAGGGCAGCTTCTCCATAATCACGTCGAGCAGGTCGCCCGTGCCGCTACCTGTGGCCGAGCTGATGCAGATGGGCTCGTCGAGACCAAGCTTGTAGAACTCGTAGGAGTCGTAGATCTGCGCGTTGTTGTCGACCTTGTTGGCCACAAGCACTACGGGCAACTTGGTGCGGCGGAGAATCTCGGCCACATCGACGTCGAGGTCAGTCACGCCTGTTGTCACATCAACGAGGAAGAGCACGAGGTCGGCCTCCTCGGTGGCGATGATGACCTGCTGACGGATGGCCTCTTCGAAGATGTCGTCGGAGTTGACCACCCAGCCGCCGGTGTCGACAACGGAGAACTCCTTGCCGTTCCAGTCGCACTTGCCATACTGACGGTCGCGCGTGGTGCCCGCCGTCTCGCTTACGATTGCCTGACGCGACTTCGTCAGACGGTTGAACAGGGTTGACTTGCCCACGTTGGGCCGTCCCACAATTGCTACTAATGCCATAGTCTATATCTCTTTTTCTGCAAATTTACGAAAAAAAACTGAATTACAAAACCTTTATTCGGGATTATAGCCGAAGTTGGTGAGTTCGCGCTGTGAGTTGCGCCAGTCCTTGTCGACCTTGACATAGGTCTCCAAGAAGATGGGTTTGCCGAAGAAACGTTCGAGGGCACGACGCGACTCGGTGCCCACCTTCTTCAGCGCATAGCCTTGATGACCGATGATGATGCCCTTCTGCGACTCGCGTTCCACGTAGATGATGGCGCGGATGTCGATGCGCTTTTCCGACTCTTTGAACGACTCCACGCTGACCTCTACGGAATAGGGAATCTCCTTGTCGTAGTAGAGTAGAATCTTCTCGCGGATGATTTCCGACACGAAGAAGCGGGCGGGCTTGTCGGTGAGCTGGTCCTTGCCGAAGAAGGCCGGACTCTCGGGCAGCAGCTCGCGGATGCGCTTGAGGATGATGTCGGTGCCGAACTTGTTGAGGGCTGAGATGGGCAGTATCTCGGCGTTGGGCAGCAGCTGGTGCCAGCGCTCCACAATGGCGGCAAGCCTGTCCTGCGGCGACTCTGCCTTGCCGGAGGTTCCGTTTTTTCCGGAGGTTCCGGCGGTTTCGTTGAGGCTGTCGATTTTGTTGATGAGCAACAACACGGGGATTTTCATCTTCTGCACTTTCTCAAGAAAGTCCATGTTCTTCTCGGGGTTCTCCACCACGTCGGTGACGTAGAGCAGCACGTCGGCGTCGGCCAGCGCACTCTCCGAGAACGCCAGCATCATCTCCTGCATCTTGTAGTTGGGCTTCAGCACGCCGGGCGTGTCGCTGAAGACGATTTGCATGTCGTCGGTGTTGACGATGCCCATGATGCGGTGGCGCGTGGTCTGCGCCTTGAAGGTGGCAATGCTGATGCGCTCGCCGACGAGTTGGTTCATCAGCGTCGACTTGCCCACGTTGGGGTTGCCCACAATGTTTACGAATCCGGCTTTATGCATAAGTTTTAATGTTAATTGGTCGTTGAGAACGATAATCGAAAAAGTTGACAATTGATAATTATCTTGTCATAATTGTCAATTGTCAACCCTCAATTGTCAATAATTACGTGTAACTACCAGCAATTATCAGTATGCCCACTTGTAGAAGCTGGCACCGTGTACGAAGCCTGCACCGAAGGCGGTGAAGATGATTTTGTCGCCTTTCTTGAGGTGCTGCTCGTGGTCCCAGAGGGCGAGCGGGATGGTTGCTGCCGAGGTGTTGCCGTAGCGGTCGATGTTGACGACCACCTTGTCGAGAGGCACCTCTGCGCGTTTGGCCACGGCCTCGATGATGCGCAGGTTGGCTTCGTGGGGAATCACCCAGTTCACGTCGTCGGCGGTCAGCTGGTTCTGCTGCATGATGCGCACCACGTCGTCGCTCATGGCCGTAACGGCGAAGCGGAACACGGCGCGCCCCTCCTGATAGAGGTAGTGCAGCTTGTGGTCAACGGTGAAGTGGCTTGCCGGGCAAACCGAACCGCCGGCTTTCAAGTGGAGGTAGGGCAGTCCTTTGCCGTCGGTGCGCAGGAACGAGTCCTGCACGCCTACCCCTTCTTCCTCGGTTCCCTCTACAAGCACCGCACCGGCACCATCGCCGAAGAGCACACAGGTCTGACGATCCTGATAGTCGACGAGCGACGACATTTTGTCGGCACCGATGACGATGATTTTCTTGTAGCGGCCGCTTTGAATCATCGAGGCAGCCACGTCGAGCGAATAGAGGAATCCACAGCAGGCAGCCTCGAAGTCGAACGCGAACGCATTCTTCAGTCCGAGTTTGCCGAGCACGATGCTGGCCGTGGAGGGGAACTTGTAATCAGGCGTGGTGGTGGTGACGATGAGTGCATCGATGGTGTCGGGGTCGGCACCGGTCTTTTCCAGCAGTTGCTTGGCAGCCTTGCGGGCCATGTAGCTTGTGCCGAGGCCCTCCTCGGTGAGGATGTGGCGCTCCTTGATGCCTACACGCGTCGTAATCCACTCGTCGGTGGTGTCGACCATGCGCGAGAGTTCCTCGTTGGTGAGGACATAGTCGGGCACGTAACCACCCACGCCGGTGATTATCGCATTGATTTTACCCATTATCTGATTTTATTCAGCAACCTCTTTTTCGATAGCAATCTTACCACGATAGTAGCCACAGGTGGGGCATACGGTGTGGTAAATGTGGTATGCGCCGCAGTTGGGGCATACAGCCAGTGTGGGTGCTACTGCGCCGTCATGGGTTCTTCTTTTACGAGTACGAGTCTTTGACTGTCTTCTTTTTGGATGTGCCATAATTTTTTAAAACTTTAATTTTTGAAATCCTTTAATTCTTTCAGTTTGCTCCACCGCGGGTCTGTCGGCTCTTCGTCCACCTCATCGCTACTTCGGGTAGCTGACAACTCTGAGAGTTTCTTTGTCATGGCCGCGTTGCATTTTCCAGGTGCATGCACGTGCTTGATGGGAATGGAGAGTACCACAAACTCATAGATGAGCCATGCCACGTCGAGTATTCCTTCGTTCTCGTCGATGGTAATCAGGTCGTCATCTTCGGCATAAGCGTCACCAAACTTCACTACGAGGCGGTTTTCCGTCTCGATGTCCTGCTCCATGTCGTCGAGACACAGGTCGCAGGCAACGTGTACCGTCCCCGTGGTGTGGAACTGCAACTCGAAACTGGCCGCCGACTTGCGTATAGTCAGTGCCACGTCGATGTTGCCGCGCCTCACTTCGGGGGCGTCTATCGCCTCAAAGTAGTCGTCGCCAAGACCGAAACGAAGGCTTTTCTCGTCTTCCTTCAGCCCTTTCAAGTCTATCTTCAAGGCTTCAAGACCACACATTGGGCTGCAAAGTTACGAAAAATTCGGTTAAGAGAGAAATAAATAAACATTTTTTTAGTCGGGCGAGGCAATTTTTCCATATTATCGCGGTGTTTTTCTCTCGCCCGTTCCCTGTTTCTCTCTCGTCATTTCCCAATTTCTCACGAGTGTTGTGCTATTCCTTTGCCCGCTCCACCTCGGTGCCGTCGCAGAAGGGGCGCACCAGATGGCGGTCGAGCTGGTCGCGATGGCCGGTGGGCGTGAAGCGGCAGACTACTTTCTTCACGTGTTTCTTGATGTTGTAGTCGGCCTTGCGGTCCACCATGTCGCTCTTCACCGAGAGGTGGAAGCGTCCGAAGTCGTCGAGCACGATGGTCTTGCCCATCTGCATCTGGCGGCGCATCTCTTCGGTGAGGGCCTTGATGACGGCGAGCACGTCGCCCTCGGTCACCGAGTTGGAACGCGAGATGGCCTGGGCCAGTTCGCCCGTCGACACTTCGCCCGTCGACACTGCCTTGCCGTACCACTTGCCGCCAAGGTCTTTCTTCTTGTGCTGTAAGACTCTGATTTTGATTGCCATAGTTTCTTTCTCCTTTTTGTTTTAATGTGTTTATCCTATGTTCATAACGCAATAGTTATGGTTTTATTGTGTAAAAGAATATGTTTTACAAAGTAATATAATATATATTACTCGGTAATAGTATATATATTACTTAGTAAAAGTATATATATTACTCGGTAATATAATATATATTACTTTATGAAAGACAAGCTTTCGCACGATAAGGGCATAGCGAGAGTCGCGCGAGTCGATGAGCACATCGACAGCATCGTCGGCCTTGCGGAGATAGGTGTCGGCATGGTTTCCGTTGTTGCTGATTTCTATCCTTGTGACGAACCAGTCAGTGGTATTCAGCTGCACGTCGCCCGTGCCTTTCTCTTCGAGCAAGATGCCGCCTACGCGCCAGTCGTGGGGACGAAACAGCGAGCGGTCGCCGTTCACGCCGACGTTGTACTGCCACATACAAATGCTGCCGCCATAGCCTTCATAGCCAGCGAAAGCTATACCCGCACCTACGGCATTGATTTTGAACTTTGCTTCAATCGTGTAGTTATCAGTGATTCTGTAACTCCACGCCTGCATGCTTGTCATTGCGACAAGCAACATGAAAAGAATTTTCTTTTTCATAATTAGGTAATTTAAACGTTTTTGAATAAATAGTTCCCTTGTTGACTTACATTTTTGCTAAAAAATGCATCACTTTCCTGCTGAAAGTATGTGCAAAAGTAAGGAAAACATGAACTTACAAACCTTGTTTTTTGACAAAACGGCTTGAAAATATGACAAGGTAATCATTTTTCAAGCTTGCGGCAAGCGTCAGACTACTTTCGCAGTTCAATGCGGAAGGTGGTACCCTTGCCCACTTCCGACGACTTGACGAAGATGCGGCCTTTATGATACTCTTCGACGATGCGCTTGGCCAGCGACAGACCGAGTCCCCATCCGCGTTTCTTCGTAGTGAAGCCGGGGGTGAACACGTGGCCGAGGTCTTTCTTCTTGATGCCCTTGCCCGTGTCGCTCACTTCGACGATGGCCTTCTCGGGTGTCTCCTCCACGTGGAGCGTGATGGTGCCTGCCTCGCCACCCATCGCGTCGACGGCATTCTTCGAGAGGTTTTCGATGACCCACTCGAAGAGCGAGGCGTTCAGACGCACGGTGACGTCGTGGTCGGGGAACTCTTTCACCATGTGCACCTTCTGCGACGTGCGGCGGTCCATGTAGTCGATGACATGGTCCATCACGTCGTTCAGACTCGACGGCACAGGCTCGGGCAACGACCCGATTTTCGAGAAGCGGTCGGCAATGAGCTGCAGGCGCTTCACGTCTTTGTCCATCTCGGGAATGAGCTCGTCGTCGGGGTAGTTCTCTTTCAGAATCTCGGTCCAAGCCATGAGACTGGAGATGGGTGTGCCCAGCTGGTGGGCCGTCTCCTTGGAGAGCCCCACCCACACCTTGTTCTGCTCGGCACGCTTCGAGGTGAGCAGGGCGAAGATGGCCACGACGACGAAGATGAGCACCACGCCCAGCTGCACGTAGGGATAGAACGAGAGGCGCTTGAGCATGATGGAGTCGTCGTAGCAGACCAGCTGATACGACTTGCCGTCGGCAAGGTTGAGCTTGATGTAGTTGCCCTGGTCGCGCAGGCGCTTGCCCATCCTGCTGACATAGGCCAGCGTGTCGGCGGCGGTATCGGCCTTGATTTTCAGGTTGCGGTAGTCGTTGACGTTGCCCTCGCCATCGAAGACAATGACGGGAATGGTGTTGTTGCCTTCAAGCACACTGAGCACCAGCGAGAGGTCGGTGTTCTCGTCGGCCTCGTTGAAGGCATGCAGGGCCTGGGCCCACACCTCCATCTTGTTTTGCTCTTCCTTCTTCAGGTCGCGCGTGAGGAAGTGGGACACGACAAGCGAGGCCACGGCGATAATGACGGCAGCCAGCACAAGATAGATTTTCACTTGACGTATTCGGTCGGTCCACTGCATGTTTCTATAACGTTTTTATCACGGCATTATTGCCCTGCACACCGAGTTTTTGCCCTATTTCGCAACACAGACAAGGCTCTTCGGCAAAGTTATATGGCCCATATAGCATTGTTATATGGCCCATATAACAAAGTAAAACGGCCCATATAACAATGCTATAAGGGCCGTTTTACTTTGTGAAAGTTATTCTGCTGGAAAGACGTTCGTATTGGTTTTGCGTCGTTCTGCCGCTGCAGGCTTTGCAGGAAGGTCTTTCGTGATTTCGCCAACTGCGGCCTCCATCGCTGCGGCATCGGTCTCGCCGAGCTTCGGCACAAACTTCTCGAGCTTGGCAGCCTGAATCTTCTCGTTGGTCAGCGTAGTGCGGGCATCGAAATTGCGCAGGCGCTTGATGCCCTGGCGCTCCATGGCTTTCTTCTCGAAGGGAAGGTCGCCCTCTTTCTCGCTCTTGATGACCACCTTCATGCCGACAAAGGCATAGTTCTGCTTGAGGTCTTTGATGTCCTCGTCTTTCAGGCGGATACAGCCCTCACTGGCCCGGCCGGGAACACTCTCGCGGTTGTTGGTCGAACCATGTATGCCGATGCCGCTATGACCGGGCGTGACCAGACGCAGGAACCATGCACCGTAGGCCAGGATGTTGCCGCGACCGTCGCCAAAGTCGTGACGCCACGTCGAGGCGTTGGCAATCTGCGAGATGCTGAACGGCTTTTGCATGGTGCTGCTGGGGGTCTTCTTGTCGCCACGCTTCTGCTTATTGCCCACGCGAAGACCGAAGGCGCAGTCGTAGCGGGCCAGCATAACGGTGTCGCGGCCCTGTACCTCGTAGACGTAGAGGTAGTAGTCTTTTTTCGACATCAGG
>CACYRB010000015.1:56868-60268 GCA_902776685.1 uncultured Prevotellaceae bacterium
GGTGACATCGGCATCGGCACGCACGGCTCGGTTGCCATGGTCCATCACCACGTGCTCGCGTATCTCGGTCTGGGCAGTGGCGCCCATCAAGCACATCGAAAACAATAGACTCGATAATAATTTCTTTTTCATATACTGTTCGTTATTTTATTTTTTACTATGCAAAGAAGAAATAGCTGAAGCAGACGGCCGCTATCATACCGGCCAGGTCGGCCAGCAGACCGCACGTCACCGAATGACGGTATTTCTTGATGCCCACACTGCCGAAGTAGATGGCAAGAATGTAGAAGGTGGTGTCGGTGCTGCCCTGCAACACACTGGCCAGATGGCCTACGAACGAGTCGGGACCATGAGAGGCAAAGCACTCGAGCATCATGCCTCGCGCACCAGAACCGTTGAGGGGCTTCATCAGGGCTACGGGCAGGGCATCGACAAAGTCGCTGTTGATTCCAATCCAATCGACAACCGACCGGAAACCGTCTTGCAAAAGCTGCAACGACCCCGAAGCCTTAAACACGCCTACGGCAGCAAGAATGGCCACGCAGTAGGGTATCAGACTGACCGCCACGTTGAACCCGCCTTTGGCACCTTCGATGAAAGAGTTGTAAACGTTGAGCCTCTTTCGCCAGCCCGAGCAGATAAAAATCATGATGGCACCAAGTATCAAGCAGGCAGTGAGCAGGCGGCAGAAGTGCTGCATCTGTTCGTTTTCCATGCCGATGATGGTGGCAAAAAGCGCAGCCACAAGGGCAGCTATCACGCCAAACATAATAAGGAAAGCGCGCTGGAAAAGGTTGATGCGCTGATAGATGGACACCACGAGCAAGCCTACAAACGTAGAGCACATCGTGGTCAGCAGCAACGGGATGAAGACGTCGGTCGGGTCGGCGGCACCGGCTTTGGCTCGATAGGCCATGATGGACACGGGGATAATGGTCAGTCCCGACGTGTTAAGCGTCAAGAACATAATCATCGAGTTGCTCGCTGTGTCTTTCTTGTCGTTGATGCTCTGCAACTCTTGCATGGCTTTCAGTCCGACAGGGGTGGCGGCATTGTCGAGCCCGAGCATGTTGGCCGAGATGTTCATAAAGATAGAACCCAGTGCCGGATGGTTCTTCGGTATTTCGGGAAACAGCTTCGTCAGTACAGGACTGAGGAACCTGGCCAGCCGATTCACCAGACCGCTGTCCTCGCCAATCTTCAGTATTCCCATCCACAACGTCAGCGTACCGGTCAGACCGAGTGTCATCTCGAAGGCCATCTTCGACATCTCGAATGTCGAATCCATCATCGAGGGCAACGCCTCGTAGTCGCCGAGAAAGATTAACTTAATCAGACCGACGAGCACGCCGACAACAAACAGGCCTATCCAAATATAATTCAGTGCCATAGCATGTTATTTCTTTTGTGCCTGACGCTCCTCAAGCGTCATGTTCTTCGAGTCTTTCGCAGACACTTGCTGCTGGTCTGCACGAGACGCCGATGCTGCAACAGGCTTCGCCTCTACACGCTCGGGAGCTGCCGTGCCGCCTTTGGCCGTACGCCCGGGCTCGGCTTGAGCCTGTTCCACCTGCTCGTTGGTCAGCACATTCTTTCCATTGAAATGACGCTTGCGACTGACATTTTGTTTTGTCATAGCATGTATCTCGAAAGGAAGGTCGTCGACTTCCTCGCCCTTGATGACTACCTTCATGCCTTCAAAGGCATAGTTCTGGCGCAGGTCCTTGATGTCTTCATCCTTCAGTCGGATACATCCCTCACTGGCCCGACCGGGAACACTCTCGCGATTGTTTGTCGAACCATGAATGCCGATGCCTTTATGTCCAGGAGTCGACAGGCGTAGGAACCAGTCGCCATAGGCCTTGATGCTGCCGCGACCGTCGCCGAAATCGTGACACCACGACGAGGCATCCACTATCTGCGTGATGCTGAATGGCTCGGCCATGGTGCAATGCGGAGTGCGCATATCGCCCTGACCAGTCTTATTGCCCTTCTTCAAACCAAAGGCACAATCGTAGCGGGCCACCATCACAGTGTCGGCACCTTGAGCCTCATAGACATAGAGGTAGTAGTCTTTCTTCGACATCACGATGAAGCAGTTTTTCTTGTTCTTCACCTGCTCAGGATGGGTTATCGAAGCGTCGGCATTGGTACGGATGGCTCGGTTGCCAAAATCAAGCACAACATGCTCTTTCACCTCTTCCCCAGAGAAAGGCAATCCTTCGGCCACAGCTGACTCGGAATCGGCTTCAACAGTGTTGCCATTGGCATCAACCGAGGCGACCTCGTCCGACTTGGCTTTCTCACCGCCACAGGCTACCAGTGCAGCCAGCGACAGCAACACAAATATTTTCTTCATGTCTTAGTCTTTGTCTTTTTAGTTAGGAATCACCTTATAGCTATACTCTTTCGAGACATAGAAGGTCTCGCCCATATAGCTCACGGTGTACCAGTCGCCATCTTCGCCAAGATAGGTCAGACGTGTGCCCTTGCTCACCGTGCGGGTCTTTCCGTTGGGCCAAGTAAGCCAGCCTGCATTCAGACTCGGAGCAAAACGCAGACGGACACCGGTACCGTTGATGACAACCTTTACCGGACCACTATCTTGCGTCGTTGCATTACGCGAACCGGCACTCACGGCATGGTGTGCATCGGCATTCACGGCACCTTCCTTCACAACAATCTCGCTCGGGGCCTGTGCCTCGGCGACCGTAGCCTCTGATTCAGGTGAACTATCTTTCTCTTTTTCTATTTGTTCCTTCAGCTCGGCTACCTCTTCCTCATTCTTCTGATTCTGAGTCATGAAATAAAACACGGCCCCACCAGCTAACAAAATCAGTAGTGCAACGAGTACACCAATGAGTATCTTCGAACCGTTACCACCACCCTGTGGCTGGTAATAGGGCTGCTGATTATAGGGATTCGACTGTTGGTACTGCTGTTGTGGTTGTGGTTGCTGGTACTGTTGCTGCGGCTGAGGTTGCTGGTACTGTGGCTGTGGTTGAGGTTGCTGTGGCTGCTGAAAAGGCTGGCCATTGTTATATGACTGAGCAAGCTGCATCCCACATGTAGGACAAACAGGTGTGTTCGGTGGCAATATAGCACCGCATTTTGGACATTGAATCTGTGACATAAGCTTTTTATTTATTAAAAGTTTACAAATATACGAGTGCAAATATACATGTTTTTTTCGAATAATTAGTATTTTAATAGAGAAAAATCATTCTCCGCCACCACATTACCAAATAGCCCTAAGCTGTCATAGATTTTCCTGGGCTGTCCTAGATTTTCCTATATTCTCTTATTGCTGTCCGCTAAAAGTGAAATGCGCAAAAATTATCTTCCGCAATGCCTTTAAATAGGCGTTGCGGTTTTATTTTCAGAAAAGTAAGCCCCCTAA